>CAYVUV010000080.1:0-49629 GCA_964455095.1 uncultured Binatia bacterium (SeqCode)
CGCTGATGTTGCGGCGGGTGAACCATGTGGCGGGAGCGCTCTTTGCCGCCGCCAAGGGAGTGGCGATTCTGGCTTTCGTGCTGCTCTTCTTCCATCTTTTCCCCGTCGTGCCCGGTCTCGACCGCCACCTCATGGATTCGCGCATGGCCAAGCCGATGATCGCCGCGGCGGGCTCCGTGATCCGCGCCGGACTGCGCCAAGCGGCCGTGCCCGACGAGGCCGGCCCGGCGTGAGGGTGGCGATGGCTGGCCGAATCCCCGATGAGACGCTGCAGGCCATCCGCGATCGCACCAGTCTCGTCGAGGTCGTCTCAGCCTACGTCAGCCTCAAGCGCGCCGGGCGCAACCATCTCGGCCTCTGTCCGTTCCACGGCGAGAAGACGCCGTCGTTCACCGTCAACGAGGAACGCGGCCTGTTCCACTGCTTCGGCTGCGGGGCGGGCGGCACGGTGTTCCACTTCCTCATGCGCATCGAGCGCCTGGAGTTTCCCGAGGCGGTCGAGCAACTCGCCAAGCGGGCCGGGATTGCGCTGCCGGAGCGCGGCGCTTCCGATCCGGCCGCGGCGCTGCGCGAGCGGCTCTGGGCGGCCAATGCCGAGGCGGCGACGTTCTTCCAGCGCACCTGGCAGAGCGCGGCCGGCACGGCGGCGCGCCGCTATCTCAGCGAGCGCGGCGTCAAACCGGAGGCGGTCGAGCGCTACGGGATCGGCTTCGCACCGGCTGGCGGCAACGCTCTCGCCGCGTGGCTGGCGGGGCGCAAGGTAGCGCCCGACGTGTCGTTGCAAGCCGGGCTGTTGGCGCGGCGGGCGTCGGACGGCGGGGTCTATGACCGTTTCCGCGGTCGCGTGATGTTCCCGATCCGCGACCGGCGCGGGCGGGTGATCGCCTTCGGCGGCCGCGCGCTCGGCACCGAGCAACCCAAGTACCTCAACTCGCCGGAGACGCCCGTGTTTCACAAGGGCGAAGGGTTGTACGGGATCGCCGAGGCGCGCGACGCCATCCGCGCCAGCGACCGCGCCGTCCTGGTCGAGGGCTACCTCGATGCAGTGCTGCTGGCGCAGGAGGGCGTGCCGTACACGGTGGCGACACTCGGGACGGCGTTGACCGTCGCCCAACTGCGCCAACTGCAGCCGCTCGGCGGCGATCAGCTGACGCTGTTCTTCTGTTTCGATGGCGACCAGGCCGGGCGCAAAGCCGCCGAACGCGCGTTTGCCGTCTGCGCCGAGGCGGGGGTGTGGGGACGCGCGGTGTTCCTGCCCGACGGATTCGATCCCGACAGCTTCATCCGCTCGCAGGGCCGCGCCGCGTTCGACGCGCTGCTCGACGCGGCGCCGCCGTTGCCCGATTTCTACTTCGACCGCGTGGCGCCGTCGGGCGCGACGTTGCCGGAGCGCGTGCGGGCGGCGGAGGATGTGAAGCGCATTCTGACCCGGGTGAGCAGCGACGTGCAGTTCGAGATGTTGGCGCGCCAGGCGGCGGCGCGCCTCGGCGTCGACGAGGAGATCTTCCGCCGCGCCCGCCGCGCGGTGCCGTCGGCGCCGTCTCCGGCCGCGCAGCCAGTGGAGGTCGCGCCACCGAAGTGGCCCGCGGCAGAGCGCGCGCTGATCGAGGCGATGGCCGTCGATGCGACGGTGGCGGCGCGGGTGGCGGAGCGCGGCTGCCTGGAGCTGTTCACCGATGCCGACCTGGCGCAGGCGGGGGCGCGCCTCATCGACGCGTGGCAGCACGGCCGCGCGGTGGGCGAGGTGGTGGAGGCATTGCCGCAGACCATGGCGCGTCATCTGACGGCGGTGCTGCTCGGCAGTGGTCCGCTCGGCGGCGAGATGGATCGCTCGCACCTGGTCGAAGATCTGGTCGCACGCCTGGAGTCGGACGCGGAACGGCGGCAGCGGCGTCCGATCGCGGCGGCGCTGCGCCAGGCGGAACGTTCCGGAGACGAAGCAAGCACGCGCGCCCAGCTGGAGACACTCAACGAGCTGCGGCGGCGGCAAAGGGGCGCAGGATGAACCAGACTACCGCGCCGATTCGACGCCCCCATCACAGGGGGCACAACGACCAACAACCCCGGGCCCATAGCTCAGTCTGGTCAGAGCCGCCGGCTCATAACCGGTAGGTCCCAGGTTCGAATCCTGGTGGGCCCACTCACTTAGCGGAAGAGATGGCAATCGTGGAACAGACATTCGATGCAGAGATAGATCGGCTGGCGGCGTTGCAAGAGATCGACTGCCAGATCAAGGACAAGGCGGACCGGGCAGCGTTGCTGACCGGCGAAGCGGACAGCTTCGAGGCCGAGCTGGCGCGGCAGCAGCAGGGCGTGGCGCAGCTGACGGCGGAGCGCGACGCGCTGGAGAGCCAGCGCCTCGAGCTGGAGGCACAGCTCGAAGCCGATGGCGGCAAGATCCGCGACCGGCGCATGCGGCTCAACCGGGTGCGCAACGCGACCGAGCTGATGGCCATTCAGCGCGAGATCGACCTCACCAAGGAATCGAACCAACAGCTCGAAGAGCATCTGCTCTCGATCATGATGACCTTGGAGGCCGTCACGGCCCGCGTCGGCGAGGCGCAGGCGGCGCTGGCGGCGATGCAGGCGCAGATTCCCGACGAGGTCGCGGCGCGGCGTGCCGAAGCGGCCGATCTGCGCGGCCAGGTCGATGGCGAGCGCCACCGCCGCGACGAAGTGGCGCAAGGCATGAATCCGTCACTGCGCAGCAAGTACGAGCAGATATTCCAGCGGCGTGGCGGCAGCGCGGTCGTCACCGTGCGCCAGGGCGTTTGTCTCGGCTGCCACATGAACGTGCCGCCGCAGATGTTCAACGAGCTGCAGAAGTTCCGCGACATCCGCCAGTGCCCGAACTGCCATCGCATCATGTACTGGCGTCCGGAACCGGCGGCGGAGTCGGCGCCGACGGCACGCTGAGCGCGGGGAACGCCAATCGGGAGATTGGCGTTCCCGGAAAATCGACCGGAGAGGGTCGATAAGCCGGATTCTGTTCCCCCACCGAAGTAGGGGCGGCAGTCATTCCTCTCGACCGGCGATTGCCCGCCGGCTCTAGCGACGTACCGGAGGCGTTGCGCGGGCCGCGCTACCTCACATTTGTCTTGCTCTGGGTGGGGTTTGCCGCGCGGCATCGTCACCGATGCCGCCGGAGGTCTGAGCCTTCCGTTTCACCGACTCCCCGCGGCGAACCGCGGGGCCGTTTCCTTTCTGTGGCACTTTCCCCCGATCACTCGGGGCCGCCGTTAGCGGCCACCTTGCCCTGTGGAGTCCGGACTTTCCTCCCGCCCGCGGTGGGGCGAGCGACTGCCTGACCCTCTCCGGTCGCCCGTACCATAGCAGCAAGCGCTGTCTCGGCTCCATATCCCGCTCGGCCACGAAAATTTGTACGTCGTCTCGGCTTTTTCTTCTTGACGGTCAGACTGGATGGCGATATGGGGCCGGGTGGGTGACGGTGGGTATGTGTGGGGGAGTAGGCGCGTGGGTGGTGAGTCAGACCAGCGGTGATGCATGTTTCGCGGCACGTTCGAGCAGAAGACAGACGATAAGGGCCGTGTGAATGTCCCGCTGAAGCTCCGCGAGGTGTTGGGGCCCGGCGGCGAAGAGGTCCGACTGGTCATTACCAACTCGCGCATGGCGGGTAAGCCCTGCCTCGATGCGTACCCCTACCAGGCCTGGGCCGACTTCGAACGGCGGCTGCTCGCCAAGACGGACCTCGACCCCGAGCGCGCCAACTTCTACCTGAACTACTACGTCCCCAGCGCGCAGGAGTGTCCGCTCGACAAGCAGGGGCGGATTCTGCTGCCGACGCGTCTGCGCGATTACGCCGGGTTGGGCAAGGATCTGGTGTTCACCGGGGCACTCAACATCTTTCGCATCTGGGCGCGCGAGGCGTGGCAGCCGGTGTTCGAATCCGGCGAGCGCGTGGCGATCGACAATCCGCAGCTCATTCCTGGGTTCGGAATCTGAAGACATGGTACCCGCCTCCCTAGCAAGACCCGCAATGGGCTCGGTCGGACGCGCCGGCAACGCCGCCGGAGACCGCGTCTGGCGCCCGGCCAACGTGCCGTTTCACGTCACCGAGGAGTTGCGGGGATTGATGGTGTGGGGCGCCCTGTTGGGCGTGCTGAGCGTGCTCCTGCTGCTCGGCTATGTGTGGGTGCGGCTGCAAGTGACGGAGGCCGGGTACCATCTGTCGGCGACGCGGCAGCTCGTGGAGCGGTTGGAGGAGGAGGGGCGGGACCTCGCGGTCGAGGCTGCCGCGGCCGACGCCGGCGGACTGTTGGAGAAGCTCGCGGCACAACGGCTCGGCATGCGGCCGCCGCAGCGCCACGAAGAGGAGACCTTGCGATGACCGGCCGGCGCGCGCTGCGCATGCGCCTGGCGGCCACGGGGGGGCTGTTTGCGGCCGTGTTCGTCGTGCTCATCGGGCGCGCCGTGCAGCTCACCGTTCTCGACGGCCCCGCCTTGCGCGCCAAGGCGAACCGCCAGCACACGCAGCGGGTGTCGACGCTGCCGCAGCGCGGGCCCATCGTCGACCGCTACGGCGAGGCGCTGGCGCTGACGCGCGAGTCGGTGGCGGTTTCCCTGCGGCCGCGCGAGCTGAAGGCCGATGCCAGCACGCTGGCGGCAGTAGCCGAGCTGCTCGACCTGCCGCCGGGCGCGGTCGCCGAAAAGGCGGCCAGTCGCGCGCCGTTCGTGTGGTTGTCGCGCCAGGTGGCGCCCGACCGTTGGGCGGCGATCGAGCGGCTCGGCGTGCCGGGTATCGGCAGCGAGCCGACGCGGCAACGAGTTTATCCACGCGGCCCGTTGGCGGGCCACGTGTTGGGGTTTACGGGCATCGACGGCCAGGGCCTAGAGGGCATCGAGCGCGTGCTCGATGCGGACTTACGTGGCGAGGTGGAGGCACTGGACGTCGAGCGCGACGCGCGGGGGCGGAGGATGGTGGTGCATGAGCGGTGGAGGCCGCTCCCGCGTGTCGGTGCGCGCGTCGAGCTGACGCTCGACGCCGGGTTACAGCACGTCGCCGAGGCCGAGCTGGAGGCTGTGGTGGCGGAGTTTGGGGCGGAAGCCGCCTCGGCGATCGTGCTGGCGCCCGAGACCGGCGAGGTGTTGGCGATGGCGTCCGTACCGCGCATCGACCCCAACCACTTCGGCAGCGCGTCGCCGGCCCAGTGGCGCAACCGACTGATCGCCGATTCGTACGAGCCCGGCTCGACATTCAAAGCCATCCTGGCAGCCGAAGCGATGGAATCGGGACTGGTCGCGCCGCAAGAGAAGATCTTCTGCGAGAACGGTCACTTCCCGGTCGGGCGCCGGGTGATCCACGACTCCCATCCGCACGGCACATTGGAGTTCGCCGACGTCATCGCGCAGTCGAGCAATATCGGCTCGGCCAAGGTCGCCGAGCGGCTCGGCCGCGAGCGCTTCGGCGCCGCGCTGGCGCGCTTCGGCTTCGGCCGACCGACCGGCATCGACTTGCCCGGCGAGGTCGCCGGTCTGCTGCGCCCCACCGAGCGTTGGGGGCGCATTCATCTGATCACCACCGCCTTCGGGCAGGGCATCGCCGTCACGCCGTTGCAGCTGGTCCGCGCCTTCGCCGCCATCGCCAACGGCGGCCGCTTGATGCGCCCCTACGCCGTGCGCCGCATCGTCGAGGAGAACGGACACGTGCGCTACGCCGGTCAACCGCACGTCGACGCCGAAGTGATCTCGCCCGAGTCGGCGGCGCAGGTGACGGCGATGCTGCGCCGCGTCGTGGAAGCGGGCACCGGCGGCAACGCGCGCATCGAGGGCATCAGCGTCGCCGGCAAGACCGGCACGGCCCAGAAGGTCGATCCGGTCACGCGGCGCTACCACGCCCGCGCCCGCATGTCGTCGTTCGTCGGCTTCGTGCCGGCGGAGCACCCACAGCTGGTGATTCTCGTCGTCGTCGACACCCCGAAGAAGGCGACCTATGGCGGCGTGGTCGCGGCGCCGGTCTTTCGCCGCATCGCCGAATACGGTCTCGAACGCCGCGGCATCATGCGCCGCGCCGCCCCGCGTCGGGCTTTGCCGCCGCCCGCCGCGCCGCCGCTGCTGGGTCAGTCGGTGACGTTGGTGAGCAGCGAATCGCCTGCCTCGCTGATCGGCGGCACCCCCAGCTTTCTCGGCCTGAGCATGCGCGAAGCCCTGGTCCGGGCGCAGCGCGGTGGCTGGCGCGTGCAAGTCGATGGCTCCGGGTACGTGGTCGCGCAGGAACCGCCGCCCGGGTCGGCGCCGAGCTCCGGCGAGCTGATGCTGACCTTCGGCTCCGGCGCCTCGTGACCCCTATGGCGCAGGCCCTGGCGAGCTGGCAAGACTGGCCAAAGATGAGCTGGACATGGGCGGAGATTGCGGCGGCCACCGGCGCCGCGCTGCCCGCCGCCGCTGCGGGACGCATCGAATCGGTGAGCACCGACTCGCGCCGCCTGCCGCCCGGGGCGTTGTTCGTCGCCTTGCGCGGGCCACATCACGACGGACACGACCACGCCGCCGCCGCACTGCGTCACGGCGCGGCCGCCGTGCTCGTCGAACGCGTGCCCACCGGCGTCGATCCGACCCGCGCGCTGCTGGTGTCCGACACGCTGCGCGCCCTTGGCGACCTGGCGGCCTCCACCCGCCGGCGCCAGCCGCTGCGTGTCGCTGCCATCACCGGCAGCAACGGCAAGACGACCACCAAGGAGATGGTGGCCGCCATCTGCGCCCAGGCGAGCTTCGTCCCACCGCGCCGCGCCGTGCTGAAGACGCACGGCAACGAGAACAATCTGGTCGGCTTGCCGCTCACGCTGTTGCGCCTCACCGGCGACGAGGCCGTCGCGGTGCTCGAGATGGGCATGAACGCGCCGGGCGAAATCGCGCGCTTGGCGGAGATCGCGGCGCCCGACGTCGGCGTGATCACCAACATCGGTCCGGCGCATCTCGAAGGGCTCGGCGACATCGCCGGCGTCGCCGCGGCCAAAGGCGAGCTGTTTGCCGGCATGTCGAGTGACGCCGTCGCGGCCGTGAACATGGAGGACGCGTGGGTCGTGCGCGTCGCCGAGGCATTCCCCGGCCGGCGCGTCGAGTTCGGCGCCGGTCGCGAGGTCGCGGCGCACGCGGTGCGCGACACGGGCTTCGATGGCCTCGGGTTCGACCTCGCCGTCGCCGGTCGCACCGCACCGGTTCGCCTGCCGCTGTCCGGCGCCCACAACGTGTCCAACGCGCTCGCCGCCGCGGCCGTCGCCCACGGCCTCGGTATCGACCTGGCCGCCATTGCCGCCGGCCTCGAGGCGGTCACGCCGCCGCCGATGCGCATGCAAGTGGTGAAACTGCCCAACGGCGTCACCGTCGTGAACGATGGCTACAACGCCAACCCGGCGAGCATGGAAGCGGCACTGCGCGCGCTGGCGCGTCAACCGGGTCGCTCGATCGCGGTGCTCGGCGAGATGCGCGAGCTCGGCGCCCAGACCGAGTCGCTGCACCGCGACCTCGGGCGCCTGACGGCGCGCCTCGGCATTCAGATCCTGGTGGCGGTGGGGCCGGGGGCCGACCCGATCGTCGACGGTGCACGCGCCGTGGCTCCGGGCATGGAGATCCACCGCTGCAGCGACGGCGAGGCGGCCGCGGCCGTGCTGACGGCGCTGTGGCGCCCCGGTGATGCGATCCTGGTCAAGGCATCGCGCGGCCCCGACAACGATCCGGCCGTGCGCCGTTACGGGGCGCGCATGGCGGAAGTGGCGGCGTTGCTGGAAGAAGCGGGGGGCCGGTCGTGATGCTCTATCATCTGCTCTTCCCCCTCCACAGCGCGTACAGCGTCTTCAACGTGTTTCGCTACATCACGTTCCGCACCGTGCTCGCCGCGCTGAGCGCCTTGCTGATCTCGTTCCTCTTCGGACCGTGGCTGATCCGCCGCCTGATCGCGCGGCAGATCGGGCAGCCGATCCGCCCGGACGGACCCGAGCGCCACCTGACCAAGGCCGGCACGCCGACCATGGGCGGCACGCTCATCCTGTTCTCTTTGATTCTTTCCACCCTGCTGCTCGCCGATCTCACCAACGTCTACATCTGGGTCGCGCTCGCCGTGACGGTCGGCTTTGCCGCCATCGGCTTTGCCGACGACTACCGCAAGCTCACGCTGGCGAATTCAAAGGGCATGCCGGCGCGCGCCAAGTTCGGCTGGCAATTCGCGGTCGCCCTGGCGGCGGCCGTGTTTCTGTACCTGCTGCCGGGTTTCCAGACCACGGTCTATCTCCCCTTCGTCAAGACGCTCGGCTTCGAGCTCGGCTTCTGGTACGTGCCGTTCGCCGCGGTGGTCGTGGTCGGCGCGTCGAACGCGGTCAACCTGACCGACGGCCTGGACGGTCTGGCGATCGGGCCGGTGATGACGACCGCGTTCACCTACGGCATCTTCGCCTACGTCACCGGCAACTCGAAGCTCGCCGAGTACCTGCAGATCCCGTACGTCGCCGGCGTCGGCGAGGTGGCGATCTTCTGCGGCGCATTGCTCTGCGCCGGGCTCGGCTTCCTGTGGTTCAATGCCTACCCGGCGATGATGTTCATGGGCGACGTCGGCGCGCTGCCGCTCGGCGCCGCGCTCGGCATCGTCGCGCTGCTCACCAAGCAGGAGGTCGTGCTGCTGGTCGCCGGCGGCGTGTTCGTCGTCGAGGCGCTCTCCGTGATTCTCCAGGTGGCCTCCTACAAGCTGCGCCGCAAGCGCATTTTCCGCATGGCGCCGATCCACCACCACTTCGAGCTGCAGGGCTGGCCGGAGCCGCAGATCATCGTGCGCTTCTGGATCGTGTCGATCATCTGCGCGCTGGCCGCGCTGAGCACCCTGAAGCTGCGATGATCGCACTCGACGGCGCACGCACCGTGGTCATCGGCGCCGCGCGCACCGGGCGCGCCGCTGCGCGCCTGCTGGCGATGCGCGGCGCGCGCGTGCGCGTGCTCGACCGCGCCGCGAGCGCCGAAGCCGATCCGTCCTGGCCGTCCGGCGTCGAGCTGCAGCGCGGCGACGACCGTCACGCCTCCCTCGACGGCGTTGCGCTGGTGGTGCCGAGTCCCGGCGTGCCGCGCGATCATCCGCTGCTGACCGACGCGGTGGCGCGGCGCATTCCGGTGTGGAGCGAGATTGAGCTCGCCGCGCGCCTGCTCTCCTGCCCGCTGCTGGCGATCACCGGCACCAACGGCAAGAGCACGACCACGGTGCTGCTCGGCGCGATGCTGGCCGCCGATGGCCAACGCGTATTCGTCGGCGGCAACCTCGGCACGCCACTCGCCCAGGCGGTCGTCGACGCGCAGCCCTATGACGCCGCGGTCGTCGAGGTCTCGAGCTTCCAACTCGAGTGGGTGGAGGCGTTTCAGCCGCGCGTGGCAGTGTTGCTCAATCTGACACCGGACCATCAGGACCGCTATCCCAACCCGGCCGACTACGGCGCCGCCAAAGCGCGGCTGCTCGCCAATCAAGAGGCGACCGACGTCGCCGTGCTCAACCGCGACGACGCCTGGGTGTGGGAGCAGCGCCGCCAGACGCGCGCGGCGGTGATCTCGTTCGGCCGCGAGCCGGTGGAGTTCGGTACCTTCCTCGACGGCGATGACGTGGTGGTGTGGACCGCCGGACAGCCGCAGCGCTTTGCCCTGTCCGACAGTCCGCTGCGCGGCGAGCACAACCGCGAGAACATCCAGGCCGCCATCACGGCGGCGACCGCCTGGGGCGTTGCGCCGGAAGCGATTCGCCAAGCGCTGCGGCAGACCACCGCGCTGCCGCACCGTCTCGAGCTCGTGCGCGAATGCGGCGGGGTCGAATACTACGACGATTCGAAGGCCACCAACGTCGGCGCCGTCGAGAAGTCGCTGCGCAGCTTCCCGGGCGACATCGTGCTGCTGCTCGGCGGCTACGACAAAGGCGGCGACTTTGCCGCCCTGCGCGCGCTGGTGCGCCAGCGGGTGGTGCACGTCGTGTGCTTCGGCGCCGCCGGCGCCGACATCGCCGTGCAGCTCGACGGCGCGGCGCCGTCGCACGTGGTCGCCGGGATGGCAGACGCCGTGGTTGCTGCAGCCGCCGTGGCGCGGCCAGGGCAGCGCGTCGTGCTCGCGCCGGGCTGCGCCAGCTTCGACGAATTCACCGACTACGCCGCGCGCGGCCGCCGCTTTCGCAGCGAGGTGGAACGCCTATGAACCGCTTGCACCCCATCGCCCGCCTGCAAGAGCGTCTCGTCATGCCGCGCCTGACGCGTCCGGACGGCTGGTTGCTGGTCGCGGTCGCCGGATTGATCGGCCTCGGCGTCGTGATGGTCTTCAACGTCAGTTACTTCTACGCCCAGGAGCGCTACGGCGATCCGTACCTGTTCTTCCGCAAGCACCTGATCTCGGTCGTCATGGGCGGTGTGGCGATGCTCGCCGTGTCGCGCCTGCGCCTCGAGCTGCTCGAGCGCTACGCCAACGTGGCGTTGCTGGCCAGCGTGGCGGCGCTGGTGCTGGTGCTAGTGCCCGGACTCGGCGTCGAGCGCAACGGCGCGCACCGCTGGATGTCGTTCGGCGGCTTCAGCCTGCAGCCGTCGGAGTTGGTCAAGCTCGCCATGGTGATCTTCCTGGCGCGCTGGATCAGCCGCCAGCGCGACGGCATGCGCCAGTTCACCACCAGCGTGCTGCCGCTGTTGCTGATCGTCGGCGCGTGCAGCGGCCTCATCTTGTTGCAGCCCGACTTCGGCAACGCCGCGATCCTCTGCGCGCTGCTGTTCTTCATGCTCTTCGTCGGGGGCGCGCGCCCGGCGCATGTGATCGGTCTCGGCCTGGCCGGCGCGACGGGGCTCGGCCTGCTGGCGACGTTGGCGGAGTACCGCATGCGCCGGCTGCTGTGCTTCATGCACGCGTGGGACGAGAGTCAGGGCTGCGGCTTTCAGCTCGTCCAATCGCTGCTCGCCATCGGCTCCGGCGGCGTCGGTGGCGTCGGGCTTGGGCAGAGCCGGCAGAAGATGTTGTTCCTGCCCGAGGCACACACCGACTTCATCTTCGCGCTCATCGGCGAGGAGCTCGGACTGATCGGCGTGTCGCTGGTGCTGTTGCTGTTTGCCGTGGTGGCCGTGCGCGGCTTCCGGATCGCGGCGCGGCACCCGGATTCCTTTGCCAGCGTGCTGGCATTTGGCCTCACGTTAGTGGTAGTGCTGAGCGCGGTGGTGAATGTGGGGGTGGTGTTGGGGTTATTGCCTACGAAAGGCCTACCGCTGCCGTTCTTGAGCTACGGCGGCTCAGCCATGCTTGGCGCCATGCTCGAGATCGGGCTGTTGGCGGCGCTGTCGCGCATGACGGGCTGAGGATGCGCATGATCGTGGCGGGCGGGGGCACAGGCGGCCATCTCTTTCCGGGACTCGCGGTGGCCGAGACGGCGAGCGCCGAGAGCGGCACGGCGGTGCTCTTCGTCGGCAGCGCCTTCGGCATCGAAGCGCGCGTCGTGCCGCAGACCCGCTTTCCGTTTCGCGCCCTCGCCATTCGCGGCCTGCGCGGGCGCGGCTGGCGCGGCGCGCTGCAGCTTGCCTGGCAGTTGCCGGCGGCGGTGGCGCAGGCGTGGCGCATCCTCGGCGAGTTTCGCGCCCGCGTCGTGCTCGGCGTCGGCGGCTACGCTTCGGCACCGGTTGTGATGGCGGCCTGGCTGCGCGGCGTACCGAGCGTGCTGCTCGAGCAGAACGCGCGTCCGGGCTGGGCCAACCGCGCACTCAGTCGTCTCGCCCAGCGCGTGTGCACGACGTTCGCCGACGCCAACGCGTACTTCCCCGCCGCCAAGGTGGTGCTGACCGGCAACCCGGTGCGGCCGTTCACGGCCGCGGCACCGGGTGACGTTCCGCGGGGGTTCACCGTGCTCGTCTTCGGCGGCAGCCAGGGCGCCCACCGCATCAACGAAGCGCTCTACGCGGCGGCCCCCGCGCTGCGCGAGGCCATTCCGGGGCTGTGCCTGGTGCATCAGACCGGACCGATCGACCGCGAGTGGCTGCAAGACCGCTACGCCGCGCTCGACATCAAGGCCGACGTGCACGGTTTCATCGACGACATGGGCGCGGCCTACGGACGGGCCGATCTGGTCGTGTGCCGGGCCGGGGCAACGACCGTGGCGGAGTTGACCGCGCTCGGCAAGGCGGCCATTCTGGTGCCGTATCCGTTTGCGGCCGACGATCATCAACGAGCGAACGCGAGTGTTTTGGCGGTGGATGGAGCAGGGGTGCTGATACTCGACCGCGAGCTGTCCGGCGAGCGCCTGGCGGCGGCGATCGTCGCGCTGGCGCGCGATCCGGCGAAGCTGGAGTCGATGCGCGCGGCGGCGCGGCGCCTGGCGGTGCCGGACGCGGCGGCGCGCGGGTGGGAGGTGTGCCGGGAAGTTGTGGGGGAGGGGAGGAGCCATGGCTAGTCTGTTCAAGACACCGCGGCGGATTCACTTCGTCGGCATCGGCGGCGTCGGCATGAGCGGCATCGCCGAAGTCCTGCTCACCCTCGGGCATCGGGTGAGCGGTTCCGATCTCAGCGAGACCGAGGTCACGCGCCGGCTCGCCGCGCGCGGGGCGGTGATTACCTACGGCCACCGCGCCGAGGCCGTCGTCGAGGGCATCGATGTCGTCGTCATTTCCTCGGCCGTGAAGTACGCCAACCCCGAAGTCGTGCAGGCACGGGCGCTGAAGATCCCGGTCATCCCGCGCGCCGAAATGCTGGCCGAGCTGATGCGCCTGAAGTACGGCGTCGCCGTCGCCGGCACGCACGGCAAGACCACCACGACGTCGCTGATCGCCACCATCCTGGCGCGTGCCGGGCTCGACCCGACCACCGTCATCGGCGGCAAGCTGCACGCCATGGGTACCAGCGCGCGTTTGGGACAGGGCGAGCTGTTGGTGGCCGAGGCGGACGAGAGCGATGGCACCTTCCTGCTGCTCTCGCCGGCGATCGCGGTGGTGACCAACATCGATCCCGAGCACCTCGACTACTACGGCGACATGGACCGCGTGCGCTCCGCCTACCTGGAGTTCATCAACCGCGTGCCGTTCTACGGCGTCAGCGTGCTCTGCCTCGACAACGTCAACGTGCGCGCCCTGGTGCCGCAGGTGCGCAAGCGCCTGATCACATACGGGACGACGTCCGATGCTGACTACGTCGCCCGCGACCTGTGCATCGTCGGCATGGAGACGATCTTCGAGGCGGTGCGCGGCGACACGCTGCTCGGCACCATTCGCTTGCGACTGCCCGGACGCCACCACGCGCTCAACGCGCTGGCGGCGCTGGCCGTGGCCACCGAGCTCGGGGTGTCGTTCGAGACCGTGCGCGAGGCGCTGCAGGAGTTCGGCGGCATCCACCGCCGTTTCGAGCTCTGCGGCGAGGCCGGCGGCATCATGGTCATCAGCGACTACGGCCATCATCCGGAGGAGATCCGCGCCACACTGGCGGCCGCGCGCGAGGGCTTCGGCCGCCGCCTGGTCGTGCTCTTTCAGCCGCACCGATATACGCGCACGCGCGACCTGTTCGGGGAGTTCCTCGACGCCTTCGACGCCGCGGACCATCTCGTCCTCACCGACATCTACGGCGCCGGCGAGGAGGCGGTCGATGGCCTGAGCGGCGACGTCCTGCACTGGGCGCTCAAGCGCCGCGGGCATCTCGAGGTGACCTACGTGCCGCGCCGCGACGATCTGGTCGCGGAGGTCCTGCCGCTGCTGCGCGTCGGCGATATGGTGGTCGTGCTCGGCGCCGGCAACATTCACGGCGTCGCCGAGGATCTCGTGCGCAGCCTGGCGGGAACTCACAGCACATGGACGGTGCAATAGGCCCGGACGTGATCGACCTCCTCCAACAGCGGTTCGGCGCTCGCGCGCGCTTCGGCGAGCCGCTGAGCCGGCACACGTCCTTTCGCATCGGCGGTCCGGCCGACGCGTGGGTCGAGGTGTCGTGCGCGGCGGAGATCCAGACGCTGCAGCAGCTCGCCGCGGCGCGCGGTGTGCCGCTGGTGGTGCTCGGCATCGGCACTAACGTGCTGGTCAGCGATCGCGGCGTGCGCGGCATCGTCGTCCGACTCGGTCGCGCCTTCGGCCGCTTCGAATGGCAGGGCGAGGCCGATGCCACGCGGGTGCGCGCCGGGGCGGCGGCGCCGTTCAAGAAGCTGGTGCTGGACGTGGCCCGCCGCGGACTCACCGGGCTCGAGTTCGCCGAGGGCATTCCGGGATCGATCGGCGGCGGCCTGCTGATGAACGCCGGCGCGTTCGGCGGCGAGATCGCCAACGTGGTCGACGGCGTCGTCGCGGTCGACGCCGAGCACGGCGAGCATCGCCTACCGCGCGCCGAGCTGCGTTTCGGTTACCGCCGCTTCGATCTGCCGCCCGGGCTGATCGTCACGCACGTCGATTTCGCCTTGGCGCCGGGCGATCCGGCGGCGATTCAGGCGCGCATGGCCGACGCCAAGCGGCGGCGCGATGCGCACCAGCCGCTCGGGTGGCCGAATGCCGGCTCAATTTTCAAAAACCCGCCAGGGGAGTTCGCTGGCCGGTTGATCGAATCCGTCGGTTTGAAGGGCCGCCGCGTCGGTGGGGCCATGGTCTCCGACCAGCACGCCAACTTCATCGTCAACGTCGGCGCCGCCACGGCGCACGACGTCAAACAGTTGATGGACGAGATTGCCGGCGCCGTCTGGCAGGAGAAGTCCGTACGCCTGGTGCCCGAGATCAAGCTCGTCGGTGAATGGGAGGCGGCGTGATTCTGGTCAAGGGCCTGGCCGTGGCCGGGGCGCTGGCGCTCGGCGGGACGGCGTGGATGGTGCACCAGCCGCGCTGGTCGGACTGGTCGGCGCTGCGCGCGCACCCGTACTTCGCCGTTCGCTCCGTGGCCGTGCACGGCGCGGGTCCGCTGCTCGGCGAGCGCGCCATCCTCGACTGGCTCGGCTTACACGACGGCGCCAACGTGTGGGACGCCTCACCGGTGGCGGTCCGCGAGCGGCTCGAGGAGCATCCGATGATCGCGCACGCCGAGGTGCGCCGCGAGCTGCCGGGTCGCTACGAGATCACCGTGCGCGAGCGCCGCCCCGAGGCCATCGTCGTGCTCGACGGGCTCTACTACCTCGATCGCAGCGGTAAGGCGTTCGGTCCAATCGATACCGAGCACGATTACGACTACCCGGTCATCACCGGCGTCACCGCCGGACAGGCGCCGGGCGCGCGCGCCTGGGCGCTGCGGCGCGTGCTGCGCCTCGCCCGCCTGTGTGCGCGGCGCGGCTGTTTCGGCGGCATCTCGGAGATCCGCCTCGATCCGGAGCGCGGACCGGTGCTCTATCCGACCGCACCCGCCGTGCCGGTGATTCTCGGTTGGGGCAGCTGGCGGGTGAAGCTCGAGCGCGCGGCGCAAGCCGTCGCGGCCTGGCCCGAGGGGGCCGATCGCCTGGTCTCGGTGGACGTTCGCTTCCGCAATCAGGTGGTGGTGAAGAGCATGCCGCCGGTCAACGACATCAAGGCGCCGGCGAAGCGGCGCGGTGTGCGGATCTGAGCCATGGGCAAGCGACCTGAGCTCGTCGTCGGACTCGACATCGGCACCGCCAAGGTGGCGTGCGTGGTGGCCGAGCAGTCGGAGGACGGCGGCCTTGCCGTCGTCGGCTTCGGCACCGCTTCGTGCGACGGGCTGCGCAAGGGCGTCGTGGTCAACATGGAGGCCACCGTGCAGGCCATCGCCGGCGCCGTGAAAGAGGCCGAGCTCAGGGCGGGCTGCGAGATCCACAACGTCGTGGCGAGCATCGGCGGCGGTCACGTCAAGGGATTCAACAGTCACGGAGTCGTCGCGGTGCGCACGCGCGAGGTCGTACCGGGTGATGTCGAGCGCGTGCTCGACGCAGCGCGCGCGGTGGCGCTGCCGCTCGATCAAGACGTGCTGCACGTGCTGCCGCAGGAGTTCGTCATTGACGGGCAAGACGGCATCAAGGAACCGGTGGGCATGTCCGGCGTGCGCCTCGAGGCGCGCGTGCACATCATCAGCACGGCGATTGCCTCGGCGCAGAACGTCATCAAGTGCTGCCAGCGCACGGGGCTGCATGTCAGCGACCTCGTCCTGGCGCCGTTCGCCGCGGCCGAGACGGTCTTGACCCCCGAGGAGAAGGAGCTCGGCGCGGCGCTGGTCGACATCGGCGCCGGCACCACGGGCGTACTCGCCTTCGAGCGCGGTGCGGTGAAGCACACCGCCGTGTTGTCGGTCGGGGGCAACCACGTCTCGAGCGACATCGCCGCGGGGCTGCGCACGCCGTTCCGCGATGCCGAGTTGATCAAGCGGCGCTTCGGCGCGGCGCTGGTCTCGGGCGTGCCGTTGGAGCAGACGCTCGAGGTGCCGATGGTCGGCGGCCGTGCGCCGCGCGAGCTGGCGCGCTCGGTGCTGGCGGAGATCATCGAGCCGCGGGTGGAGGAGATCTTCGCTCTGGCGCAGCGCCAGTTGATCCGCTGTGGGCTCGACGGCGCGTTGGCGTCGGGTGTGGTGCTCACCGGCGGGACGGTCTTGATGGAAGGCGTCGTGGCGCTGGCGGAACGCGTGTTCCAGATGCCGGTGCGCGTCGGGGCGCCGATCGGTTGCGAGGGGTTGGATGAAACGCTGGCCGGGCCGGCGTATGCGGCGGCGATTGGTCTGGCGCGCTATGGCGCCGCGCCGCGCAGTCACGTGCCGGGGGTGATCGAGGACGCGCATCTCTTCGATCGCATGCGCCGGCGCATGGTCGGCTGGCTGAAAGAGTTGATGTAGCCATCATATGCACCGCGGGCGGATCGGCAGCGATCCGCGGGGTGGAAGGAGGTCGGAATGATCGAGTTGGTCGGCAATGAGGTGCTGGGAGCGCGCATCAAGGTCATCGGCATCGGCGGAGGTGGAGGCAACGCGGTCAATACGATGATCGCGTCGGGCCTGCGCGGCGTCGAGTTTCTCGCCGCCAATACCGACGCGCAGGCGCTGGCCAGCAACCTGGCGCCGCTGAAGCTTCAATTTGGCGCCAAAGGTCTGGGAGCCGGGGCCAACCCGGACGTCGGGCGGCTGTCGGCCGAAGAGGACGCGGACCATATCCGCGAGCACATCACCGGCGCCGACATGGTGTTCATCACCGCCGGCATGGGTGGCGGCACCGGCACCGGCGGCGCACCGGTAGTCGGGCGCCTGGCGCGCGAGGCGGGAGCCCTGACGGTCGGTGTGGTTACCAAGCCGTTCCAGTTCGAGGGCAAGAAGCGCATGCGGCAGGCCGAGGCCGGCATCGAGGAGCTGCAGAAGGCGGTCGACACCTTGATCGTCATTCCCAATCAGCGCCTGCTGGCCATCGCCGGGCGCACGACCTCCATGCTCGAAACGTTCCGCAAGGCGGACGACATCCTGCTGCAGGCGGTGCGCGGCATCTCGGATCTGGTCACGGTGCACGGGCTGATCAACCTCGACTTCGCCGACGTGCGCACGATCATGGCCGAGATGGGCATGGCAATCATGGGCTCGGGCGGGGCGTCGGGCGAGAACCGCGCCGTCGAGGCGGCACAGAAGGCGATCTCCAGCCCGCTGCTCGAGGACATCTCGATCAAGGGCGCCCGCGGTGTGCTGATCAACATCACGGGCAGCGCCGACCTGTCGCTGCACGAGGTCAACGATGCGGCGACGCTGATTCAGGAAGAGGCACACGAGGACGCGAACATCATCTTCGGCGCCGTGATCGACGAGGACATGGGCGACGAGATCCGCATCACCGTGATCGCCACCGGCTTCGGGCTGGAGCAGGTCGAGGTGCTGCCGGCACCGGTCGCCGAGCCGGAGCCCGTGCGCGAGCCGATCGCGCGGCCGGCGGCGCACAACGGCAATGGTGCGGGCAACGGCGCGTTTCCCTCGCGCTCCGCGGCCCTCGCGATGCGCTTCCCCGCCACGGCGTCGGCCCGACCAGTGCGGCGCATGGGCTCGATCGTCGACGAGGGCGGTGAGCCGCACTTCCGCCGTTTCGAGGATGAGGACAGCGCGGTCGCCGAGCGCGCCCGCGACACCGACTTCGTCATCTCCGACGACGAAGAAGACAACTACGATACGCCGGCGTTCTTGCGCAAAACCGTCGACTGACGCGCGTTCGCTGCTCAAACTTCTCGACCGACTGCCCGAGGGGCACGGCCTGCGCGTGCCCCACCCCCCCTCTGTCGAGGACCGTCAACGTCCGGCGGCACTCGCCGCCGGGATCTCCGTCGGACGAACGCGGATGCCGGGCAGCGCACTGGCCGGCAGGTCGGGTGGCGGTTCTGGCACTTCGATGGCGAGGCTGAGGCCGCCAATCGGCTCTTCGACTTCCTCCGCGGCGTCGGGAGCCGTATTGAGGTCCCTCTGCGTCATCCTGATGCGCAGGTTGTTCATGCTGTCGGCGTTGACGAGCGCCTCGTCCATGCTGATGCGGCCTTCGCTGTAGAGGTTCAACAGCGCCAGGTCGAAGGTCTGGCAGCCCTCGGTGACGTCGCGCTCCATCGCTTCCTTGACGCGGTCGACCTCGCCCTTCCTGATCAGGTCCTTGACCCACGGCGTACCGAGGAGGATCTCGAGCGCGGCGACGCGTTTGCCATCGACACCCGGGATCAAGCGTTGGGAGATGATGGCGCGCAGGTTCATCGAGAGCTGGAGATAGATCTCGGTGTGGCGCTCGGCGGGGAAGAAGTTGGTCATTCGCTGCAGGGTCTGATTGGCGTTGCTCGAGTGCAGCGTGCCGAGGCATAGATGGCCGGTGTCGGCAAAGGTGATCGCCGCTTCCATCGTCTCGAGGTCGCGGATCTCGCCGATCAGGATGACGTCGGGCGCCTGGCGCAGCGTGTTCTTGAGCGCGGCGCTGAAAGTGTCCGTGTCGGTGCCGACTTCGCGCTGCGTGACCACGCAGTTCTTGTTGGGATGGATGAACTCGACCGGATCCTCGATGGTGATGATGTGCCCGTGCGTGTGCTGGTTGCGGTGGTCGATCATCGCGGCGAGCGTCGTCGACTTCCCGGAACCGGTCGCCCCGGTGACCAGGATCAGCCCGCGCTTGGCCATGACGATGTCGGCGAGCGCGCTGGGCAGCTGCAGGTCTGCGAGGCTGGGAATGTTGGATTTGATCTGCCGGATCACCATCCCGACGCTGCCGCGCTGGCGCAGGACGTTGACGCGAAAGCGCCCGAGCCCCTCGAGGCTCATGCCGAGGTTCATTTCCTTGGTGGCCCGAAAGGCGGCCCGCTCGTCGACGCACATGACCGAGTCGGCCAGCGCCTCCGTATCGGCGGCGGTCAGCGGGCTGTCGCCCCAGGGCTGGTTCACCCCCTGCACGCGCAGCAGCGGCGGACAATTGATCATGACGTAGAGATCCGAGGCGTCGACCTCGACCATGGCGGCAAGCATCTTGTGAATGTCCAAAGCGGTCTCCCTGTTTTGCGTCGTACTGCTATGAGCAATGGATGTGCCCAGGCAGTGCGCACCCGCGCACGCCCCGGGAGCGGGCACGAGCGAGGCGCGTCCGAGCGTCGAGAACCGGGCAGTTTCGGGGCTATGGCCCGAGTAGTGGCGCCCGCGCGGTGCCGGTCGGTCACTCGAGACGGGAGACCGGGTGGGGCGTGACCCCGGCGCGCGCCATCGGGCGCGTCGCACAATGCCGCGCCGTAGGTCGGCCGGCACAAGGAACTGGACCCTGTCGCGCCGATAGCGCAGAATCCCGCCCGCATGGGTGCTCTCGACAATGTGGAGTGGGAAGCGTGTGTCCTCGAGCCGGTGCGCAATCGCGATGCGGAGCGCTACCTGCGCCGGTCGCTCGGGATGGTGCCGCCCGGGGCGCTGTATTTCGTCGATTCCGACTGGTTGACGCATGGGGTCGTGGCCTTCGACCTCGTCCATCTCCCGCGGGCGCACGTGGCGCCGATGCTGGCCGAGTTGATCGCGCTCGCCGTCAGCCAGGAAAGCTCGTGCCGATATTGCTACGCGGCGACGCGTGGCGTCATGAAGATCCTCGGTTTCTCCGAGGCGCGCATTCGGCGGCTGGAGGAGGATTCGCTCGGTGCGGATCTGCCGTCCGGAGAGCGGGCGGCGATCGAGTTCGCGCGCTGTGTGGCGCGGGCGGCTCCACTGGCGACGTGCCGCGACGGACGCCCGGTGCTCGATGCCGGCTACGATCCGGGCGCGGTGAAGGAGATCGCCGTGCTGGTCGCGGTGAACGTGTTCTACAACCGGCTCTCAACGCTGGCGGCCCTTCCGCCCGCGAGTGTCGAGGGGATGGCGGACCATTGGTACATGCGCATTTTTCGCCCCTTTGTCGCGCGCATGGTCCGACCCCGGCCCACGGCGCACGGAGAACGCCTGCGTCCGGAGCAGCGGGTGGGGCACTTTGCGGCCTTCGTCAATGCGCTCGATGGGCTTCCGGCCGCGCCACGCATCCGCGCCGTGATCGACGAGGCCTGGCGCTCGCCGGCGTTGTCGGTGCGGTTGAAGGCGTTGATCTTCGCCGTCGTCGCGCGCGGCATGGGCTGCGTGGCGGTCGAGCAGGAGGCGGCGCAGATGCTCGCCGACGAGGGCATGTCGGCCGACGACGTCGCGGGCGCTCTGGCGCACCTCTCTGGCGCAACACTCGCGGCGACTGATCAAGCGGCGCTGGCGCTGGCGCGCGAGTCGACGTTCGTTCGCCCCGCGCAGGTGCAGCGGCTGGCGCGCACGGTCCGCGCCCAGTTTTCCCGGCAGCAGTTCGTCGAGCTGATCGGTCTCATCTCGCTGGCCAACGCGATCTGTCGCCTGGTGGTCGTTCTCGACGCCTGATCGGGCGCGATGGTGTTGCCGGACCTCTTCGCGATCGCCTGCGCCGCTGGCCTGGCCGGTGCGCTCTTCGCCGTCGCGCGGCTGTATGCCGAGCGGCAGCGCCTGCGCCAGCGGCTCGAGGCGGCGGGCGAGGCGTTGCAACATCTGCAGACGTCGTTTGCGCGCTTCGCCCCAAGTGCGGTGGTCGATGGCATTGCGGCGGGCGGCGGGCCGAGCGGAGCAGAAAAAAGGGAAGTGACGGTGTTGTTTGCCGACCTCGTCAGCTTCACCGCGCTGAGCGAGTCGCTGGCGCCCGAAGTGTTGGTGACCGTGCTCAACGGGTACTTCGGCCGCATGAGCCAGGTCATCGAGCAGCACCGCGGCCATGTGTCGAAGTTCATTGGCGACGGCATCCTGACGTTGTTCGGAGCCATCGAGCCCAACCCGTGGCAGGCGAACGACGCGGTGCACGCCGCGCTCGGCATGCACCGGGAGCTGGCGGTGTACAATGCCGACCTGGCATCGCGTGGCCTGCCGACGCTGCGGCTCGGCATCGGCATCCACCGCGGCGTGACGGTAGCCGGGGTGATCGGCAGCCACGCGCTGATGGAGTTCACCGTCATCGGCCAGACGGTCAACCTCGCTGCCCGCGTCGAGCGCCTGACCCGGGTGCACGCCGTCGATACGCTGATCACGCCCGCCGTGCGCGACGCGCTCGACCCGCGCTTCGTGCTGGAGGAGCTGCCGCCCACCGCGGTGCGCGGCATCGCGGAATCGGTGACGACGTACGCGGTAAGGGGTTTCAAGGCGAGCGACGATTGATCGAGCTCGTCCGCTTCACGCCGACAGCGGCACCTGGTGATCGGTCTCGTCGGTCAGGATCTCGAACGCGGCGCGGTGCTGGGTGGCGAGCGTTTCGACGTGTCCACGGCGCTTGTCGGTGAGCCGCAGATCGCACGCGGCGAGCTTGCTGTTGAGACACGACTTGGCGCCGCCGGGCGGGTTGTCGTAGCGCAAGCCAACCACGGCGGAACGCGGTGCGCTGAGGTGACCCTCGACGCGCCACTGTGCATTCTCCGACGCGAAGGTCCAATCGAAATAGCGCAGTGTCGCGCTCGCCCGGCGCATCTGGGCGAGATTGTTCAGGGTGATCTCCTCGCCTTCGTGGCGGAGCACGAGGGGCGTCATCGGGGGCGTCCACAACGGACCGAAGCGGATGCGCGCCGTCGCCACCTCGAGGAAGCTTTCCGGATGCGCGTCGAAGCCGGCGACCTGGCCCCACGCGTAGTGGTCGGTATGGCGGCTGCCCCAGTTGTGGTTCTGGCTGCCGACCCAGGCGGCGACGTCCACCGCCCGCCCGTCGACCATGAGGGTCCCGTCGTAGGTGGCAAGCGGCATGCCGACCAGGCTCTTTGCCCGCGGCAGCCGGCGCGCGTAAGCGTCGAGCGGCAGCAGGAAGAGCGGCGGCTCGGTGCCGTGGTAGGTTAGATCCCACGCGATGTCGTGCCCGCCGCTGCTCGCAGCGCCGGTCAGCGCGCCAGGCCCGAGCCGGGCATCGTCGACGGCGACGTCGAACGCTGCCGGATCGAAGCGGCATCTGGCCAGCGGCGTCACCTGCTTGACCGCGACATGCGCGCCCGACTGGCCGTCGAAGTAAATGGCCCACAACTCACCGACGGCGTCGGCCGGGCGTTTGGCGGGGCTGAAGATCGTGTAGCGAATCCAGAAAGCGAGCGGCCGCGTCGGGTGGTTGGCGCGCTGGAAGAAGCTCTCGTAGTGACCGGCGCTCTGCCCGACGCGATAGCGGGTCAGGTTGGCATCGCGAATAGCCGCGTCGCGGTCAGCGCGCATGCGCCGTGTAGACCACACAAGCGGCCGCCGCGACAAATGGGGACGGCGCCGATGTGCCCGTCCCGTTCACGAATCGTCGAACCACCCCGCCAGGGCTTCCTGGGCGAGGTGCGTCGCCTCGCCGTCGTCGGGCTGGGGCTGACTGGACATGATGTGGTCCAGTTCGGCGCGGGCTCGCTTCGGCTCGTCGAGAGCGTGGTACGTCTCGGCCAGGTAATAGCGACCGATGAGCTTGGTTGGTTGGCGCTGCCGGAGCTCCTCGAGGTAGCGGCGCGACTTCTCTAGGTCTCGCAGCGGCCACGGTAGCACGAAGTAGAAGCGCCCGAGCACGACCATCGGCCCACCGCCGTCGAAGTCGCGGTCCAGCTCATATGCGCGCAACGCCGCTCGCTCCACCCGACCGCCGATACCCTGGCGCACGGCCTCGATGAAGCCGATCGTCGCCGCGTACTCGCCGATCGACAGCGCTTCGTAGTAGGGCCCCTCAACCCGCTGCGGCGCGGCCCGCATGGCGCGCTCGGCCCACTCGTTGGCCTTCGTCGCCAACGCCTTCTTGATGCTGCGGTTCGCCTGGGTGCGCGCCACCCACCAGTACGCCCGCGCCAGGCGCCAACTCGCATCGGCGCGCGTCGGGTCGATCGCATAGGCGATCATCCCGAGCGAGGCGATGGATGGAATCGTGCCCTGGGTCTCCCGCGCGTTCCAGAGCCGGTCCATCTGCGCCACCAGAGCAACGAGCCCTTCATCGCGACTCTCTGCCTGCGTGCCCACGGCAGCGCACGGCGCGACGGAGAGCAGGACCAAGGTACAAGTCCATAGCCCAACCGCGCGGAGGACAACGCGGGGTCTAGAATCAGTGATGTTGACGGCGAACGTGATCGGCATCGAAACAGCTTCTGGTGAACCATGGCATTAGTATTCAAGGCACGCGTGGGCAAGCCGCATCGACCTCGCACCTGACGCTTCGACTTAAAGTCGCGCGGCCGCTCTCAAGCGCTCGGGAAGGTTTGGGCGCGGGGCGTGGTGATTACTGCGCGGCGCAGTGCGGTTGTGGGTGCCTTTGCAGTCGCTGAGATTGCCGCGTATGGTCGCAGCCGTTGCGGCAACCGAATTGCGAGTGACGAGCCGAGAGGCGAAAGGGAGACCGACCATGGGCGACAAGTCCCCGAAGTCAGTGCACAAGCAGGCAGCGCAGAAGCAGCAGAAGATGGACAGCCAGAATCAGAAGAAGCGGCAGGACATCGCTGCCAAGCAGGTGCCTAAGAAAACGAGGTAGCGCAGCTCAGACCGGCAGGTCGCCGGTGGCGCGGCGGGTGCTCCCTTCCTTGGTGTAGGCGGCGATCGTGCGCTGCGCGATGCGCATTTGGTGGACTTCGTCGGCACCGTCGGCGAAGCGCGCCCAGCGGGCGTGTTGGTACATGTGTGCCAGCGGCGTGTCGGTCGAGTAGCCGAGCGCGCCGTGCACCTGAATCGAGCGGTCGATGATGCGGTTCAGCGCATTGGCGACGAAGTGCTTGGCCATCGACACCTCGGAGACGAAATCGAGCTTGTGGTCGATGCGATAGGCGGCGTGCAAGACCATCAGTTTGGCCTGGTAGAGCTCCATGGTCGAGTCGGCGATCATCCACTGGATGCCTTGCTTCTCGGCCAGCAGCGAGCCGTGCGCAAAGCGCTTGAGGGAGCGGTCGACCATCATGTCGAGCGCCGTTTCCGCTTGCGCGATCCAGCGCATGCAGTGCGCCAGACGTGCCGGGCCGAGGCGATATTGGCCAAGACGGTGGCCCTGACCGCGTCCGCCCAACATGTTGTCGTTCGGCACGCGCAGGTTCTCGATGACGATTTCCGAGTGGCCGGTCGAGCCGTGCATGGTGCCGATCTCGCGCACGCGGTTCCAGCCCGGTGAGGGGATATCGACGATGAAGCCGGTGTTGGCCGCCTGCGGCTTCTCCGGGTCGCCTTCGGTGCGGGCGATGAGGATGGCGAAGGCGGCGCGCCGCGCGTTGGAGATGAACCACTTGTGCCCGTTGATCACCCAGTCATCGCCCTCCGGCACGGCGCGGGTCTGGATCAGCGTCGGGTCCGAGCCCGCCACCTCGGGCTCGGTCATCGCGAAGCAGCTCATCGCGATGCCGTCGCACAGCGGGCGCAGGTACTTGTCCTTCTGCGCATCGGTGCCCCAGTGCAGGAGCGTGTGCATGTTGCCTTCGTCCGGCGCCTGGCAGTTGAGCACCCACGGTCCGTAGTAGGCCTTCGCCGCTTCGGCTTGCACCATCGCGAGCTCGACGTGTCCGAGGCCCATGCCGCCCCACTCGGCGGGCATGTGCGGCAGCCACAGCCCGGCGGCCTTCGCCTCGCCGCGCATCTCGATGAGGATGCGGATGTACTCCCCGCGTTCGATCTCGTCGGGGTTGCCGATCTTCGCTTCGCCGGGTTTGACGACCTTGTCGATGAAGTCGCGGACCTGCAAACGAAGGTCTTCGATCTCGGGGCTCAACGTGAAGTCGATGGCCATGCGGGTGCTCCTCCTGCGCGGATTGTGGTTCCTCTTCTCTTCGTTCATTCCGCGCTGGCGAGCAAGCGGCGCGATCTTGCTTTGCGCGGCGGCCGGCGCGATGCTCGCGGCGTGGCGACACGGCATCGAGTGCTGCGATCGGTCCTCTCGGAATATCTGAAGGCGGAGGACCTCGACCGCGAAGGGGCGCAGCTCGGTGCGCTCGGTATCGAGGTGCAGCGCAGCGAGGTGCGACGGCCGAGCCTGGCGGGCGCGACCATTCTGGTGCTCGATACCAAGCTGCGCGTCGATGCGGAGCTACTCGGTTCGGCGGACCGACTGGAGCTGATCGTCACCACCACTTCGGGCCACGACCACATCGATGTTGAGGAGGCGGCGCGGCGCGGCGTGCGCGTCGCACGTTGCCCGCTGGCGCGCCGCGAGTCGGTGGTGGCGACCTCGATGGCCATGGCGCTCAGCTTTGCGCGCGACGTGCCGTGGTTGCACCGCGAGGCGCGTGAAGGCCGCTGGGCGCGCAAGGCGCTGCCCGTGCGCCATCTGAGCATTCCCAGCGAGCTCACCGTCGGTGTGATCGGGCACGGCGTGATAGGAGCGCACGCGGCCCGCATGTGGCGCGGCCTCGGCGCCCGCGTGTTGGTATCCGATCCGCATTGCGGCGAACACGTTGCGCCGCTGGATCTGGCGCGGCACAGCCAGCTCGTGACGCTGCATTGCTCGCTGACGCCGAGTTCGAACGGTCTGGTGAATGCCGACTTCGTGGCGGCGATGCCGTCGGGCAGTATCCTGATCAACACCGCCAGGGGCGAGTGCGTCGACATGGGCGCGCTCCTGGCGGCGGACCATCTGGCCGGAATCGGCCTCGACGTCTTTTCCGAGGAACCCTGGCCCGCACTCCAGGCGCTCGCACTTCGCCCCAACGTCGTGGTCACGCCGCATGCCGCCGGGTACTACGACGGTTTGGGCCCGGCGGTTTGTGGAGAGGTGGTCGCGACGGTCCGCTCGTGGGTGGCGGACGGGACTGTGGCGCACGCGGTGGCGTGAAGGGACCGCGAAGTGCAGTCGTGCGCTTCGCGATCCTTGCAATACCCCCATCCAAACCTTCCTGCGCAGGGGGAAGGCTTCAAATCAATGTTGACTCGACGCACCGTGCGCCGGCGCGCGGGAGCTGTTAGATCACCCGGATGGCGCTGTTGCTCGGCTGTCAGAAAATTGCGAAGGCGTATGGCGCGGCGCCGCTGTTCGCCGATCTCTCGTTCGGCATCCACGATGGCGATCGCATCGGGCTGGTTGGTCCGAATGGGTGCGGGAAGTCGACGCTGCTGCGCGTGTTGGCCGGGGTCGAGCCGCCCGACGACGGCACCGTGTCGCTGCGCCGGCTGACCCGACTGGCCTACGTACCCCAACACCCGGAGCTGGCTGCCGAGCATACGGTCGCGCAACTGCTCACCGCAGCGCTGGCGGAAGACGACCTCGACGACACGGCGCGCGACACGCGCGTGCGCACGACGCTCGGCCGCTGCGGCTTCACCGACCCGGCAGTCACTCCCGCCGCGCTCTCCGGCGGGTGGCGCAAGCGCCTGGCGATCGCCCTGGCGCTGGTTCGCGCTCCGGATCTGCTGCTGATGGACGAGCCCACCAACCACCTCGACCTGGACGGCATCCTCTGGCTCGAGCGGCTGCTGCAGTCGGAGCCGGCCGCGTTCCTGGTCGTCAGCCACGACCGCTGGTTTCTCGAGCATGTCGCCGAGCGCATGCTCGATCTCGATCCGGTCCACGCCGGCGGTTTCTTCGAGACGCGCGGGCGCTACAGCGAGTTTCTCGAGCGCAAAGACGCCGCCCTGCGCGAGCAGGCGCACTGGCAGGAGACGCTGGGCAATCGGGTGCGCCGCGAGCTCGACTGGCTGCGCCACGGCCCCAAGGCGCGCACGACCAAAGCGCAGGCCCGCGTGCAGGAGGCCGCGCGTCTGGTCGACGAGCTGGCGACGGTGCAGAGTCGCCAGGAGCGGCGCGCCGCCGGCATCGACTTCAGCGCTACCGATCGACGCACCAAGCGGCTGGTCGTCGCCGAGCATGTCGTCAAGCGGTTCGGCGAGCGCCGTATCATCGACGACGTCAGCCTCGTGCTTGGTCCCGGCACGCGCCTCGGACTGCTGGGTCCGAACGGCAGCGGCAAGTCGACATTGATCCGCTTGCTCACCGGTGAGCTGGTGCCCGACGGCGGCCGCATCGAGCGCGCCGAGGGCTTGCGCGTTGCGCTGCTCGACCAGCACCGCACCCAGCTCGACCCGTCGCTGACGCTGCGCCGCGCGCTGGCACCGCAGGGCGACCAGGTCGTGTTCGGCGAGCGCTCGATTCACGTCGCCGGTTGGGCGCGGCGGTTTCTGTTCCGCTCCGAGCAGCTCACCATGCCGGTCGGGCGTCTGTCCGGCGGTGAGCAGGCGCGCGTTCTCCTCGCCTCGCTGATGCTGCAGCCCGCCGACCTTCTGGTGCTCGACGAGCCGACCAACGACCTCGACATCCCGACGCTGGAAGTGCTGGAGGAGAGCCTGGTCGAATTCCCCGGCGCCGTGGTGTTGGTGACGCACGATCGGTTTCTGTTCGAACGCGTCACCACCACGGTGCTCGCGCTCGACGGCAGCGGCGCGGCGACGGCGTATGCCGACTACCGCCAGTGGGAGGCGGCACGCCGCGAGCGCGTGGCGCCGGCCGCGCGCCCGCGGGCGGCGAGCGAGTCGGCGGCGCCGAAAGCCGCGGCGAAGCGGCTCAGTTGGGCCGAGCAGCGCGAGTGGGAAGGAATGGAAGCGGCGATCCTCGCCGCCGAGCAGCGGCTGGCTGATTGTCAGGCGGCCGCGCACGATCCGGCGATCGCGACTCGCGCCGACGAGCTGGCCGCGCGATGGCGCGATGTGCACGCCGCGCAAGAGGCTGTCGAGGCGCTCTTCGCTCGCTGGGCGGAGCTGGAGGGCAAGCGCGGCTGAGCTCAGATCGTTCTGAAAAATCCCCCTCAATCCCCCTTTGCCAAAGGGGGAAGACGGATCAAGTCAATTCGTTGCCCGGCCGCGGACAGAGCTGGTACAAGGCGCAGCCACAGGCATGCAGGAGCTGACGACAACTGGGGCCACCCTGGAGCGCTGGCTCGCCGCGCGACATCCGGAGGCGCGCGATCTCGCGATCACCGCGATGCGTGCGCCGAGTGCTGGGGCCTCGAACGAAACGCTGCTCTTCGACCTCGCGTGGCAACGCGACGGCCGCCGCGAGACGACGCCGATGGTGGTACGCGTCCAGCCGACGGCCGCCGGCGTGTTCCCCGTCTATGACTTGCAGCTGCAGTATCGCACCATGCAGTTGCTGGGCCCCTCAGCGGTGCCGGTGCCGAAGCTACTCGGTTTCGAGTCAGACCCCTCCGTGCTGGGCGCGCCGTTTTATCTGATGGAGCGCATCGACGGCGAGGTGCCGGTCGAGAACCCGCCGTACCATCTCACCGGTTGGTTGGCCGAGCTGCCCGAGTCGGAGCGCGCGCGCTTATGGCTGGCCGGCGTCGACGCCATCGCGACCGTGCACCGCGAGGATTGGCGCGCGCTCGGTTTCGGCTTTCTCGACCACCCGGCACACGGCGCGACGCCGCTTCGCCAACAGCTCCACACCTACGTCGAGTTCGCGCGATGGGCCGAGCAGCTCGGCCGCCCGTATTCCTTCCTGTGGCGCGCGCACCGCTGGCTGGAAGCGAATCAGCCGCGCGACGAGCCGACGGCGCTGTGCTGGGGCGATGCCAAGCTGGCGAACTGTCTGTTCCGCGACGGCCGCTGCGTCGCCGCGTTGGACTGGGAGATGGTGCATCTCGGCAACCCGGTCGACGATGTCGCCTGGTGGCTGATCCTCGACCGCAGTCTCAGCGAGGGATGGGGCTTTCCGCGGCTGGCCGGGCTGCCATCGCGCGAGGAGACCATCGCCCATTGGGAAGCGCGATCCGGTTTTTCGGCCCGCGACGTCGTCTACTACGAGGTCTTCGGCGCCTTCAAGTTCTCCGTCATCATGGCGCGCGTTGGCACGCTGCTGATGGAGCAGGGCGTCATGCCGCGCGAGACGGAGATGGATGTGCACAACGGCGGCGCGCGCGTGCTGGCGACGCTGCTCGACCAGGTCGGAGGTTAGGGCATGAACGGTACGATCGGTCCGCTGCTCAAGGCGGACGAGCTCTTCGCGCATCAGATCGTCGACACCTTCGCCACCGTGTCGCAGAGCGACTACTCCTGGACCGAAAAGGTTTGCGGCATGGCGGCAGCGCGCGACGGCTCGCTGCAGATCGGATTCGGGTTCGGCAAGTACCCGAACCGCAACGTGCTCGACGCGTACGGCGGCGTGTCGCGTGGCGTCGAGCAGTGGACGGTGCGCGCCAGCCGCGAGCTCGGGCCCGACCCCGAGACGATCGCGGTCGGTCCGCTGCGCTATGACATTGTCGAGCCCTTGCGCTCGGTGCGCGTGCGCCTCGACGCCAACGCCGCGCAGCCGATCGCGTTCGATCTCGTCTTCGATGGCGCCGCCCCCTGCGCGCTGGAGGATCGCGAAGACCGCCGCACGCTCAACGGCTTCCGCCACACGGCGCACCAGATTCGCTATCACCAGACCGGCACGGCGACCGGCTGGGTCGAGGTCGCCGGCCGTCGCACCGAGATGCGGCCCGACACGTGGGTGGCCACGCGCGACCACTCGTGGGGTATTCGCCCCGACGTCGGCGTACCCTTGGCCGATCTGCCGCCCGATCCGCTGTCGAACTTCTCGATGAACGTGCTGGCGCTGTGGAATCCGATCCTCTTCGAGGAGCCGAACGGCAATCGGTACGCCTTTCACCAGTACATCTTGCGGGTCGTCGGCTTCGGCATTCGCCACGAGCGCACGCAGGGCGGGGTCGAGCACGCCGACGGGCGGCGCGAGCTGGTGCGCGACATCGCCCCGCATCTGACCTTCAACCCGGCGAACAAACGCTTCGTGCGCGGCCGCTTCGTTTGCGCCATGGCGGACGGCGGCGAGCGGGTGCTCGAGGCCGAAGCGGTCGGCGACACGGGCTTCCACCTCGGCACCGGCTTGTACCTCGGGTTCGACGGCAAGCACCACGGCACCTATTGCGGCGATCTGCACGTCGAAGGCGAGCACTTCGCCAACTGCGCCGATCCGGCGATCGTGGCGCGGATCAATCAGTTTCGCGACTGCGTCATCCGCGTCCGCGACCTCTCCACCGGCGCGACGGGGTGGGGCAACTGCCAGACGTATGTCGCGGGGGCGTGGCCGGATTTTGGAATCAGCGAGTGATGCAGCGCAGGACTATCGGCGCGCCTGGGCGTCGCTGAGCGCGCGGTCGATGGCGTCGAAGAGCAGCGCGGCGCGGATCGGTTTGGAGACGTAGGCGTCCATCCCCGCCGCCAGGCAGCGTTCCTCATCGCCCTTCAGGGCGTGCGCGGTCAAGGCGATGATCGGCACGGACACGCCCTGAGCGCGGATCGCAGCGGTGGCTTCGAAGCCGCACATGACGGGCATCTGCACGTCCATCAGCACGAGGTCGAAGCCGCCCTGTGCGACGGCGGCGACCGCTTCCGCGCCGTTGTCGGCGACCACGACGGTGCAGCCGCGCTTCTCCAGCATGCGCATCGCGAGCCGTTGGTTGACTCGGTTGTCCTCGGCAAGCAGCACACGCAGGTGGCGCGGCGCATCGGCGTGCGCCGCCGCAGGCGCGTCGGTGGGGCCGACTGCTTCGCCGGCGGCTGTTGCCGGCAGGCCGAAGCGGGCGGTGAAGTAGAACGTACTGCCGGCGCCTTCGAGGCTGTCGACCCACAGACGGCCGCCCATCATCTCGACCAGTCGCTTGCAGATGGCAAGCCCGAGCCCGGTGCCGCCGAAGTGGCGGGTCATCGAACCATCGGCCTGTTCGAAGGCTTCGAAGACCGCCTGCTGCTTGCCTGGGGGGATACCAATGCCGGTGTCGCGCACGGCGAAGAGCAGCGCCGTAGAGCCGCCGTGCGACGGCGCGGTGCGATCGCATTCGACGCTGACGGCGATGCTGCCCTGCGCGGTGAACTTGACCGCATTGCTGATCAGGTTGACCAGCAACTGCTGCAGGCGCACGGCGTCGCCGCCGATCCGATCGGGCACGTCGGCCGCGATCGAGCAGGTGAAGGTGAGGCCCTTCTGCTGGGCGCGCACAGCTTGGACGCGCACGGCGTCATCGAGGCAGGCGCGCAGGGCGAACGCCTCGTCGTCGAGCGTCAGCTTGCCGGCTTCGATCTTGGAGAAGTCGAGGACGTCGTTGATGATGGCGAGCAGCGCACCGGCCGAGACGTTGATGAGCTCGAGGTACTCGTGCTGCTCGCTGCTGAGCGCCGTATCGGACAGGAGCTGCGTGATGCCGATGACTCCGTTGAGCGGCGTGCGGATCTCGTGGCTCATATTGGCGAGGAACTCGCTTTTCGCGCGGTTCGCCGCCTCGGCTGAGTCCTTGGCCCGCGCCAGCTCCACCTCGATCTGCCGGCGTTCGGTGACGTCGCGCGAATTGACGACGATGCTCAGCGCGCCGGTCTCGTCGCGGACGTGGTTGCCGACCGACTCGAAGTGGCGCCAGGAGCCGTCGCGATGGCGAAAGCGGACGTCAATTGGCGGCGCGACACCCGGCCGGTGCAATACTGTGGCGAAGGTGTGGCTGATGCGCCGCGCGTCGTCGGGATGGACGAAGTCGAGGACGCTGCGGCCGAGCAGCTCGTCCTGGCGGAAGCCGAGGACGCGCTCGACTGATGGGCTCTCGTAGCGAATCGTGCCGTCCGGGCCGAAGATGGTGATGATGTCGGAGCTGTTCGCGATCAGCGTCCGCCAATGTTCCTCGCTGCGCCGCAGCTCCTCCTGCGTCGTCTGCAGCGTCGCCTCGGCGCGCTTGCGCACGTCGATGTCCTGCACCTGGCCGATGAAGTGCAGCGGCTCCCCATCGGCGTCGCGTACGACGCTGCCGGTGAGCTGGGCCCAGACGAAATGGCCGCGCTGGTGGATGTAACGCTTCTCCATCTGGAACGACGGGATTTCTCCCGCCAACAATGCGGCGGTGAAGGCCAGGTCTGCTTCGAGGTCGTCGGGATGCGTGATGGCTTGAAAGGTGAGGGCACAGAGCTGATCGGCCCTGTAGCCGAGGATCTCGCACAGAGCAGGGTTGACCTCGACGAGGCGTCCGTCCGTGGCGACGATGGCCATCCCGATGCCAGCCATGTCGAAGGCGCTGCGAAAATGGTCCTCGCGTTTGCCCGGGACCGCCCCGCTTCCCTCTGGTGGGGTGCCTTTCGTTCGTCCGACCGGGAGCTCATGAGCGGGATCGATTCGAGGCATCGCAGACGTAGGACTGAGCACCCGTCATGCCATGCGATCATTTCAGCAACCGCAGACGGATGAGGGATGCCTCACGGTCGCGGGATTGGCGGAAGCGGGGAAACCGGCGGATTGTCAGGGCCGCAGGGGGCGGTCTGTGAAAGCAAACCGCGCCGTTCCGGTGGAGCGCACGAAGGCGAGCTCCGGTCGCTCGGGCGCCGGCGCCGCGTTGGCGTCTACGGCGATGTCCCAGGCGAGTCGGGCCCCTCCCAGCGGAGTTGCGGGCACGCAGCGGGCGCGCGGATTCACCGCTTCGACCATGGCGTCGAGGGCGGGATGCGGCGCTGCGTCGAGCAAGGCCAACCAGCTGTGGCGGTCGCTTTCGTGCAGGGCATCGCAGTCTTCGATCCACAACCGCCCACGCTCGGCTGATATCAGCTCCGTGCCGATGCGCGCGTAGCCCGGCACGAAGGCCGGATGGAACTGCAGCACCTTGAGGATCGCGTCGGCGCCGTCGCCGGTGATGCCCAGCGCCGCGCGCAGGCGTTCGGCGGCGATGACCCCGGCGGCGATCCATTGCGCGGTGCCGACGGCCGCCGCCATCGCGTCGCCGCCGCGGTCGGCGACGGTCATCATCAGCGCGCGGATGAGCAGATGATCCTGAACCAGGAGCTCGCGGCAGACCTGCACCAGGGCGGCATGCGAGAGGTCCTCGAGCTGGAAGTCCGGGGCGAAGGGACCGGCGTAGTCGGGCCAGCCGCCCGGCGCGTTGTCGGATGGCGGGGCGAACTCGAACCGGGCGAGGCGCGAGGCGCGCACGCGCGCGGTGAGCGCGATCTCCTGCACGGGCTCGGCCGCCGGGTCGATGGCGATCTCCCAGCGGCAGTGCGGGCCGCGATCGGCCGGCAGGCGCGGCGGCCGGTGCACGGGGCGACAGCGGGCGCGTGGGTTGGTCGCGACCGCGGTGGCGTCGAAGGTCGGGTCTTCGATAGCGTGACACATCGAGTGCACGGCGGCTTCGCCGAACGGCTCGACCTCGAGCAGCGCGCCGCAGCGCTGCAGGTAGAAGTAGCCGCGCGAGGGGCTCTCCAGCTCGTAGCGCACGTCCATGTACTGATGCGCGAAGCCGACGTCGAGCTGCAGGCCCTTCATGATGGTGGCCATGTCGTCGCCCTCGAAGCGCATGGCGCGCTGCATGCGGCGGGTGTAGATCGGGCTGGCGCCCATCCACTCCTCGATCGCTACCGCTTCACGAGCCTGGGCGCCGAGCTGCATATGCACGGGTGGCAGGCCGGCGCGGTTCAGGAGATGGCCGAACAGCATGTACTCGCGGCCGAGGGAGACCAGCGCGCGGCGCGAGAGGTCGCCGAGCGTGAGTCCGCGGGTGAACGGGCCGCGGTAGTCCTGCCGGTCCAGCGTAGGCATGCGACACCACTAGCGGGCCGACGCGCCGGCGGTCAACGCGATCGCGTGGCGATCACCAGCGCGCCAGATGCTCCTCGGCCCAACCGATCAAGCCGGATATCTCGATGCGCGCACCGCCGTCGTCGATCACCACACCGTCGAAGCGGCCGAAGAGCACATTGAGTTTGGTCCTGAGCAATCCGAGGTTCACGTCGGCGGGTTTGTTGAAGAACGGCGTGAAGCGGAGGTCGACGCGCTGCGAACGCGGGGCCGAGATGCGCCATGGCGCCAGCCAGTTGCTGCGGTCGTACTCCCAGACGAGGTCTTCGGACACCTTGTGCAGGCGCCCGTCGATACACAGGCCGTTCTCGGTCGAGCCGGTGCCGTCGGTCCACTTGCCGCCGAGATTGAGACCGACCGTATGCCCGCCCTGCACGCCCGACGCGGAGGCCCAGTTCCATGCGCTGCGCCAGGGCCAGATGCCGCGGCCGAAGTCGAGGCAACCAAAGGCGCCGTTGTGGGTGCCGAAGGCGTGCTCCTCGCCGCCGATGCGCACGCGGCCGCTGGCTGGCCTGGTGTTGTGCTTGGACGTGTACTGGAAACGGCGGGCGCTCCACGGCACCACGACGGAGAGCGTCTCGTGCCCGGGCGGCATGGCGACGAAGAGGTCGGCGTCGAGCGGGCCGCGCGGCGTGTCGAAGGCGGCGCACAGACGGGTGCCGTCCGACTCCTCGCGAATGTCGAGGCGCAGTCCGCTGCGGTCGAACGCAATCGCGCTGCCGCCGACGGTGTCGGGCTGCGCGAAGCCGCGCGCCAGCGGCACGACCACCATCTTCTCGACCACGCGCTGCGTCGCGTACTCGAGGAACCACGCATCGGCGATGCCGATGTAGTCGAGGTCGGTGTAGGTGAGCGACAAGAGATGCGTGTCGGTGGTCACGCACCAGTAGTCCCAGCGCTTCTTGCGCAGCGGCGACCCGCGCAGGTTGCAGCGGTGCAGCGGCCGGCGCGACCAGCCGATGGCTGCGGGGTTCAGGCGCCCGTCGTCGAGGCACTCGGAGACCGGCGCCGTGATCTCGCGCTCGGTGGGCACTGCGCGCGCCGCGGGTACCGGCGCGCTCACGGCTCGGCGCCTATGGCGACGGTGCGCACCGTCCAATACCCACCCGCGGCTTCGAGCGCCGTGGCCTCCGGGCTGTACTGTTCGTGCTCGTGTGCCGGACCGAGATCGACGGTGATGCTGAGGTGCCCCGCGGCATCGGCGATCACGATGTTGTCGGCGGGGCCGGTTCCATAGGCGTTGTAGCGGCGCTGCGGCGTGTACAGCGCCGCCGTGCGGATCACGGCGGTGCCCGAACCCTGCACGGTGAAGCCGCCGGCTGTGACGTCGCGCAGCTCGAGAAACTCGCGCACCGGGCGCGCGACGCTGACGTCGTATCCCCAGATCGAGAACTGCGAGGCGATCGAGCGGTAGTTGAAGCCCGGGCGCGGAGTCGGCGCTCCGGCCGGCACGTCGACCGGGCGCGGATCGGCCAGGCGGGCGAGGAAGAACGGCAGGTGGCGCTCGCGCAGCCAGAGCGACCACCAGTTCCAGGCATGCGCGCCTTCGCCTTCGCGGTACTCGTAGGTGCCGTCATCCGGTCCGCGCAGCGCCGCCAGAGCGGAGGCGAACTCGCGGTTCGCCGGCACGAAGATCTGCTCGAATGTCCATGCCAGGCAATTGTCGCGCGGGCGGTCGCTGATGCACTCGGTGCCGATGTCGAGAGTCAGGTCGAGACCGTTGAGATTGGCGGCGAGGTCGAGCGGCAAATTGCCGTGGCGATAGGCGGGCGCGGTGGCTGCGTCGCCGAGGCCGGGGAACGAGAGCCCGGCGAAGTTGGCCGACATGGCGCCGGCGGCGATGAACTGATCGGGCGCTTTGGCCGCGAACAGCATCGACCCGTAGCCGCCGTTGGAGAGGCCGTCGATGACCCGGCCGCCGCGTTCGGCGATGGTGCGGAAGCGGCGGTCGACGTAGGGGATGAGGAAATCGAGCACGTAGCGCTCGACCGCGAGGCTGCCGTCGAAGCTGTCGTACCATTGCGCGTTGCTGCCGTCGGGCATGACGACGATGGCGGCATTGGCTGGATCGGCGGCGATGGCGCCGTCCATGATCGATTGGAGACCGCCGAACGTGATCCAATTGGCCTGATCGCCGCCGCCGCCGTGCAACAGGTACAGGACGGGATACGCCAGGCGGCTCTCGACGTAGCCGGGCGGCAGGTAGATGCAGACGCCGGAGGTGAACAGCAGTGTGCCGTCGAGCGCCGTCGGTCCCTGCGGCAAGGCGCGGATGACGAGCGACTGATCGGTGGCGCGCACTGTGTCGGCGCAGGCATCGACCGGCGCGATGTGGGCCGGGTTGTTGAACGGGTTGCGGCCCAGGGCGCCGTTATCCTCCGCGGCGGCGAGCTCGGCGAGCGTGGGTGTCGGCGTCGGCGAAGGCGTATTGGTGGCGGACGGGGATGCCGTCGCCGACGGTGTGGCGGTGCTTGTCGGTGTGCGCGTGCTCGTCGCGGTGCTTGTCGGCGTCGATGGCGGCGGCTCGGTCGGCGTGCGCGTGTGCGTCGCTGCGAGGGTCGGCGTGTTGGTCGGCGCCGCGGCTGGCGAGTCGTCGTCGCCACAGCCGGCGAGGGCGATGGCGAGCGCCGCCGCGAGGGCGGGGGCGCGGAGGTTCCAGGCGCGCGGCGGCCTGGTCTGGAGGTTCACAATTCCCGATCGATTCTCACCGAAGCGAGGCTTCGACGAGCTCAGCCTGAGCGGTTGGGAGATTGATTTCATTTCTTTACGCGAGACGCAGGCCGACCGGGAGCGACTCGTCGAGGATGCGGGCGCGCTCGGTGCCTTCGAGGGGGACCACCTCGGTGACCAGGCGGGCGGCGCGCTGGCCGCCCGGCAGATTGCGCAGGCGGGCGGCGAGCCGGGCGCGCAGCGCCGTGTCGAGGTCGCGCTCGCGATCGCCGACGCAGCGGGCGAGCTGGACGGCGGCGAAGCCGGTCGCTTCCGGCTTGCGCCATTCGACGGCGAGGAGCTGCTCGATCCATTGTGCCGCGACCTCGGCCGGCACGACGCAATTGAGCGGCCCGCCGAACGGCGCCCGAGCGCCGAGGCGGCCGAGGGCCCAGATCTCGGCGTCGGTTGCCTTGCCCCTCGCGACCAACGGTACGAGCAAACCTCCCAGCTCTACTTTCGCCGCCGGCGCCAGGCGCTCGCAGCTCGCCAACAACTGCCAGTACTCGCGGATCTCCTGCGGCCCGACCGCCGACTTGCTGGCCTTGATGCGCGCCTTGAGCCGCGGCACCAGCCACGGCGCGCACTGGTTGTAGAGCTCCATCTGCTGCGCCCGCGCCAGACCGCCGGCGACGCGCTTCCACATGCTCCACCACTCGACGCGGCTCTGCACCGCGCGCGGGAAGCGCATGCCGTCGGCGAGCAGGCGCCAGAGCTGTTGCAGGCGCCACTCGTCGAGCTCATGGCCGAAGCCGGGTCGCAAGAGGAAGCCGGACAGGTTGAGCCAGCGCGCCTCGTGTTGCGGATCGCGGCGCATCGCCGGGCGCCCCTCCCAGAGGGCATCCCAGAGCTTGCGGATGGCGGGCAGCGGCCAGGCGTCCTTGCCAGCGCCGAGCGCCTCTTCGAGCTGGCGCACCAGGCCGACCGGATCGCCGGCCGGCGCGCCGTCGCCGCTCGGGAACACGGCGCGCAACGCCGCCTCGGCGCGCGCCAGCCGCTCGGCGCCGACCTCGAGCTCGACCGCCGGGCGCGCCGTTTCGTCGCCTGCGTCGGTGTCGGGCCGGGCGGTGTCGCGCAACGCGAACTGCAGCCGCCAGCGGTGATCGGTCTTGAGCGAGCGGCACCAGACCTCGAGCGTGCCGATTTCGGTGAGCTTGGCGAGCACATGGACGGGCAGCGCGGTGGCGGTGAGCTTCTTGCCGAAACGCAACACCGTGCGGATCGGCGGCATCGGGGCCAGCGACTCGGGCTCGGCCTGGACCAGAGCGCCGGCCGCGTCGCCGAGCCGTGTGCTGGAGGAATAGAGCGGGAAGCTGACTGGCTGGTTGGCGAGGACGGTGAACTCCGGCGTGGTGACCTCGACCTCTTCGCCCTCGTGCATGCCGCGCGCGATCAGGCAGAGCGCCGCGACCTGCGTCGCTGCCGGCTCGCTGGGCGCCAGGCCGAGGTAGTAGGCGCGCGCGCTGCCGCCGCCGATGCGCACGCCGAGGCCGCGCCGCACCAGGCGGTAGTAGGCGGCGCCGCGCGCGACGGCGAGATCGAGATCGACGCTCTCGAGCACGGCGGGCGCGACACCGCCGTTCCACGACGCCAGCAAGGCGCGCAGTCGGTCGCGAATCAGCGCCGGCTTGAGCGCGCCGCCGTTGAACAGCACGGCATCGGGTCGGGCCGGACCGGTGCCGGGCGCGGCGTCGCCGCCGTGCTGGTGCAGGAACGCCGCCAGGTGGCGCGACACCTCGGCGTCGTTGGCGAACGGCAGCCCCCATTCCTGCAGTCCCGTGCGCGCGGTCTTGCGCGGCCGATCGTCCGGCGCAGTGAGCGGAAAGAATCCGTCGAGCACCAGCGCCTCGACGTCGCTGCGGCTGAGGTTGGCGCTCATCGTGCTGCCGATCACGGCGCGGCCGCGGCCGGCGAGGCGGATCGGGACTTCGGTGGGCGCATCGGGTCCGAGCAGCGTCTCCTTGGCGGCGCGGCACAGGCTGGTGAGGGCATGCCAGCGCTGGCTGTCGAGGCGCTCGCCGAGCTGCGGCTCGAGCCGGCGGGCGAGGGCGACGTCGATGTTGTCGCCGCCGAGCAGGATGTGGTCACCGACGGCGAGACGCTCGAGGGCGAGGGCGCCGGAGTCTTCGCGCTGCACGGCGATGAGGCTGAAGTCGGTGGTGCCGCCGCCGACGTCGCACACCAGCACCAGCCGCGTGCTGCCGAGTTGCTCCTGCCAGTCGTCGTGGTGGGCTTGCAGCCAGGCGTAGAACGCCGCCTGCGGTTCTTCGAGCAACACCGCGTGAGCGAGCCCGGCGCGCGCGGCGGCCTGCACGGTGAGCTCGCGCGCCACCTCGTCGAACGAGGCGGGCACGGTGAGCAGGACGTCTTGCTCGCCGAGCGGCGCGTCGGGGAAGCGCTGCGCCCAGGCCTCGCAGAGGTGTTGGAGATAGCGCGCCGAGACCTCGACCGGCGACAGCTTGGTCACGTCCTCGGCCGCCGCCCACGGCAGGATCGCGGCTTCGCGATCGACGCCGCCGTGGCAGAGCCACGACTTGGCCGAGGTGACCAGCCGCCCGGGCACGCGTGCGCCCTGGGCGCGGGCAAACTCGCCGACGGCGTAGGTGCGCTCGGCATCCCAGGGCAACGCCAGGCTGCCCGGCGCCAGCTCGTGCTCGCCGCCGATGTAGAGAAACGACGGCAGGGCGGCGCGCTCGGCCACCGCGCCTTCGGCGACCAGTTGAGGAATGGAGAAAGGGGTAATGGGCCGCGCCGGGTCGGCGGTGTCGACGTAGGCCGCCGCGGAGTTGGTCGTGCCGAGATCGATCCCGACGATGTAACGCGGCGGCACCCGGAGCACCTATCCTTCCGCCCGCACGTTGAACTCCAGCTTCCAGCGCTGGCGTTCGTCGCGGCTGACGCACCACAGCTCGAGGACGCCGACTTCGTTGACGCGCGCTTCGAGATGGACGGGAACGGTGGTGCCGTCCTGGCCGGCGGAGGCGAGCGTGGTCTCGAGCGGTGCCAGCTCGTCGATATCGTCGCCCCAGGTCTCGACCAGCGTGCCGACATGGTCCTCGCGCCGCGTCGCCGAGCTGAGGAAGCGGAACTCGGCCGGCTCGCCGACGACCAGACCGAACTCCTGCGCCGGCAACTCGACCGCGCTGCCTTCCTCGAGGCCGCGCGGCACGACGCACAGCGCCTTGATCGGCGGGCGCATGCCGGGGACGGCGGGCATCGCCGTCTCGATCCCGATGTAGTACGTGCGCGCGGTGCCGCCGCGGATGCGCACGCCGCGGCCGCGCCGCGCCAGGCCGTAGTAGGCGGCGCCGCGCGCCACGGCCTGCTCCGGGTCGCCGCCGGCCAGCACGCGCAGCGGCGCGCCGGCGGCGGGGAACCACGCGTGTACCACGGCGAGCAGACGCTCGCGCAGGGCGCTGGCGCGCATCGCGCCGCCGTTGAACAGCACGGCCGTCGGTTGCGCGGCGCCGGCCGCGGCGTGGATGGTGTCGGCCGCCGCCTGCCGGCTGAGGAAGTGGGCGAGATGCCGGGTCACGCCGGGGTCGGCAGCATAGGGCAGGCCGAGCTCTTGCAGGCCGGTGCGGCGCTGCGCCTGCGGCCGCTCGTCGAGCCGGCAGGGCGGGAAGAAACCGTCGACCAGCGCCGCCTCGACCTCGGGTCGCGTCACCTCGGCGCGCAGCGTGCCGCCGACGACTTTGCGGCCGCGTCCGAGGATGGACAGCGCGTGACTCGCCTCGGCGCCGTCGCCGAGCAGGCGCTCCTTGGCGTCGCGACAGCCGAGCGCGAGGGCGCGCAGCTGCCACTGATCCAGCGCCGTGCCTTCTTGCGCCAGGCGCTCGCGCACGCGGTAGGCGAGGGCGAGGTCCATGTTGTCGCCGCCGAGCAGGATGTGGTCGCCGACCGCGACGCGCTCGAGCGTCAGCGCACCGTCCTGCTCGCGCACGGCGATGAGGCTGAAGTCGGTGGTGCCGCCGCCGATGTCGCACACCAGCACCAGGTCGCCGACGCTCACCGCCTGACGCCAGGCCTCGCCGTTGGCGTCGATCCAGGCGTAGAGCGCGGCCTGCGGCTCTTCGAGGATGGTCACCTGCGGCAAGCCGGCCTCGCGCGCCGCGCGCACGGTGAGGTCGCGCGCCACGGCGTCGAACGACGCCGGCACGGTGAGCAACACCTCCTGCTCGGCGAGCGGGTCGGAGGCAAACGCGTGGTCCCAGGCCTGGCGGATGTGCGCGAGGTAGCGCGCCGAGACATCGACCGGCGACAGCTTCGGCACATCGTCAGGGCTGCCCCACGGCAGGATCGGCGCGCCGCGATCGGCGCCAGCGTGCGAGAGCCACGACTTCGCCGAGGCGATCAGCCGCGCCGGCACCTCGGCCCCGCGGGCGCGGGCGAATGCGCCCGCGATGGCGTCGCTCGCTTCGCCCCACGGCAAGGCCAGCGCCTTCGCCGGCAGCTCGCCGTCGGCGGGCAGGTAGAGAAAGGACGGCAACAGTGCGCGCGCCTCGACCGCCCCCGGCGCCGTCAACTGGGGGATCTGCAGCACGGCCAGCACCGGTGGCTCGGCGCGCGTGTCCGCATAGGCGACGACGCTGTTGGTGGTGCCGAGATCGATGCCGACGACGTAGCGCGGCGGTGGCGCCGGCTGCCGCGCGGCGGGGTTTCGGCTCGACACCTATGCGACCTCGATTTCCGCCGGCGCCAGGATCGCTGCGTCGAGCTCGGCGGCGGGCTCCGGCAGTCGGACTTCCGCCGCGCGCCAGCCGCCGTGTTCGAGGGTGCCGCGGAAGGGCGGTTGGCCGCGGACATTGCCCGTCAGGCGCACGGCGGCGGGATCGAAACCCGAGGCGACTTCGATGGCGGCGCCGTCCTCCTCGGCGTAGATGCGCTCGATGCGCATGCGGTCGTGCAGCGCCTTGCGGCAGCCGGAATGGATCGAGCGCACGGCGGCGCCGACCTGGCCGTCGCTGTAGGCGTCGATGTCCTCTTCGAGGAAGTCGATCAGCCGTCCTTCCTGCTGCAGCAGCGCCAGCATGCGCAGCGCCCCGTCCTGCGGCGTCGCCGCGGGTGCGGCCGACTCGCCAACTTCGGCGGGCGCCGCCGCTTTCTGGCCACCGCTCGCGGTGAGCAATGCGATGACAACGCCGGCGACCAGCGGCGCGATGGCAAAGTACAGTACCATTGGCGGCTGGCGCGCGTAGGCGCCGGCCACCGCATCCATCAACGGCGCCGCGGCGTCTCCGGCCCGCGCCAGAAAGAAGAGGTTCCCCGCCGCGAGGGCGACGGCAATGAGCAGGACCGTGGCGGCGACCGCCGCGCCACCGCGACTGTTTCCCATGTTTGCGACTCCTTACCGCTGATCGAAAGCTCCCCCTTATAGCGAAGGGGCAGGGGTAGCTCCACACGTCCCGAGCCCCTTGCGCCCCAGCGCCCCCTCCGGCACAACCGCCGCATGTCGCGGCGTGTCGGGATCGACCTCGGCGGGACGAAGATCGAGGGCGTGGTGCTCGACGACGACCTGCGGGTCGTGCGGCGGCAGCGGATGGCGACCGAGAGCGCGCGCGGCTACGAGCACATCGTCGACCGCGTCGGCGGGCTCGCCGACGCCTTGCGCGCCGACGCGCCGGAAGCATCGGTCGGGGTGGGGACGCCCGGTGCCGTGTCGAGCCGCACCGGGCTGATGAAGAACTGCAACACGGTCTGTCTCAACGGGCGCGATCTGCCGGGCGATCTGGCGCGTCGCATCGGCGTGCCGGTGCGCGTCGAGAACGACGCCAACTGCTTCGCGCTCGCCGAGGCGGTCGGCGGGGCCGGGCGCGGAGCGCGCGTGGTGTTCGGGGTCATCATCGGCACCGGCGTGGGCGGCGGGCTGGTGCTCGATGGCCAGTTGTGGTCGGGGCCGCAGCGCATTGCCGGCGAGTGGGGCCACCACGCGATCGACCCCGCCGGCCCGCAGTGCTACTGCGGCCAGCGTGGCTGCGTCGAGCGCTACCTGGCCGGACCGGCGGTGCAGGAGCGCTACCGGGCACGCGCGGGCGAGGCGGCGACCATGGACCTCATCGTCGCCCGCGCGCGCGGCGGCGAGCCGGCGGCGCGCGCGTGTGTCGAAGAGTTTCTCGACCGCTTCGGCCGCGCCCTGGCCAACATCATCGCGATTCTCGATCCCGACGTCATCGTCCTCGGCGGCGGCCTGTCCAACATCGACGAGCTCTACACCGACGGCCGCGCCGCCGTCGCGCGCTACGTCTTTAACGACGAGCTGCGCACGCCGATCCGCCGCCACGCCCTGGGCGACTCGGCGGGAGTGATCGGGGCGGCGCTGCTGGCGGGGTGATTGGCTCCGGTGACCCAGGCCGGGCCGAGGGGGTCACTTCGCCGACTGATCGATGGAGTCGAGGAGCCTGGCCAACGTGGCGACCAACTCCTCCGCCGAGCCGAAACGGACTCGCCGTCCCGAGCTCAGGTGCTCGACCCGCCCGGCGAACACGTCCGGCCCCTCTGCCGTGCGGCGGCTGAACTGGACGACGAAGGCCTTCCACGCCGGCAGCTCGGGGCCTCGCTCCGGTACCGCACTGAGATGCGCTGCCCGACCTGCACGCGTGGGGGAGGATGATCGTCTCATCACACGTGCCAGGTTGGCAGGACTCCCGGGCACGAGTCCCGAAGATTCTCCGCAAGTTTGCCGAAATCTGTGCGCGGTGCGCGCATCACTGTCCGTGCACGCGCGCGCTGTGGATGCCGACCAGGCGGGCGACCAGGACCGCCAGGTAGAACTGACCGATCAGCCCCTCGAACACCGTCAGTGCCCGCGCGCCGGGGCTGAGCGGGGAGACGTCGCCGAAGCCCAGGGTCGAGATGGTGGTGAAACTGAAGTACTGCAGGAGCGGCACAAGGGGCCGGGTGGGCGGTGTCCAGTTTGCCGCCGCCGCCAGACCCGGGGAGATCGCAAAGGATCCCGGCCAGCCCCACTCGAGTATGGCGTAGGCAGTGCCCCACGTCACCGCGAGCATGAAGTAGGCACACACCGCGCCGACGATCGTATCGGATGTGATGGCTGGGTCGCGCAGGACGTTGAAGAGGATGAGCAGGGTCAGATAGGCGAGAATGGTGGTGCTCGAGAGCATCACCACCGCTTGATGCACCGGCGAGTCGATCAACCTGAGGGTCCACTGGCCGATCAGGGCTGGCAGCGTGAGTATGATCGTGAACGTGCGCAATCGCCGACCGACGTTTCGAACGGCCATCACCAGGAGCAGGCAGAAGGCGAAGTCCACCACGGCACTGGCCACCTCGGGGTTGCTGATGGTGTGGAAAGACAGGGAGAGGCAGAGCAGGACGATGGTCATCCCGGCGTAGCGCCCGCGCAGCACGTGGATGACCGCTGCCGCGGCCGGGGCCTGCCATTTGGCGCGTTCGCTTCGGTCTGCAGCGCTGGCCATGGTATGCGCACGCTAGCAGAGGCGGCCGGCAAGAGTCAGGAAGATTCCCGCCAAGTTCGGCGAAATGTCGCCTTCCGGGGAGCTCCCTCGCGCGGTTGCGAGCGCGCGCTCAGCGGTGCCGCGACAACTCGGCGAGCAGCGCGCGGCCCTCCGCCAAATCCGCGTTGCTGCGCAGGCTCGCGTCGGCCCGACGGCTGCCAAACCACCCGCAGATGTCGGCCAGCGCGGCGCCCGCCTTCGCCTTTCCGCTGGCCTGTTCCGCGCGCGCCAGGCTGGTTGCGGCGCGCAACTCGAGCGACTTCGCTCCGGCAGCGCGCGCCGCTTCGACGGCACGCCGCAGGCACTGTTCGGCGCTACTGCCCTCGCCGGTCGCCGCCGCGGCGGCGCGCCCGCCGCGCCGCGGGCGCCCGCGTGTGCCCGACCCGGCCGCGGCCTGCAACAGCTCCCCCTTGAGGCGCCAGAGCTCGGGGTAGTAGCCGCGGTCGCGCGTCGCCGCCGCGACCGACAGGGCCTCGTCGACGACCAGCAGGCCCTCCGCGAAACGGCGGTGGCGCAGATGCGCCCCGGCGAGGAAGGCCAGCATGTAGGTCGAGAAGGTGCGCGCGCCCGCCGCGCGGTACTCGGCGATGGCGCATTCGAGATCCTCGATCCCTTCGTCGTCCTGGCCGTGCTCGATGCGGGCCCATCCGCGCAGCGCGCGCGCGAGGGCGTTCCAGTAGACGAACCCTTGCTCGCCCGAGAGCGCGACGACGCGTTCCGCGAGCTCGAGTGCCGGCCCGCCGTTGCGGGAAAGCACCTCGAGCAAGCACGCAAACCACGTCGCCGCGGTCAGCGTGAAGAGCGAGCCGCTGGTCTCGGCGGCGGCGAGGCTGGCGCGCAGCGTGGCTCTAGCCGGTTGGATGTGACCGGTCATCCACAGCGACACCGCATAGTGACAGCGGGCGGCAATGATGGGCTCGGCCCCGTAGATGGAGAGGGCCGGGGAGTTGATGTCTCGCTCGGTGCCGGCGAGCCGCTGGGCCAGCTCGCACGCGGCGACGAACTCGCCGCTGTTGGTGGCGTTGCGCAACAGCAGCGAGTCGGCGAGGATGCGATGCTCGACGGTGCCCAGACGCTGCGCCAGGCTGTCCAACTCCGTCGCCACGGCGGGGGCGGTGTCGAGGTCGGCGCGCACCGTATGCAGGTGACAGAGGGCGTAGAGGGCTTGAAAGCGCTGCTCGGGGGTGCCGACTTCGGTGCAGAGCGTGTAGGTCCGATTGGCATTCTCGCGCACCGGTTCGGCGGCGAAGCCGTGGATATCGGACAACGCCGGCGCGCGCGCCAGGCGCAGCTCGAGCTCGCGCGGGCGCCGCGCGCGCTCCGGTAGCAGGGGCACCAGTGCCAGCGCGGCGTCGAGGTACCCGAGCGCTTCCTGGCTGGCGAATCGATGGCGCGCGCGCGCCGCCGCCGCGGCGAGGTAGCGCAGCGCGCGGGTGTGCTCGCGCGCGCGTTCGAAGTGCACGGCGAGCTCGGGCGCGATCTCGTCGGCGCGCTCGCCATACGCCGCTTCGAGCGCCGTGCCGATGTGCTGGTGCAAGCGCTGCCGCCGGCCGTCCGGAATCCCCGCGTATGCGACCTGCCGATACAGCTCGTGCGCGAAGGTGTAGCGGCGCACCGGGCTGCCGTCGGGCCACTCGGCACTGCTGCCGAGGCGGAGAAAGCGGTGCGCGCGCGCCAGCGCCTCGCAGCGCATCTCGGCGTCATCGGCCGTGCAGCGCAGCGCCGCGGCCACCGCCGGCGCGGCGAACTCCGCTCCCGCCACGCTCGCGGCTTCGAGCAGGTCGCGGTCGGCCGGCACCAGGCTTCCGAGCTGCATCTCGATCAGCTGGCGCGCATCGTCGGGTACCCCGAGATCACGCTCGTCGGGCGCGATCGTCAGCGCCCACCCCGGCGCGGTCTCGACGATCCAGCCGCGCGACAACATGTGGTCGACGAACGCACCCATGAACAGCGCGTTCCCGTCGGTATACCGCTGCAGGACCGGCGCCAGTCGCGGCGGGAACTCCGCCCCGGGGAATCGGCCTTCCAGGTACGACTGGATGTCCTCCTCGGTGAGCTCGTGCAGGGGCAGCTGCACGCACTGCCGGCGCAGGCGCAAGGTGCGCGCGGCCTGCGCGAGCGTGTGCTCCTGGATCGCGACCTCGGCCGGTCGGTACGTGCCGATGACGAGGAGGCGTGACGGCTCGCGCCGCGCCGCGAGCACCGAGAGCAGATTCACCGTCGACGGATCGCTCCAGTGCAGGTCCTCGAGCACCAGCACCAGCGGCCGTTCGGCGGTCAACGCTTCGGTGAACGCGGCGAGCTCACGCGGCATGCGCTCTGGCCGCGCGGCTTGCTGCGAGCGGCGCAACGCGTCAGCCTGGTCGCCGCTCAGCCAGGGAATCTGGGCGAACCAGGTCGGGGCGGTGTTTTGCAGCAGCGTCACGGTTGCGCCCGCGTGCGGCTGGCGTGCGAGTCCCTCGAGCGCATCGAGCACCGGCATGTAGGCCTCGCGCGGACCGTGTTGCTCGAGGCACGATCCGTGCGCGATCCACGCGTCGGCGAACGTCGCGCCGACCGCGGTGAGGAAGGTTTCGACGAGCGCGGTCTTGCCGATGCCGGCTCCCCCGGTGACGAAGGCGATTTGTCGCTCGCCGGCGCAGGCGCGCTCGAACAGATCGCGCAGCGCGCCGAGCTCGGCGGCGCGTCCGACCAGTGGACCGCGCGCCGTATAGCGGTCGGTCAACGGCAGCCGCAGCGGTGTCTCGCGGCTGGTCTCGGCGATGAAACGAAAGCCACGCCGGTGCACGGTTTCGATGCAGCGCTGCGTCCGGTGGTCGTCGCTCAAGGCGAGGCGGAGCTCGCCGATCGACTTGGTCAGCGTATCGGGAGTGACCGCAATGCCGGGCCACACGGCGTCGAGCAACTCGTCCTTGGTCACCAGCACACCCGGTCGCTCGACCAGGTGCAGCAACACCGACCAGGTCTTCGGCCGCAGGGGAATCGTCTCGCCGGCGCGGCTGAGGCGGCCGCCGCTCAGATCGAGACGGAAGGGACCAAAAGCGATGGCGCGCTGACGGGCTTCGTCGGCCATGGCGCCGGCGTTGTCCTTTCTTCCGGCGGGACTGACTGTCACTCCCTGGTTTCCCCCCTGTGCACTTTCTATCGGAACGGCGGGCCGGCGCAAGCGAAGCGATCACAGGTGGTGCGGCCCGGGTTGGGTTTCCGAGAACTTTCCGAGCAGTGTCAGGACTTTGCAGCGCGCAGCCGCGAGGGTATGAAGCACGAGTGGAGGAGTGAATCATGGCACGCGCTTGGAAAGTGTTCGCAGGGATGACGGCGCTCGGTGTTGCTTGCCTGCTCGGGCTCGCCCCGGCCGCGAGCGCACAGCCGAGCGCGGATCAAGTGCTGACGGACAAGGGGATGTCGGCCAGCGACAAGCAGAAGGTGCTCGCCGGCGAGTTCGTCACCGGCGACGTCACGGCAGTGTCCGACCGCGATCTGTCGGTGGCGCTCGCCTTCCTGGTCAAGACCTCGCCGGCCGAGCTCGCCGACAAGATCATGGCTGCCGATCTCGTTGGCGCCGATCCGCAAGTGCGGCAGCACGGCATGTTCAAAGGCACGGGAAGCGCGGCCGACGTGGCGTCACTGACCGTCAGCGACACGGTCGCGCAGACCTTCTCGAATGCCAGTCCCGGTGAGGGGCTGAACCTGTCCGCGGCCGAGATCGCCGCCTTCAGTGGCCTGGCCGGTGCGTCGGCCGTGCAGGCGCAGCTGCAGAGCATGTTGCTGGCCCGCTTTCAGGCCTATCAGACGTCCGGGCTGGCGGGCATTGCCGGGTATGCGCGCAGCGGCGGACCGTCGGACGTCGCGGCTGACATTCGCAAGGCGAGCGACGCGGCCAGTGAGCTGAAGAAATACCTGCCGGCGTTCCAGGCGGTGCTCGTCGGGTATCCTCAGGCGAAGGTGTCCGGCATGCGGGAGAACTTCTACTGGCTCGCCTACGACATCGACGGCACGGCGACATACGTCTTGACGCATACGATGGCGGCGTCCGAGGGTGACGCCCGGGTCCTCGTGCAGCGCCAGTACTACGTCAGCACCGGCTACAACGCCGAACAGGCGGTGGCGGGCTTTCTGCCGGTCAGCGAGGGGACCCTGGTGGTCTACACCAACCACACCTTCACCGATCAGGTGGCGGGATTCGGCGGCGGTACGAAGCGCAGCATCGGGCGCCGCATGATGGCGAGCAAGCTGAAGGCGCTGTTCGATCAAGTGCGGACGAAAGTCGCGCAATAGCCTGCGGTTCAGACGGCGCGCACGCGATCGCGTGCGCGCCGCAATGTTCCCCGCGCCCTACTTGACGGTGTATCCGCGACCTTCCATGCACGCCCCGAAGGCGCGCTGGAAGCTGTCGCTGGCGCCGGCCTGTTGCGCCTGGGCGTTTGCCTTCGATCGGCGCCGGCCGCCGACGCCTCCGACCACGGCACCGGCGCCGGCGCCCTTGCCGGCATCACCGGCGATCGCGCCGACCGCGGCCCCGACCGCGGCGCCGCGTGCGGCACCGCCCACCGCCCCTTTGGCATGGCCACCGGCTGGCGGCGGCGGCGCGTTCGGGTCGACGCCACTCTGCTGCGTCGCCCAGGTGCGGCACTCGGCGTCGTCCTTCGCCTGCTGCTCCGCGCTCTGCGCCTTTTGGGGGTACACATATGTCTTGCCCGCCTGTCCCTGAGCGCCGGCGGCGCCCAGGACAAGGGGGACGACTGCCAGGCTGGCCAACCAACCGCGTGCACGCTTGGACATAGGGTCTCCTCTCGGCACACAGGCCGTATCAGAACAAAAGCTGCAGACGAAGCGCGAGAACCGTTGCGGTATCCACTTTCTCCCGGCGCCCAAAGGAGACCTGTCGCTGTCTCTGGCTCGGTTCGACCACCTGGAGGTCCGGCGTCAGCAGCATCCACGGCGTGATGGCGACGTTGTAGAACGCTTCGAACCCCCACTCGTCGCCGAGAAACGTCCGCGTAAAGAAGGGGCGCTGAAACGTCGGGCTCTTGACGTCGATGTAGTAGTAGCCGAGGCCGAATCGGTCGAACGGGCGACTGGCGATCATGCCATTGCCGCCGATTCCAACGCTGTAGAAGTATTCCATCGGGTTGGGATTGCCGTCCGAGGCGCCGAAGCGGAAGAACACGCCCGCGCCGCGGCCGGCACCCTTGTGGGGCTCGTAGAGATACTGATCGAAGTTGTAGTAGACGCCCCAGGCGCCGTCTTCCTTCTTGATCGCGCGGTTCTCGATGACGAAACCGAGGCGCTGATCGATCGACGTGAACTGCTTGTTCGAGTAGGCGCCGCCGACGAGTTGATGCCCGGTCATGCCGAAGAAGTCGGTGCGCACCCGCCCTTCGCCGGCGAAGGTCAGCTTGTCGTCGTCGAGGTCGTCGAAGCCGGGCGTGCTGGCCTGACCGTTGCCCTGCAGCACCATGAAGTTGAGGATGGCGGCGTGGGGGTCCTTGGTCGGCAGAACGATCACGCCGGCGCCCAGCGTCGAATACGGCACCGCCAGCA
>CAYVUV010000081.1:0-2226 GCA_964455095.1 uncultured Binatia bacterium (SeqCode)
GGCATCGGCGGCGACCCGATCAACGGCCTGAAGCACATCGACGTGATGAAGCTGTTCAACGACGATCCGGACACCGATGCGGTGATCATGATCGGCGAGATCGGCGGCCCCGACGAAGCCAACGCGGCGCGCTGGATCAAGGACAACATGAAGAAGCCGGTGGTCGGGTTCATCGCCGGCGTCACCGCTCCCGCGGGCAAGCGGATGGGACACGCCGGCGCGCTGATCTCCGGCGGCGCCGACACTGCGCAGGCCAAGCTCGAGATCATGGAGGCCTGCGGCATGAAGGTGACTCGCAATCCGTCCGAGATGGGCCGGCTGCTGAAGTCGGTCCTGCGAACCTAGGCCGCCCCCACTCGACGCGGAGCAATCGATGGAGTTCACTTCGGCGGCATTCTGGGCTGCGCTCGGCTCGATCGTCCTCGCCAACATCCTGCTGTCCGGCGACAACGCGGTGGTCATCGCGCTCGCCGCGCGCGGGCTTCCGGCGCACCAGCAGAAGAAGGCGATCTTCTGGGGAAGCGCCGCGGCGATCGTGATGCGGATCGCGCTCACGGTGCTCGCGGCCGAGATGCTCACCTGGCCGTACCTGAAGATCATCGGCGGCTTGCTGCTGCTCTACATCGGCGTGTCGCTGATCCTCGACGACGACTCCGAAGAGGAGGGCGCCGGCAGGACGGCCGCTGGCGGCCTGTTCGCCGCGGTGCGCACGATCCTGGTCGCCGACCTCGTCATGAGCCTCGACAACGTGCTGGCGGTGGCCGCCGCCGCCCATGGCGACATGGTGCTGCTGATCATCGGTCTGGCCATCAGCATTCCGCTGATCATCGCCGGCAGTACCTTGCTGCTGAAGGTGATGGAACGGTTCCCCATCATCATCACCATCGGCGCCGCGCTGCTCGGGTTCCTGGCAGGCGAGATGGAGCTCACCGATCCTGCGGTCGAGAACTGGATCGGTGGCGTTCCGCACGACGCCGTCACCGCTGCCGGGGTGGCCGGCGCCCTGCTGGTCATCGTCACGGCCCACCTGCTGCGGCGCCGCTCGCGCGCGCAGGCTGCATCGCTGCGCTGAACGAGGCGGGCCGCGGGGCGCGCGCCGACTTGCGCGCCCCGCCGATTGCTGTTCCAATTCCGCCCTGAAGGGGAGTAGCTCTACACACGCGGACCCGCTCCGGGCGGGCCGTCGTGCATGTCAGCAGGTCGTCAATACGAAGCGACGGCGACAGCCGCGCTTCCGGCCTTCCGGGCGGACTTCATGGTCCTTGCCGAGCGAGACCTTCGACGCGGACCGCAGTCGTGCGGAGCTCGAAGGTGGATGTTCGTCCTCCGTTCAGTCTCGTCGCCGCCGCAGCCGTGTTCGTGCGTGCAGCCCTGCTGAAGGAGTTCGCCTGATGGAGTTTCTTTCGCCTGCGTGGTTCTCCGCCCTCGCGGCCATCGTCGTCATCGACCTGGTGCTCGCCGGAGACAACGCCATCGTGATCGCGCTGGCCTGCCGCAACCTTCCGCAGCGGCTGCGGATGCGCGGCATCCTCTGGGGCACCGCGGGCGCCATCGGCATCCGCGTGGCCCTGATCGTCTTCGCAATCACGCTGCTCACGGTGCCGTACCTGAAGCTGGTCGGCGGCGTGCTGCTCGTCTGGGTGGGCGTGAAGCTCGTTGCGCCCGACGACGAGGACAAGCACGGCAGCATCGAGGGGGGCGCAACGCTGATGTCGGCGATCAAGACGATCATCGTCGCCGACCTGGTGATGAGTTTCGACAACGTGATCGCGATCGCCGGCGCCGCGCAGCAGGCCGAGCCGGAACACCAGACGAGCCTCGTGATCCTCGGGCTGCTGATCAGCATCCCGCTGATCGTCTGGGGCAGCACGCTGGTGCTCAAGTTGCTCGAGCGCTTCCCGCTGCTGATCACGCTGGGCGGCGCGCTCCTCGGCTGGATTGCCGGTGGCATGATGGTGACCGACGTCGCCACCGTCGACGCGATCGGCGAGCCGTCCGCCGCCCTGCGCTATGCGGCGTCCGCCGCCGGGGCGGTGCTGGTGGTGCTGATCGGCAAGGTACTGACCGCGCGGCGCCGGGCTGCCGCCTAGCCGGACTGCACCACGCACCGGCGGCGCAGCCAGCCGGGCGCCGCGCCGTGTCGCGCGCGCGATGCAACGTCGCGTCGCGCCTCGCCGTCCGACCGAGCCGAACGGCCGTTCATGAAATAGTTCCTCGGGGGGTTTT
>CAYVUV010000082.1:0-2866 GCA_964455095.1 uncultured Binatia bacterium (SeqCode)
AATTTCTATACGAAGCCGCCGCCCAACAAGTCGCTCGAGCGGACGCTTGACTGCGTGCTTCCTGCGCTGCCTCTACGGTGCGTATTCCGGCGAAGTCGATCATCTGTTCCGGTCGAAGCCGATCAGCGCTTCCGGGGAAGCCGATCACTGAGTCGGCGCGCAGCGGCGCGGGGTGACGATTATGCCGTTTGGTGATCGGCTTGGGTGGATTTGGCCTGGGTCTTGCGCATTGATTCTCCCTTGAGCTTGATCTTGTAGGCGTTGTGCACGAGGCGGTCGAGGATGGCGTCGGCGAAGGTCGGATCAGCGATGCAGCCGTGCCATTTTTCGACCGGTAACTGGCTGGTCACCAGGGTCGAGCGCGTTTGGTAGCGATCTTCGAGGACCTCGAGCAGGTCACGCTGTTGGTCGGTGTTCAAGACGGTCAATCCCCAGTCGTCGATGAGCAGGAGATCGACCTTGGTGAGCGCGGCGAGCTGCTTGGCGTAGCGACCATCGCCGCGGGCGATGGCGAGGTCTGTGAACAGCCTGGGCAGGCGCAGGTAGAGGACGCTGTAGCCCTCTCGGCAAGCTTGGTGGGCAAGCGCACAGGCAAGCCAGGATTTGCCGACGCCGGTGGGGCCGGTGATGAGGACGTTGAGGTGCTCACGGATCCAGCGACAGGTGGCCATGGACGTGAGCAGGCTACGGTCGAGACCGCGCGGCGTGCGGTAGTCGATGTCCTCGAGGCAGGCATTGTGCCGAAGCCTGGCGCGCCGCAGTCGGCTGCTCATGCGACGGTTGTCGCGGTAGGTGAGCTCGCGATCGACAAGGAGGCCGAGTCGCTCGTCGAAGGTGAAGGTGTCGAAGTCGGCGCAGGCCATCTGCTCGGTGAGTGCGGTGGCCATGCCGAGGCATTTGAGCTGCTGGAGTTTGTCCAGCGTCGGATGATTCAACATCGTGGTCGTCTCCTGGTGTGGGTCAGTGGAAGTAATGGGCGCCGCGCAGGTTGTCGTGCTCGGCGGGGAGGTCGAGCGTGGTCTGCACGGACGGCGTGGCGCGGTCGAGCCGGTGCTTGAGGATGGACTCGAGCGAGCGCACGGCGTAGGTGCCGAGGGTGAGCGCGTGTTGGCAGGCAGCTTCGAGGCGGTCATCGCCGTAGCTCTTGCCGAGGCGCAAGATCCCGAGGCAGGTGCGGTAGCTCTGCTCGGGGTGACGCCGCGCGCCGAGGACGTGTTCGATGAGCGCGACGGTGTGCGGTCCGGTCTGCGCGGCCCAGCGGCGCAAGCGCGCTGGTGACCACTGGCCGGCGTACCGATGTCGCACGGGCATGTGGTCATCGAGGGTGGTGTGCCGCCCCGGCGCATGGCTGCGCTTGTGACTGGCGACACGCACGCCGTGGTGCAGGCACTCGACGGTATGGTCGGTGTAGCGCAGATGGAGCTCTTTGCCGATCAGTGTGTGTGGCACGGAGTAGTAATGGCGCTCGAGCTCGACGTGGTAGTCGACGTGGACACGGACCTTCTTCCACTGCGCGAAGACGTAGGGTTGCGGCGGCAACGGCCGCAAAGCCGGGCGGTCGAGCGCGTCAAAAGCACTGCGGCGGGAGCCGGGCAGTTTGCGGAAAGGGCGTGCGTTGAGGCGCTCGAGTAAGCGCGCGATCTCGGCATTGAGCTCGGCGAGGCTGAAGCAGACGCGGTGGCGCAAGGCGGCGAGGATCCAGCGCTCGACGACTTGGACGGCAACCTCGACCTTGGCCTTGTCGCGCGGCTTGCGTACGCGCGCGGGAACGATGGCCATGCCGTAGTGCGCGGCGAGATCCTGGTAAGTGGGATTGAGGTCGGGTTCGTAACGGTGCGCGGCGGTGACGGCGGCACGGAGGTTATCCGGCACGACGAGTTCTGGGGCGCCACCGAAGAAGGCCAGCGCCCGGGCATGGGAACCGGTCCAGTCGACGAGCGACTGGGTCCAGGTCGCTTCGGCGTAGGTGTAACTGGACGCGCCGAGGACGGCGACGAAGATCTGCGCCGGACGTACTTCGCCGGTCATGCGGTCGACGACCGCGGCGGTCTGGCCGGCGTAATCGACGAAGAGCTTCTCACCGGCGCGGTGGGACTGACGCATGACCGGGTCGAGGTGACGCGCCCATGCCCGATAGCGCTCGCAGAATTGCGAGTACTGCAGGCCGTCGGCATGGACGGCCTTGTACTCCTGCCACAGCAAGGCGAGGGTGACACCCTGACGGCGGAGCTCGGCGTGAACGTGGGGCCAGGACGGCAGCGGACGCGCGACCTGCACTGGGCGCGCCGGCGGAAACAACGTGGCTTCGAGTACCGCCTCGTTCATGCCCGCCGGCAGGGGCCAGGTAAGGCCGGCGACCTGGGCGCGGCGGACGTAATCCCCGACCGTCGAAGGCGAGGCTCCGATGGCACGGGCGACGGCACGAATGCTCATGTTGGCGGCGAAGAACAGCCGCAGGACCAAATGGACTTTACGCATGGACAACCTCTGGAACGCCACGGACACCTCGGCCAAAAAGCGGCGAGGATGCCACGTGATGGGGTTAATCCCGCGTTGCTGGCGACGACCTCAGGGCAGACCTGACGGCGTTCCGGACGGCACCAAAAACTGATCGGCTTGCACCGGATTCAGTGATCGGCTTCACCCGGAATCACTGATCGGCTTCGATCGGAACGGCTGATCGGCTTGCGCCGGAATCGGTGATCGACTTGCTCCGGATTCCGCACTACGGTCACTCGCCGTCAAGCGCCGCTCAGCCTCGCGTCAGAGGAGTCAATCATGAGTACGCCGTTCAAGTACACCCGGCTTTCCAAGGACGATGCCGCGTTGCTGTTGGTGGACCACCAAGCGGGCCTGATTTCATTGG
>CAYVUV010000083.1:0-2060 GCA_964455095.1 uncultured Binatia bacterium (SeqCode)
GGTCGGAGTAGTAGCCGGTGCCGCGCGCGATCGTCAGGTTGGCCTGGACGATGTCGTTCGGCGTCAGGACCTGCGTCACGCCGACCATGAAGTCGGTGGTGCGCTTGTGCTCGTCCACGACGATGCCGTTGACCGGGTCGATCCGGTCGAGCGCGCGTCCGACGCCCACCGCCCAGGTCGTGTTGTTGTCGTCGCTCGAGAACGTGGCCTGCAGGCTGTACGAGTTCGAGCGGTAGTCGTGCTCGGTCGAGTAGGCGGTGCCGAAGCTGAACGTCGAGCGGGCGAAGTACTTCGTCACGCGAAGGTCGGCGGCGCGGCGGAAGTCGCTCATCTTCGAGGCGCTGGAGATCGACGAGTGCCAGCGCGGCGACGCGCCCGAGACGCTGTCCATCGTGTACGAGCCGGCCATCGACCAGCTGCCGGCCACCGGCAGCAGGAAGGACATCGACGGCGCGTCGACCGAGATGCGCTTGAGACCGGGCTGCGAGTCGCGGTAGTTCAGGTACTTGAAGCCGATGAGGCCGGACTCGGGGGCGGACTCGGCTCGCGCGGACGGGACCACGCCGGGCAGCGCCAGCGCTGCTGCGAGCACGGCCGCGCCAGAGGACGGGGGTTTCAGCATGTCAGTTGCACCCGCAGCCGCCGCCGCCGACCCCGAGGCCGCCGGAGGCGTTTTCCTTGCTCTGGTAGATGTGCTCGAGGAACTTCGTTTCGAGCGCGTCGCCTTCGAACGTCATCTCGGGCCTGGCGAGGTTGCCCTTCTGCCACGGGGAGACCGGCTCGATGAACGAGCAGCCGGCGTTCGCCAGCACGAGGGTCAGCAGGATCGTTGCGCGCATTCGTCGGACTCCGGGGATCGAGGGGCGGCCCGGCCGCTCACTTGCCGCCGAGGGACTGGCGGATCTTCGCTTCGAGCGCCTCGCGGTCGGAGTCGCGAAAGCCGGCGTGCTGCAGCAGCACCTTGCCGTCGGGGCCGACCAGGAACGAGGTCGGCATCCCCTTGATCGCGTACGACTTCGGCGCCTCGCCTTTTGCGTCGAAGGCGACGACGAACTTCGCGGGCGTCTCCGCCAGGAACCTGCGCGCGTCGTCGGACTTCGCGTCGACGTTCACGCCGATCACCTGGAACCCCTTGGCGCCGTAGCGCTCCTGCATCTCGTTCATCCACGGGAACGACTGCAGGCAGGGCTTGCACCACGAGGCCCAGAAGTCGACGTAGACGAGCTTGCCCTTGTAGTCGGCCAGCTTCACCGTGCCGCTCGCGCCGGGCAGGTTCAGCTCGGGGGCGGCGGCGCCGACGTCGAGCGCGTGCGCCGCGCTCGAAAACGCCAGCCCGGCTGCCAGGCCGGCCACGCCGGCCAGGCCTCGGGCGATCGCGCGAAGGGGGGTGTCGAGGTTCATGGTTGCTCTCCTGTATCGGACTTGACGATCGGTGTCGGTCGGAAGGGGGCGCGGCGCCGGATGGCGAGCGCGGCCGCTGCGGCGAGCGCCAGCGCGGGCAGGACCGGATCGCCGCGGCCATCCGGATCGGTCGTGCAGCCGCCGGCACCGACGTTCAGCGGCGAGGCGAGCGGCGCAGCGTCGGCGGTGGCCGCCAGCACGACCGACTTCGGCGTCGGGCCGGCGTTCGACGCGATCGATACCTGGCCGCTCTGCTTGCCGGCCACGGTGGCGTTGAAGATGACGACGAGCTGGCAGCTCGCGCCGGGCGCCAGCGTGAACGGCGCGGGCGGGCACTGAGACGCGGCGGTGTCGATCGTGAACGGGCCGGTGACACCGATCGCGCTCACCTGCAGCATGGCGGTGCCGCTGTTGGTCACGGTCAGCGTCTGCGTGGCCGTGCCGTTCAGCGGCTGTACCCCGAAGTCGAGCATTCCGGCGCCGGTGTCGATCGCCGGAGCGGCGACGGCCAGCCCGGCGCCGCGCAGGTCGACCGACAGTTGCGAGCCGTTGCTCGCGGTGACCTCGAGCCTGGCGGTCTTCGCTCCGATTGCCGCCGGCACGAACGACACCGACACCGTGCACGAGGCGACGGCAGCGATCGCCTGGCCCGCGGCGCA
>CAYVUV010000084.1:0-10763 GCA_964455095.1 uncultured Binatia bacterium (SeqCode)
CTCGCCGTTGCTCGACGTCGCCACCGCGTCGTACAGCACCGGCCGCCCGTCGACCACCTCCGGCGGCTCGGGGTTGTACAGCGGCAGATGCGCCAGCTCGCCCTTGGTCAGCGTGTTGACCACCGAGATCGAGTTGTCGAAACGCGTCAGGACGTAGAGCCGGTCGTTGGTCTCGTCGAGCACCACGCCGCTCGGCCCGCCGCCGCTGACCGTGATGTAGTCGGAGCCGTTGGGGGTGAAGGTGTTGCCTTCCAGCGCCGCCGTGTCGAAGACCCCGACTTTGCTCGAGCCGAACGCGGCGACGTAGAGCGTGTTGCCGTCGCTGGTCACCGCCATGCCCACCGGCGTGGCCAGACTGTCGTCGCTGGTGCCGAGCGGGCTGGGGACGACCGCGTAGTTGATGTGCTTGTTGAGATGGATCGGCGTCACCGTGCCGGCGTCGAGCACGCTGATGCGCGCTTCGTGCAGGTGGCCGTTGACCGTCGTGCTCAGGATGCCGGGGCCCTCGAAGCGCACTTCGTTGATCGCGTCGGTGTTGCTGACGTAGACCTTTCCGGAGGACGGGTTGACGACCATGTTGAAGAGCACGGTGCCGACATGCGGGTAGAAGCCGGCCGGGCCGGCGACCGCCGCGGGCGGGTTGGCGTTGGCGTTGATGGCGAAGACGTCCTTGTCGGGCAGCGAGAACTTCACGGCGTTGTTCCAGTTGCGGCCGAGCTCGTCGCGCCACTGGGCGAGGCCGTTGTCGAACTTGACGATCAGGCCCACTTCGGGGCGACCGATGCCCTGGACATTCCGCTCCGGCAGCGGCAGGCCGCCGGGCATGATGCCGCCTGGGAGGGAACAGGGGCCGGGGACCAGATTGTTGGTCAGGTTGGTGTCGTTGCACACGGCGCCTTCGGAGACGGTCGTGGTCTGGTTGCCGGAGTGGAAGATGGCGGCGTAGACGGTGCTGCCGTCTGGGCTGACGGCGAGCGCGCGCGGCGTATCGCCGAACAGCTCGATGATCGAAAGCGGATCGCCGGTGAGCGAGGAGCCGAGGTTGGTGGCGTCGAACGACCACACCAGCGCGCGCGGCGTGCTGGGTGTGGTGAGCAGCGGCGGCGTCGTGATCGGAACGTTCTGGCCGCGGCGGGCGGTGGTGATGAAGGCGCGCACGCCGCCGGGCCCGCCGAAGACGATGTCGCGCGGCTCGTCGCCGACCAGCAGCGTGCGAATCACGCGCGGCGGCGAGGCGGCGACGTTGACGATGCTGACGCTGTCGGAGAGGTGGTTGACCACCCACACCTCGCCGTTGGTGCGCGCGGCGACAGCCACAGGCTCGAGGCCGACCGGCACTGAGCCGGTATGCGTGAGCGAGCCGCCGGAGACGGTGAAGATCTCGAGCCGGTTGTCGGGCGTGTTGACCGCGAAGAGCCGGGTGCCGTCCGGCGACTGCGCCAGCGGCCGCACCTGCCCGCTCTCGAACGTCACGAACGCCGCGGCTGCGGGCTGCGCACCCACAAACCCGGCGAGCAGCACCACCCCGAACCCCACGAATGCGCGCACGATCCCCCGCGCCGATGACAGCATCACCATTCTGATCCTCCCCCAGACTGACTCGATGTCAGCAATGAGGTAACACGCCGCGGAGCGCTAAGTCCATCACCGAATCGGCAACGGTCGTCCCCGCGGCCCGACCGGCTCCGCGCTCAGGCCGCGGGCGGGGTGCGCGCGAAGACATAGGCGCGCCGGCTTTGATGCTCGACGTCGGGATAGGGCTCCCGCTCGATGATCTGTTCGATCTCGAAACCGGCCGCGCGCAGGTACCCGGACATTTCTTCGGGCCGGAAGAAGGCGAAGTCCAGCGACACCGGGTGTCCCATCCAGTCGTCGAGGTGCAGGGTCTGGTCGCCGATGTGAAAGGCCAGGAACAACAGCCCCTGCGGGCGCAGCACGCGGCGCAGCTCGCCGAGTCCGGCCACGACCTCTGCGCGGTGGAGATGGATGAGCGAATAGAAGGCGGTAATCCCAGCCCACGCCCCGTCGCCGACGGCGAGCGCCGTCATGTCGCCTTGACGGAACTCGATCCCCGGATTGAGCTGCCGCGCTCGCTCGACCATCGCCGGCGACAGATCGATGCCGACGACCTCGGCCCCGCGCTCATGCAGGTAGCGCGCAACATGCCCCGGCCCGCGCCCGACATCGGCCACCGGCCCGACGTCGCGAGTCGCCGCCGCAAACCGATCCAGCAGCTGGCGATCGAGCGGCTTGTGCCGCAGCTCGTCGAAAATCCGGCGGACATACTCGTCCGCCACCCGATCGTAGCCCGCCTGGACGTCCTCGCGCCGCGCCATCTACCGGCGCGTGGCGTGCGCGCGGCGGACGATGCGCGGGCGGCGGCGCGCGCGCGGCTTGGCTTGCGGCGGCGGCGCGGTTTCGCGCAAACCGGCCGCTTCCTGCAGCTCCTGGAAAGACACCTCGATGTCGTTGACGAAATCGTGCAGGTCGGGCAGCAGGTCCCAGTCGCAGGTGAAGCCCCAGCAGAGCTGCCCGTCGTAGCTGAACAGCACGATGCCCAGGCAGAGGTAGTCGATCAGCGGCACCAGCCCGTAGTTGTCGAGCATGCGCGCGCTCTGCAGATAGAGCGGGAGCTGCGGACCCGGCACATTGGTGACCACGAGGTTGAAGGGCAGGGCGCGGGTGATCATGCGCGAGGCCAGCGACAGCAGGGTCGAGGGCGTCCACTCGCCGACCTCCGACAGCACCTGGGCGCCGAGCGCGGATTTCGACTCCTTCAGCTCGGCGGTGGTCTCGCTGAGCTTGGCGACCACCCGACGCGGATCGCGCTCGCTGAGCGGCATCGGCACCATCCAGGCGGAGACGCGGTTGCCGAGCGTGCCGCGCTCGTCGGTGTCGCGCACGCTGACCGGCGCCATGACGCGGAAGTCGAGCGTGTCGACGTTGACCCGATGGCGCTCCAGGAAGCGGCGCACGGCGCCGTTGACGGTGGCGAGCACGACGTCGTTGAGCGTGCCGCCGAGGGCGTTCTTCACCGCCTTCACCGTCGCCAGGTCCATGTTGTACCAGTCGAAGCGGCGGTGCGGCCCGACCGGTCGGTTGAGCGGCGTCGCCGACACCGAGCGGATGCCGGTGCCGAACGTGTCGCGCAGCGCGCGCAGCCGCGCCCGCATGTCCGAGCGCGGATCCTGCGCCTCGCGCAGCGCGCGGCCGACGCCGCGCGCCATCTCCATCGGCAGCATGGCGACCTGCCCGGCGGCCTCGCCGGCGAGGTCGATCGCCGTCGGGCCCGGACGCGGGATCCAGTCCGGTGCCTCGGCGATCTCGTCGCTCGGCGCCGGTTGCAGCAGGACGTTGAGCAGGTCGACGCTCGAGACGCCGTCGACCATGCAGTGGTGGATTTTGCTGATCATCGCGAAGCGGTGGCCGCCCTCGATGCCTTCGACGATCCAGATTTCCCACAGCGGCTTGGAGCGATCGAGATGCTGCGACATGATCCGCGCCGCCAGGCGCTTGAGCTGGCGCTCGTCGCCGGGCCGCGGCAGGGCGGTGTGGCGGACGTGGTAGTGGATGTTGAAGTGGGTGTCGTCGATCCAGATCGGCCGGCCTTGCAGCGGCAGGTAGGCCAGGCGTTGGCGATAGCGCGGAATGAGATGCAGGCGCGACGACACGTAGGCGCGCAGGCTGTCGATGTCGACGCCGCCGTCGGGCCGGACCAGCGCGCCGCCCTCGAACATCGCCGTGCCGGCGATGTGCATGGGGCTGTTGGGTCCCTCCATGAGGAGGAACGAGTTGTCGAGAAAGGTCAGGTGGTCGTAGGCATAGCGCGGCATGAGCGGGCCCTCGTGGCCCTCCTTTAGATCGGACGCGCGCTGGTGGGAAGTCTTGCGCGCCGGCTCACCCGGTCGAATCGGCGGGCCCCAGGTCCGACCGGGTCGTGCACAAGGCGTTGAACTGCTCGGGCAGCGCATCGTGCCAGCGCGGGCAGGCGATCAGGCCCTTGCCATCGATGACGTAGATCGCGTAGCCGAGGCCGCGGAGAAACGCGTGCAGCTCGGGCGCCGAGCTGCCGAGCTCGCGCAGAAAGGCGTCGGTGACTTCGAGAATCAGATCGGGTTGCTGCGCTGCGAGCAGCTCGTGCATGCCCAGGGCGGCGAGGTGCTCCGCGCCCTCGATGTCGATCTTGATCAGGCGCGGCCGCAGCGATGGCGGAATGCAGCTGGTGAGCTTGGCGGTGCGGACTTCATAGGTTCCGTTCGATGCCGCGAGCGGCCGCAGGCTGGCCAGCCCGGAGTGATCGTCACTGCCGCCGAAGAAGCGGCGGGATCCGTCGGTGTCCGACAGTGCTTCGTCGCGCACCGTCACGTTGGTCAATCCGTTCAACTCGATGTTGCGCCGCAGCCGCGCGCGGATCTGCGGCGACGGTTCGAACGCCCAGACCGAGCCCTGTGGCCCGACACGCCGGGCCATCAAGAGGGTGAAGAACCCGATGTTGGCGCCGACGTCGATGCAGGCGTCGCCGGGGCGCAGCAGCGCCGCCATCGTCCGCGCCGTCGCCTCCTCGTAGGTGCCCATGGCATAGACGTGTTGATCGCCCCAGTCGTGCAGGTGCAGCTCCATCTTGAAGCCGAACTGCGTCGTGACGATGGGCTGTCCCAAACGGGTGCCGTACTCGCGCGTCTTGCGCACGGCGTGATTGGACAGTCGTGCGCGGCCACGCTCGAAGCGGAGCGCGCGCAAGCAGGCCGCGACGAGGCGAAGCCGCAATATGCGCCATGTATCCATGATCCGGTGCGCGCTGTGGGCGGCGTTGGGCAAGATACGCCGACGACGCGGACGCTTGTCAATGTGTGCCCTGTCCGCTCTTGCGGCCCGCGCGCCGCGTGCGCTACACGCCGCCGCAGATCAAAGGGGGGGCGGAGCATGGATCTCGGATCGGGGTCGCTCGCCGGTCTGGCGCGCGTGCGCGACTACAAGAGCCGCCGGCTGTCGTCGTGGGATCGCAGCGGCGGCAACCGCGACGCGATCCAGGTGCGGGCGGGCGAACGCGTCGTGCTGGGCGAGATCGCCGGCGCCGGATGCGTGCGGCACATCTGGATGACCATGATGTCGCTGGTGCCCGAGCCGGCCGAGCTGCGGCAGACCGTGCTGCGCATGTTCTGGGACGGCGAGTCGCATCCCAGCGTCGAGGTGCCACTCGGCGACTTCTTCGGCATCGGCTTCGGCCTGCGCCGCAACTTCGTCTCGCTGCCGCTGCAGATGAGCCCGCACAACGGCCGCGGCTTCAATTGCTGGTTTCCGATGCCGTTTGCCACCGGGGCGCGGTTCGAAGTCGAGAACCAGGGGCGACAGGAGCGCGTGCTGTTCTTCTACATCGACTACGAAGAGCACGCCGCCGCCGATCCCGAGCTGGCGCCCTTCCACGCCTGGTGGAATCGCGCCAACCCCAGCGCCGGCACGGCGCGCGCCCGCGGCTATACGCGCGCCGACTACGGCTACAGCGATCAGCGTCCGGTCGGCCCCGGCCTCGGCCTTGCCGGCCCGTGGCAACAGCCCAACCTCACCGGCGCGTGCAACTATGTCCTGCTGGACACGCGCGGTCGCGGTCACTACGTCGGCTGCAATCTCAACGTCGACGTCTTCGAGCGCCAGGTCAACGACTGGTACGGCGAGGGCGACGACATGATCTTCGTCGACGACGAGCCGTGGCCGCCGCGGCTGCACGGCACCGGCACCGAGGACTACTTCAACACCGCCTTCTGCCCGCGCCAGGAGTACCACGCGCCCTACCACGGCATCACCGTCTACAGCGGCAACGACGCCTGGCCCTGGGGCGGCAAGAACGCCATGTACCGGTTTCACATCGAGGACCCGATCCGCTTCGAGCGCGCCATTCGCGTCACCATCGAAACCGGCCACGACAACGCGCTGGCGAACGACTACTCGAGCACGGCGTACTGGTACCAGACCGAGCGCACCGCGCCGCTGCCCGCCTTGCCGCCGGTCGAGGCGCGCCTGCCGCGTCCCGACCCGCCCGAGTTGCGGCGCGGGCGGGCGCGGTGATGGCCGCCTGCGTTCGAATACGGAGTCAGCCCGCGCGTGTGCTCAGTACGCCCGCTGGCGGCGCAGCGCGAAGAGGCCGAGTCCGACCAGCGCCAGCACCGCGACGCTCAGGCCCGAGGTGGAGAGACTGGGGACGCCGGTGGGTTCGAACTGCCGCAGCACCGACAGCTGGCGACTGATCGTCTGCGAGCCGAAGGGGCCGAGGGCGATGTTGTTCTGAAAGCCGCCCGAGGCGTCAAACGGGCCGGCCGGGCCGCTGTTGCCGCCGAGGTGGCCATCGACGAGTCGATCGAAGAGGTTGCCCGCACAACACTCGCCGACGTCGAAATAGTCGAAGCTGCTGATCGACCGCAGGGTGGCGGTGGCGAATGGATCCGTCTGACGGATGGTGTCGGGCCCGACGAAGCTGACGGTATCGCCGCCCGAGGACTGGCTCAGGTCGAAGTCGATGTAATCGACCAGGGCCAGATCCGCTGCCCCATCGGAGAGATTCTCGACCAGGGCGGTATAGCTGACCGTGGCCGCTGGTCCTGCGCCGACCAGCGTGTAGGTGGCGGTGACGCGTACAGTTCCATTGCTGAAGACGATGACGATCTGGTTGGTCACCTCGTCCTGCGTGGCGGAGACGAGCGTCAGGACATCCTCGATTTCAGTTTCGGTTACCGGGTTTCCGGCCGAGTTGACGCCGAGGGTCGCAAAGAAGTTCTGTCGGAAGACCTCGTCGACACCCTGGATGATCAGGTTGACGACGTGCTGTTCGTTGTCCGTTGTCAGGACGGCACTACTGTCGGAGACGGCGCAGCCCGAGGCCAAGCAGTCGACCGGCGCCGCGCTGCTCTGGCCGCTCATCAGGGTCACGCCGAGCATCATCCCGCATAGACTGCGCACGATCGTTTGGGCTCGCATCACGTCACCTCCACCAGCGGATGTCCCGCTGCTGTCCCTTACAATGCGGTCGTCGTCAAGCGCAAACTGGCGGCGGTGGACTTACGGGCCCGAATCGACCAATGAAAGCGCCGAGGTGACACCGAGATGGGACTGACCTTCGACGCGGCGCTGGCGTTGCTCACCGGCCCGGGCAAACCCTTTGCGATCGTCGAGGCCGAGATCGACGGGCGCCCCTACCGGGTGTTCGAACACACGCCCCCGTCGCTGCGCGCCGTCTTCGACAAGGCGCGTGCTCACGGCGACCAGGTGTTTCTGGTCTACGAGGACGAGCGCCTGACCTTCACCGAGGTCATGGCGCGCGTCGACGCCCTGGCCGCTGTGCTGGTCGAGCGCTACGGCGTCGGGCGCGGTGATCGCGTCGCGATCGGCATGCGCAACTACCCCGAGTGGATCATCTCCTTTGCCGCCATCACCTCGATCGGCGCTGTCGCCGTGGCGCTCAACGCCTGGTGGACACCGGCCGAGCTCGCCTACGGCTTGCGCGACTCCGGCAGCCGGGTGCTGATCGCCGACCGCGAGCGCATCGAGCGCAGCGCCGACCAGCTCGAGCCCCTCGGCATTCGCGCCCTGGCTGTGCGCACCAGCGGACCGTTGCCCGCCGGCGTCGAGCGCTTCGAGGAGGTCGTCGTGACGGGGCCGGCGATGCCCGAGCGGGCCGTCGAGCCGCACGACGACGCCATCATCCTCTACACCTCGGGCACCACCGGCGAGCCCAAGGGCGCGGTGTCGACGCATCGCGCCGTCCTCAGCGCGTTGATGGCCTTCGCCTGCCGCGCCGCATTGCGCGATGCGATGGCGCCGCAGGATCGCGAGGGGCATCCGTATCCGACCTGCTTCATCCTCGTCGTGCCGCTCTTTCACGTCACCGGGCTGGTGCCGGTGATGCTGAGTGCGTTCGCCGGCGGCACGCCGCTGGTGATGATGTACAAGTGGAATCCCGAGCGGGCGCTGGAGCTGATCGAGCGCGAACGCGTGACGATCTTCGTCGGCGTGCCGACCATGTCGTGGGACCTGCTCGAGTCGCCCGACTTCGCGCGCCGCGATACTTCGAGCCTGCTCAACGTCGGCGGCGGTGGCGCGCCGGCGCCGCCCGAGCTGGTCAAGCGCGTGGACCAGGCCTTTCGCAAGGCGCGGCCGAACATCGGTTACGGCATGACCGAGACCAACGCCTTCGGTCCGCAGAACTCCGGCGACGACTACCTGCGCAAGCCGACCAGCACGGGGCGCATCCTGCCGATCGTCGACCTGCGCGTCACCGACGCGGAGGGGCGCGTGCTGCCGGTCGGCGCGGTGGGCGAGATCTGGTTTCGCGGCCCCAACCTGATCCGCGGCTACTGGAACAAGCCGCAGGCCACCGCCGAGACGATCGTCGACGGCTGGCTGCGCAGCGGCGACATCGGCCGCATCGACGACGAGGGCTTCGTTTACGTGCAGGACCGCGCCAAGGACATGGTCATCCGGGCCGGCGAGAACGTCTACTGCGCCGAGGTCGAAGCGGCGCTGTACGAGCATCCCGACGTGTACGAAGCGGCCGTCTTCGGCCTGCCGCACGAACGCCTCGGCGAAGAGGTCGCGGCGGCCGTGCGGCTGCGGCCCGGCCGCTCGGTCGACCCCGACGAGCTGCGCCGCACGGTCGCCGCCCGGCTCGCCGCCTTCAAGGTGCCGAGCCACATCGAGATCTGCGACGAGCAGCTGCCGCGCAACGCGGCCGGCAAGATCCTCAAACGCCGCATTCGCGACGACATCGTCGCCAGCCGGGCGCGCAGCGTTTCGTGATGAAATCGGCGGCGCCCGTCGCGGCGCCGCCGATTCTCCTAGCTCACTGACACGCGACCGGGGCCGGGCTGCAGGTGGCGTCCTTGCCCTGGAAGGTCTTGCCGTTGCTGCCGTCCTTGCCGTTGTAGGCGGCACAGCGCAGGCAGACACGGGTGGGGCCGCTGCTGAGCGCGACGTCGATGTTGCCCTGGGCGACGCCGACGGTGAGGTTGAAGTCGAGCGTGGTCGGGCCCTTGCCCATCAGGATGGCCTTGAGCAGGACGCCGGGCTTCCAGATGACGGTCTTGGCCGTGCCGTCGTTGAGCTCGGTGTCCTTGTACTTGTATCCCTTGGCGTTCGCCTCGCTGCCGATCAGCTCCCAGTTCTGACAGGGCAGGTTGGTGGTGTGCGACTCCGCCGTCGCACTGCTCGCCACCGTCAGCGAGGCCTTGACGGTCCCCGACGGCGACACCCCGCAACGCGGATCGCCGCTGCTGCCCGGTGCGGGGATGGCGAGCGAGGTGTCCTTGGTCTGGATGATGATCTTGTTCTTTGCCTCGTCGTCGGGGAGGTGGTTCTTGATCAGCAGTTTCTTGCCCGTGACCAGCTGGTCGATCGGCGCACCGGGTACGCTGAGCGGATCGGCCGGATCGCTGCCGAGGTCGAGCTCGTCGCGATCCAGGAAGCCGTCCTCGTCGCGATCGATACCGGCGCGCGTTCCCGAGCCGGGCGGCACGCAGGTGTAGGTCACTTCCTGTCCGGGGACGATGGCTTTGAGACGCAACCCGTTGTCGCTGAGCAACGGCTCGTTGATGCGGTCGCTGACGAACGACCCCGCGGCATTGCGGACGAAGCCGCGTTGCTCGCCGCTGATCGTGCCCTTGGCGATCACCTCGCACTCCTCGGCGTCGGCGCGGTCGAGCAGCAGGTCGATGCGCGCGCCGACGGTGGCGCCGTTGGTGTTGCTCAGTGTCACCTGCTGGCCGACGATCGGCGCCATGTTGCTGTCGAAGGCGAGCACGAACTGCTCGATCTGGCGGCGCAGCGGATCGCCCGCCGGGCCGTTGGGGATGCCGCCGGGATTGGGCAGCGGGAAGCCGCCGGGGTTGGTTTGATTGAAGACGATCGTGTTGTGGAAGCGGAAGACCGTGTCGGTGCTGCCGTCGTGCAGGAAGCCGACACCGCGCACCTGATCGCCTTTGGATCCGTTGTCGCCGGTGTTGAAGAACGACACGGCCGGCATGCCGAACATGCCGACCTTCTGGTACAGGTTGCGCAAGTGCGGGATCTTCAGCTCCTGTGTCTCGAACTCGAAGCTCGAGAAGCCGTCGCCGCCGAAGTGCCCGTTGGCGGGGTCGAGCACGTGGCAGCCGTTGCAGGTCTGAAAGACGTCGGATGGCTGCGGACCGAAGTAGAAGTTGCGCCCGGCCAGCTGGTCGGGCGTGAGCGAGTTGTCGAGGGCGCGAATCGGGTTGGGCGGGTAGGTGACCTCGAGGATGAAGTCGGCGAACTTCTGCATGTCGGCGTTGCTGATCGCGCCGTCGCGGCCGAGCAGGCCTTCGAAGGCGACGATGAACTTCTTGAACGCCAGATCTTCGTCGAGCGGGTCGCCGCCGCCGTTGGCGCCGGTGCGATCGCCGCGCCAGTGCATCGGGCCGTGGTTGGCCATGCCGCGCAGGCTCTGCGTCGACATGGGCCCCTTCATCGGGTGGAAGTCCTTCATCGACGGGAAGAACCCCGGCGCCGGGTTGTTGACGCGGAAGGGGTTGGTGTTGACGAGCAGGATGTCGTCCGGGTTGCCGAGATCCCATGACAGGCTGTCGAAGTCGCCGAAGATATGGCAGCTCGAGCACGACGCCTCGCCGTTGCTCGACGTCGCCACCGCGTCGTACAGCACCGGCCGCCCGTCGACCACCTCCGGCGGCTCGGGGTTGTACAGCGGCAGATGCGCCAGCTCGCCCTTGGTCAGCGTGTTGACCACCGAGATCGAGTTGTCG
>CAYVUV010000085.1:0-2300 GCA_964455095.1 uncultured Binatia bacterium (SeqCode)
GCCTTGCCTTCGAGCGCCATCACTCGCAGCTGGTCGGGGTCGCGCCATGGAACGAACTCCACTCCTTCGGCCAGGTCTGTGAGCGCTCCTGACTCGGCCATGCGGATCAGCGGGTTCGACACCGATGCGAAGGGGCCCGCGAGCAGCAACCGCGGCAGTCTCGACGCGGGCGGGGCGGTTGTCGCGCCAACGCCCGGCGCGCCGGTGAGCGCGGCCAGCGCCGCCAGCAGGCTGCGCCGTCGAGGCAGCGACGGACCTCGCATTTCAGAAGCTCCCGTTCAGGCCGACTATCAGGCCGCGTCCCGGTGCCGGCAGCTCACGCCCGGAGATCCCGTCGACGAGGTGCTCGTGGTAGCGCCGGTCGAACAGGTTCACCAGGCGCAGGTCGACGCTGGTGCGCTGCAACGCGCCGAGCCTGCCGAGGCGCCATCCGAAGCGCAGGTCGGCGGTGACGAACCCCGGGGTCGGGTCTTCGGTGCCCGCGGAGAAGCGCGTGGCGACCCGATCCTGTCGAGCCACGGCCCGCAGTTGCGCGCGCCAGTGAAAGCCGTGCTCGGCGGGCTGGCCGAGGCCAACGCGCACTTCGGGCGGCGGCATCTGGTACAGGGGTTCGTCGTCCTGGTGGTTCACGCCGCGCAGCCAAGTGAAGGCGGCGTCGCCGACCAACATGCCGATCGGCGCGCTGACGCTACCCTCGATGCCGTAGATCGCGACCCGGTCGAGGTTCTCGGTGCGCTTGACCGGCAGGCCCGTACCGGGCTGGACCGCACCGGTGACGCGCCCCGCGATGTAGTCGTCGATGCGCGTGTGGAACACGGCCAGGCGGTATTCGAGCGCAGCGTCGCGCCCCTTGACCCCGAGTTCGACGCTGGTCGAGCGCTCCGGCTCGAGCTGCGGATTGCCGACGTGGTAGTAGCCGTCGCCGCGCGCCGCGTCCTCGAAGCGCTCACGCATGTCGGCCGCGCGATAGCCGCGGCCGAGGTTGGCGTAGACGCTCGTCCGGTTCGACAGCGCGCGGATCGCGCCCACCGACCAGGACAGGGTCGTGTCCTGGTGATCGAGGCCGGTGGTCTGCGCGGAGGGGCCCGCGCCCTTGTGTGCGGCGTCGCCGGCGACCCGGTCGAGTCGTGCGCCGGCCACCATGCGCGTGCCGCCGAGATCGACCTCGTCCTGCACGAATACGCCGGAGGAACGCAGCACGCCATCGTCGAACGGATCGTTGCGCAGGTTGTTGTCGAACAGTGGCGGGTTGTTGTCGATGTAGCGCTCCGGGTCGGCGCGCATCCGCCAGGACTCGGCGCCGAGCGTGAGCAGATGCCGGTTTCCGGCGGGTACGAGGTACTTCGCCCGCACGCCGTCGGTGGCGAAGGTGACGTCGTTGCGAACGTAGTCGCGGCCGATCGACGCCGAGTACGCGCGGATCTGCCGGAAGACCTCCTGCCGATACAGGTCGGCTTCGAGCCTGCCCGGGCCGAGCCCGGTTTCGATGCCGGCTTCGAACAGGTCGCGCCGCTGCTCGGGCGAGTGGATGGTCACCGTGCCCAGAGGGGGAGGGATTCCCGCGCCGCCGGGTTGCCCACCGGTGCGCGCCGAGCCCGGATACCAGACGTCGTGATCGGCGTGGCGCTGCAGGTTCAGCTTCAGGCTGGTGTGGTCCGAAAGGCGGTAGCGGTACTTCGCCATCAGCGTATCGGAGCGGTAACCGGTGTCCGGTTCGCGGCCGTCCGGGCTGCGGTAGTCGCCGGCGCCGCGAGCGGCCGCTCCCAGCACGAGCGCATGGTCGGCGTTCGAGCGCTGCAGCAGCACGGCTCCCGACAGGCTGCGGTCGTTGCTGCCCGCGCCCAGGCCGATTCGCCCCCCGGTAGCCGGTTGCGCGGTGAAGCGGGGCTCGGGCGTGAGCAGGTTGACCACGCCGCCCAGCGCGCCGCTGCCATACAGCACCGAACCGGGCCCCTTGACGACCTCGGCACGCTCGAGCAGGCCGAGGTCGACGAACGAGGCGATCGCGCCCTGCGGTTGCGCGGAGTTGACGCGCACGCCGTCGATCAGCACGACCACGCTTTCCTTCTTCAGGCCACGCAGCACGGGGTTCTGGCCCCAGGCGCCGTCAGACTGCACCGCGAGGCCAGGCTCGCCGCGGAACATCTCGCCGGTCGGCGCCGCGGCGGAGGTGCGATCCGGCGACAGGACTTCGACTGCCTGCGGGGTGTCGATCGGATCGACTTCGCGCCCGGTTGCGGTGACGACGACCGCATCGAGCATGGGTTGGGCGAGTGCCGAGGGGGCGAGCAGGGCAGCCG
>CAYVUV010000086.1:0-6136 GCA_964455095.1 uncultured Binatia bacterium (SeqCode)
CACTGCGTGCCGCAGTCGGGGCTGGCGTTGCCGGTGTCGGTGTCGTCGGCGCAGTTGAAGGTCGCGCCGCTCTCGGTCCAGTCTTCGGTCAGGCGATGAACATCGACCTCGCTGCCGCTGCCCCAGTTGTTGTCGTTGAGCTCAATGAACACCTCGAGCGTGGCGGACTGCAGCGTACCCAACCCGACGGTCGTGGCGATGGCGGACTGATCGAATCGCACCAGGGCGCGGTTGGTTCCTGTCGGCTGAATGCGCAAGAACGTCGCGGTGCCCTCGTTCGCGTCGGGCAACGTGCCGCGCAGATACGTGTCCGCCGTGGCGGAGAGGGTCTGCGCGCTGGCCCCGATGGGGAGCAACAGGAGGCAGAGGGCCGCCGCGATTCGCTTCAGCGCCGAGAGACGTGTGTTGTGCACGGTCGATTCCTTTATCTGCCTTGGCTTTGCGCGTCGTTCAGTTGCCGGACACGAGCTCGATCACAAGCAGGACGTCGGCCGCGGTGACGCGCTCGTCACCGTCGACATCCGCGGCACTGCACTGAAACCTGAACACATTGTGGATGACGGCGTCGATGTCGGCGCTGTCGATGCGGCCGTCGCAATTGGCATCGCCCGGCCCCAGCGCCATGGTGGTGGGGGTCGGGCTCGGGGTGGGTGTGCGCCCGCCGGTCGGCGTGCGCGTCGCGGTACGCGTGATCGTCGGCGTGCGCGTCACCGTGCCCGTGCGCGTCACGGTGGCGGTGCGCGACGGGGTCAACGTGCGCGTCGCCGTCAGGGTGCGCGTCGCGGTCAGCGTGCGCGTCGGCGTCGGCGTGACCGTTGCGGTCGGGGTCGGCGTGAATGGCGCGTCGGTGCCGTTGAGCACCACGGTCACCAGGTCCTGGAGCGAAGAGGTGGCGGCGATATCGGGCTTGGTGTCGGCGTTGAGATTGGCGATGGTGAGATGGGCGAGCGAGTTGTCGCTGGTCACCACCTCGGCGGCGGTGAACCCACCCGCCTCATTGCCGGTGTAAAGCTGAGCTCCAACTGTGCCGAGCACCATCAAGTCGTCGATGCCGTCACCGCTGAAGTCGGCCAGGCCCGCATCGAGCGGTCCGAAGACAGGGGTTGCCGTCGGCAGGTCGAACACGCGCGGCGCGCTTTGCTTGTAGATGAATAGACGATTGCCCGAACGGCTGAAGATCAAGACGTCGCTCAACGGCCCGCCGTCGACATCCGCGACGAGCACCGCGGACGGGTCGGTGACGGCAGCGAGCTCGACCGCAGGCGCGAATAAGGCGGCTGTGCCGCTGCCGTAGAGAACGTAGGCGCGCTTCGTGTCGGCATCGGTAGCGACGATGTCGGGTGAGATGTCGTCGTCCTGCCGCGCCACCGCGGCGCGCGAAGGGTTGGCACCGACGGCGAACACGACGTCGTCGTCGAAGGTGCCGTTCGGCAGACCGGGCAAGACCGAGACGCGGCCGACCAGCGTGCCGTTGAAATTGAACGCGTGGCACACCACCAGATCGATCACGCCATCGCCGGTAGCGTCGGCCGCCTCCAGGCACTGCGGAAACAGGCCCTGCAGGCGATACACGGTCGGTTGCTGCGGGAATCCGCCCTGGCCGTCGTTCAGGTACACCAGCACCGCGGCGCGGACCAGAAAGATGGAGTCGAACTCGTCGACGGCGACGGCGACATCCGTGCGCTGGTCATTGTTGAAGTCGGCGGCCGCGATGGCGTGAACCGTGTAGGTCGAGCCGATCGTTTTGGTGGTCTCGGGGAAGAAGCTGCCGAGGCCGCGATTTAACAGGAACGAGAGCGAGCCGCCCATCTCACCTGCCTCGTTGCCGACGATCAGGTCGAGGCCAGATTGGGTGTCGATCGCTCCCGCCCCCACCCCGACCGGCGAGCCGTCGGTGTGGTAGGTCGCCGGAGCGCCGAATATCGGTGCCGCAACCGCCGCCGACGGCAGGCAACAGCAGGCCGCCGCCAAGCCCAACAAGAGGCAGAACCGCCCGGCTCGCCTCCCCCCGGGCGAAATAAATCTCACACGCATCCATGAAAGTCCGATGTTCGGTATCCTAAGGTGCGAGACAGCCTTTTGGCAAGACATTATCCCGCAGGTTTGCGGCATATTTGCTTGATTCTCTTGCCGCAACTTTCGCCTTTCCCTTATAGACAGGAGCAGCGATGGTGATGACGAGACGGCGACCGGTCCGGGGGTCTGGCGGGAGCGTCCCGGCGGGGGCCTGGTGGGCCGTCTGGCCGCTGGCGGCACTGCTGGTCGGCCCGGCTGCAGCCCAGCAGTGCCTGTACGTCACCAACCAGCTGGCCGACACCGTCTCGATCGTCGATCCGCAGGCTGGAGATGTCAGCAGCACGGTCTCCCTCGCCGACAGCCTCTGTGTGCCGAGTTGCCAGCCGAACGGCCTGGCCGTCCGGGCCGATGGACGCCGGGCCTACGTCGCCAACTTCGCCGCGGGCACGCTCTCGGTCATCGACCCGCTGGAGGGTACGGTGCTGGAGACGATCCCGGTCGGCGTCTCGCCCACTGACGTCGCCCTGACACCGGACGGCAGCACCGCCTACGTGGTCAACTTCGGCTCCAATGACGTCTCGGTGGTCGATACGGCCTTGAACACCGTCATCACGACTATTGCCGTCGGCGCCCGTCCGACCAGCGCGGCGGTGGCGCCGGACGGCTCGGTGGCCTACGTCGCCAACGGCAACGACGACAACGTCTCGGTCATCGACGTCGCCTCGAACACCGCAGGGCCGCTGATCACAGTGGGTAACCGCCCGACCGGATTGGCTTTTCATCCATCTGGGGACATCGCGTACGCGGCCAATCAGGACGATGCGTCGGTGTCGGTGATCGATGTCGCCGGTCAGCAATCCACCGCGACCATCACCGTCGGGCGCGCGGCCCGCGGCATTGCGGTGGCACCCAACGGGGCCGTCGCCGCGGTGACCAATCTGGCGGACGGCACCCTGTCGCTGATCGACACGGAGAGCGAAATCGCCAACCCAGTTGCGGCTGGCACGGCGCCAATCGCCGTCGTCTTCAGCGCCGACAGCCAGCGCGCCTACGTCGCCAACTTGAGCGCCGACACCATCGCGGTCGTCGACGTCGCCACCGCCATGCCCGGCACCGCGCTGCCGGGCGGCGGGACCCAGTTCGACATCGCCATCGCCGACTGCCCGCGCGCTTGCCGCGGCGACTGCGACGGCGACGGCGCCGTCACCGTCGCCGAGCTCATCCGCGGCGTCAGCCTGGCCCTGGGCAGCACAACCGTCGAGGCGTGCACGGCCGCCGACGTCGATGCCTCTGGCCAGGTCGCGGTCGACGAGCTCGTCGCGGCGGTGGCGGACGCGCTGGGTCGCTGCGCGGAGTAGGCCTTCAAACTGACTCAGTCCTCCGAAACACCCGGACACCCTTCGACGGGCTCAGGGTGAGCGGAAGGAGTAGTCCTTTGAAACCATGAAGAGGGGATCCGCTCATGCTGAGCCCGTCGAAGCATGGGGCGGGGTACTTTTCACATGTACGAACCGCCCGTCACCAACACCACGTGGCCGGTGACGAAGTCCGCCAGCGGCGAGGCGAGGAACAGCACCGGGCCCGCCGCGTCCTCGGGCGTGCCGGCGCGCCCCAGCGGGATGCCGCCGATGGCCATCTGGCGCATGCGATCTGGGATGCCCAGCTCGACCGTGTGGCCGTCGACCTCGGCCTTGTGCGACTGGTCCTTGGCGGCCGTCAGGCGGGTCTCGATGAAGCCGTAGGCGACGGCGTTGACGGTGATGTTGAGCCGGCCCCATTCCTTGGCCAGCGTCTTGGTCACGCCGACGATGCCCATCTTGCCGGCCGAGTAGTTGACCTGCCCGGCGTTGCCGGCCACGCCGGAGGTCGACGACGTGTTCACCACCCGCCGCATGACGCGCTTGCCGCCCTCGATCTCCTGCTTCGCCCAGTCGCGCCAGTACAGCGAAGCGGCGCGCAGGATGCGAAACGGGGCCGTCAGGTGGCAGTCGATCATCGCGTACCACTGCTCGTCGGACATCTTGTGAATCACGCCGTCGTACGTGTAGCCGGCGTTGTTGACGATGATGTCGAGCGCCTTGAACTTGTCGACCGCGGTCTTGATCAAGCGCTCCGGAAACTCCTTGTCGGTCACCGATCCGACGCAGCACACGGCTTCACCGCCCGCCTTGCGCACCGCCTCGGCCGCTTCCTCGGCGACGTTCGGATCGAGATCGTTGATGACCACGCGGGCGCCGTGGCGGCCGAACATTTCGGCGACCGCGCGGCCGATGCCGCGGCCCGAACCGGTGACGATGGCGACTTTTCCGTCGATGAGCTTCATGGGCAACCTCCGTGATGCGGGTGGGATGGCGACGCGCCGCCGGCAGCGGCTGGCTGGGACATATGAAAGGCCTGCCTGAGGGTCAAGACGGCGCTAGCCGAAGGTGCGGGTGATGAACCAGAAGACGCCCATGGTCAGCGCCGCGGCCGAGCCGTAGTCGGTCAGCGCCGACCTGGCGCGCTCATCCGCAGCGCGCGCCGCGAAGCGCAGCAGTAGCCAACACACCGCGATGACCGCGAGCTGGCCGAGCACGACGCCGGCGTGGAAGCCAAACAGCGCGCCGGCGAGTCGCGCGGCGGACGGCGCGGATTCCGCCAGCGCGCCGGCGAAGCCGAAGCCGTGCAGGAGCCCGAAGAGAAAGGCGATGGCGACGCGCTGCGGCGCCGGTTCGGCGCCGCGGCGCAGCAGGCCGAAGTAGCAGACGACAAAGAGCGCCAGACCACCCAGCGTCAGCGCCGAGACGCGGCCGAAGCCGGCCGCCGCGACGCCCGCCAGCAGGGCGAGGGCGCCACCGAGGCCCCAGCGTACGACCGCGGAACGCCCGCCGGACAGCCAGAGGTTCTCCGCCGCAATCAGCGCCACCGACAATCCGATCAGCGCGGCGACCGGGACCGGATCGGGATGCAGATAGCCGAGCACTCCCACCGCCAAGGTGATGCTGTAGGCGACCGTGAATCCGGCGACGACTTTTGCCACCTCGCCGAGCGCGCCGCCGACCAGCAGCAAGACAAAGAGAAACGCCAGGTGATCATAGCCGGTGAGACTGCGCTCGACGCCGAGCCCGACGTACGCGCCGAGAGACAGGGCTGCCTGCGCGCTCTCGCCCAGGGGCCAGCTGCGCTCGGCGTCGGAGAGCATGCGTTCGCGCACCGGTGCGCCGGCGGTGAGGAGCCGCGCGAAGTGCAAGTGCGACGGCGCGACCTCGAGCAACACCGTGCTGTCGATGTGCAGGGCGCCGGCGTCGGGGCATTGCACGGTCCAGGTGAAGGCGATGCGCTCGGGGGCCGCTTCGGCGGGGCGCGGGCCGTCGGCCACGGCGCAGCGATCGCCGCCGGCGCGCAGCATCAGGTGTTCGGTCAGATAGGTGGCGAGCCGTTGGTCGGCGTCGGCCTCGGCTGCCCACGGAAAGCGCGAGACATCGAGGCGCGACAAGCGGACGGTCACGTCGGCGCGCCGGCCGGCGAGTCGCCAGGTCGAATACGAGATCGTCTGGTCGTGCGCCGCGGCGGGCGCACCGAGCAGCCCGGCGAGCAGCGCGCCTGCGATGGCGCCGCGCCCGATCACGGCAGCGGCTGCGCGACGACGACGTCGGCCCGCGCGCGCAGGTCGTCGAGATAGGCGCGCAGCGCGTCCTCGCCGGCGCGCCGGCGCAGCTCGGCCTGCACTTCGGACAGGATCTCGCTCAGCGGTGGCGCGCTGTCGGCCTGGCGCTCGACGACTTGCAGGACGTGATAGCCACTGCTCGAGCGGACTGCCTCGCTGACCGCGCCGACGTCGAGATCGAGCGCCGCGCGCAGCACCGTCGGGCCGAGGTAGTCGCGCAATTTGGACGCCGGCAGCAGGGCGTCGGGCAACGGCGTCAGCGGCGCATCGCCGAGCTCGGCGGCGACGGTGGCAAAGGCCTCGCCGGCGCGCAGCCGGGCGACGGCTGTCGCCGCGCGCTGCTCGGCTGCCGCCGCATCGCCGGTGGTCGCGGCGCGGCAGAAGATCTGGCGCAGGCGCAGGCGCCCCGGGCGGGTGAAGAAATCGCGGTGCTGGTCATAGAAGGCCTGCGCCTCGGCCTCGCTCGGCTGCAGG
>CAYVUV010000087.1:0-4159 GCA_964455095.1 uncultured Binatia bacterium (SeqCode)
AATCGGACGCGTCATCCAGGGCGGGTTCACGCTGATCGAACTGATGATCGTGCTCGTGGTGGTCGCGGTGCTGGCGTCGGTCGCCTACCCGAGCTACACCGAGTACGTCGTGCGGACCAAGCGCGCCGAGGGCAAGGCGGCGCTGCTCGAGGCCGCCCAGTCCCTGGAGCGGCACTTCACGAACTACAATACGTACCCGTCGTCCTTGTCGGCGGCGGGCGTGCGGACGCACTCGGGCGATAGCCCTGGCAAGGCTTCCTACACGCTCGCGATTGCCGCCGGCACCACCGGAACGCTCGCCTCGAGCTACGTGCTCACTGCCACGCCCGCGAACGGCCACGTCGATCCGAAATGCGGAAACCTCAGCATCGACCAGCTCGGGCGCAAGGGCGAGACCGGCACGCTGACGGTCGCGGATTGCTGGTGAGGCGATCGATGCGCCTGCTGGTTCCGGCGCTCGCACTGGTCGCGGTGGCTGCGGTCGGCGCGGTGCTCTGGAGCGCCCCCTGGCTGGTCGGAATCGGCGCTGCGACGACCGACGACCTCAAGACGGTGTCGAACCGCCTGACGGCGAAGCTGCCGGTGATGATCGATGCCGAGACCCGGCTCGAGAGCGCGGAGGCCGGTGCCGGCCTCGAGCAGGTGTTCCGCTTCCGGCTCGTCAACAAGGACGCGCGCGAGCTCGAGGCGTCCGGCGTCGCCGCGCGCCTGCAGGAGCGTGCGCGTCAGGGGATCTGCGGGCGCTCTTCGACGGCGCCCCTGGTCACGCGCGGCGTCAGGGTCACCTACGTCTACGAGGACCGCGCCGGCCACGAGGCGATCCGGTTCTCCGTGCGTCCGGTCGATTGCCTGTGGACGCGGATCCAGCGCGTGGCCGGGGCCTGACGGATCAGCCGGCCTCGCGCCAGTCGAGCAGCTGCCAGCGCACCCAGTCCTCGCGGTAGATCGGCTTGAAGTCTCCGCCGGGGATCACGTAGCGGCCGGTCCACTCGCGCTGCACCCAGCGGTTGACCGCCGGCGCGTACCAGATCGTCTCTTCGCGGACCGATTCCTCGCGCCGGAAGTCGATGTGTACGAACTGGATGATGCGCTCGACGCGCAGCGCCAGGAACTGGCCGGCGGGCACGCGCAGGTCTTCCCAGCCGCGCGCGACCATCCGCTCGTTCCAGACCAGCGGGTAGTCGCGCCCGAGCACCGAGCGGTAGCCCACCTGCGTGAACCCGCCGCCGCCGACCGCGAGCGGTTCGGGCAGCAGCGGCACCGGCCGGTCGAAGATCTGCGTGTAGTCGTACGAGGGCTCCTGGACGACGCGCCAGGGGCGGTCGTAGATCTCGTCGTCGCGGCGCCTGCCGTCCGCGTCGGTCAGGCTCACACGCAGCTGCGGCGACACCTGGACGACTTCGGCGGTGACGACCGCGCGCCGCTCGCCGTTGTAGCGGTTGATTTCGTCGTAGCGCCATCGCTGGCCGACCTGCACGCGGGGCGCGGGAATCGCGCCGGCGGGCGGCGGCACGAACTGCGGCCCGGCGCAGCCGACCGGCAGCGCAGCGGCCGCCGCCAGCAGCAGGCGGCGGCGGCCGGGGCGGGGTGCGAAGGTATCCATCGGGCCTGGTCGGGACGTGCGGGTTGCGGCTTACGGGACGCAGCCGGCGCCTCAGGGGATCGCGCGCCCGTCGTTCAGGCGCATCCAGCCCTTGATCATCCGGTAGGCGAACCAGATCTGCGCGAGTACGAAGAACGGCACGAAGCCGATCGTCAGCATCGTCGGCACCAGCAGCAGCACGAACCACAGCAGCGCCCACCAGAACGAGCGAGTCTGCCAGCGGAAGTGCGACTCGTAGACCGTGCCGCGCGCATCCTCGCGCTTGATGTAGGCGATGATCAGGCCGACGACGAAACCGATGATCGAGATCAGCCCCAGCAGGTGCATCGCATAGCCGAGCATCGCGTACTTGCGCAGCGATTCCTCGCGGGCGGCGTTCAGGTCGACGGCGCTGTCCATGGTCAGATTCCCGAAACGAAGGTGCGGATGCCCGAGGCGACGAACTGCACGCCGATGCAGATCAGCAGGAAGCCCATCAGCCGGGTCATGACCTCGATGCCGTTGGGGCCCAGTCTATTCGAAATCGACCGGGCGCTGCGCAGCACCCGCCAGGTCAGCAGGCTCGCGCAGACGATCGCCGCCACCGTGGCGGTCCAGGCGATCAGCGTGTCGGCCCAGCCGCCGATCTCGCGGATCTCCGTCGAGATGCCGATGATGACCGCAATCGAGCCGGGTCCGCTGATGCCGGGCAGCGCCAGCGGGAAGAACGCGGGGTTCCGGGCCGCTCCGGCCTCGGGGGTGCCTCGCTCGTCGCGGCCGAACAGCATGCCGTGGCCGAGCAACGCGACGACGATTCCGCCGGCGATTCGTAGCGCGCCGTAGGAGATGCCGAAGGAGGCGAGGATCAGTCCGCCTGCGAACAGGCTGACGGTCAGGATCGCGAAGACATAGACGCTCGCGTCGCGGGCCAGGCGGTCGGCGCCGCGTTCATCGAGCGGCGCGCTGAGGGCGTTGAACAGCGGGATCACCGAAGGCGGGTTGATGATCGTGACGAGGCTGAAGAACGAGCCCAGGAAGAAGCTCGCGAACAGGCCGATCGCCGACGCGGCCATCGTTCACTCGATCGCCTTCACCATGTCCTCGACGACCTTCTTCGCGTCGCCGAACACCATCATGGTCCGGTCCATGTAGAAGAGCTCGTTGTCCAGCCCCGCGTAGCCCGAGGCCATCGAGCGCTTGTTCACGATCACCTGGCGCGCCTTGTACGCCTCCAGGATCGGCATGCCGGCGATCGGCGACTTCGGGTCTTTCGCGGCCGGGTTGACCACGTCGTTGGCGCCCAGCACCAGCACCACGTCGGTGTCACCGAACTCGGAGTTGATGTCCTCCATCTCGAACACCTGGTCGTACGGCACCTCGGCCTCGGCCAGCAGCACGTTCATGTGGCCCGGCATGCGACCGGCCACCGGGTGGATCGCGTACTTCACCGAGACGCCGCGCTCGATCAGCTTGTCGGCGAGTTCCTTCAGCGGGTGCTGCGCGCGCGCCACGGCCAGCCCGTAGCCGGGCACGATGATCACGGTGTCGGCATTGGTGAGCAGGAACGCCGCGTCGTCGGCCGAGCCGGACTTGACCGGGCGCTGCTCCTTCGCGCCGGTGGCCGCCGCGACCGCCTCGCCGCCGAAACCGCCCAGGATCACGTTGAAGAACGAGCGGTTCATCGCCCTGCACATGATGTACGAGAGGATCGCGCCCGACGAACCGACCAGCGAGCCGGCGATGATCAGCATGCTGTTGTTCAGCGAGAAGCCGATGCCGGCGGCTGCCCAGCCCGAGTAGCTGTTGAGCATCGAGACCACCACCGGCATGTCGGCGCCGCCGATCGGGATGATGATCAGAACGCCGAGCACGAACGCGAGCAGCGTCATGATCCAGAACGGCGCCCACTGCTGCGTGGCGAAGAACCACAGGCCGAAGCCGAGCATCGCGATCGCGAGCACGAGGTTCAGCAGGTGCTGGCCGGGGAAGACCACCGGGGCGCCCTGGAACAGCCGGAACTTGTACTTGCCCGAGAGCTTGCCGAAGGCGATCACCGAACCCGAGAACGTGATCGCGCCGACGAAGGTGCCGATGAAGAGCTCGAGCCGGTTGCCCATCGGGATCGGCTGGCCGTGCTCGACGATGTTGAACGCCCACGGCTCGGCCACCGCCGCGATCGCGATGAAGACCGCCGCCAGGCCGATCATCGAGTGCATGAACGCGACCAGCTCGGGCATCTTGGTCATCTCGACCCGCTTGGCCATGATCGTGCCGGCCGTCCCGCCGACGGCCACGCCGAGCGCGACCCAGCCCAGGCCGAGCGCGCCGGAGCCGCCGGTGAGCTTGAGGATCAGCGCGATCGTGGTCAGCACCGCGATCGCCATGCCGGCCATGCCGAAGGTATTGCCGATGCGCGAGGTGGTCGGATGCGACAGGCCCTTCAACGCCTGGATGAAGCACACCGATGCCACCAGGTACAGCAGGACCACGACGTTCAGGCTCAGGCTCATTTGGCGTCTCCGCGCTCGTCGGCGGCGCCGCTCGCGCGCCCGCCCATATTCGAGAAATCCAGCTCGC
>CAYVUV010000088.1:0-38833 GCA_964455095.1 uncultured Binatia bacterium (SeqCode)
CCGGCGACCGTCGGGCGCAGCTGGTCGCCCACCGTATACGTATTGACCTGAAACTCGCCGCCAAGCGCGAGCAGCGCGCTGGCGCCCGCCGGCGTCAGCAACAGCACCAGCGCGGACGCGAGAGCCCCCCAGATGAGTCGGCGCATGTTTCCCCCTCGTCAATGTGTAGCGTAGAGCGCGAGCGTTACTCAACACCTCTTCCGCAGGGAGCGCGTCGCTTCTGCGGCGCCGGGGAGGCACGGTGGGGAAGCGCGCGGAAGGCGCGGGCGTTCAATCCTTGCCAAGCTGCCGCGCGAAGGCATAGTAGCCCGCGCAGGAGGCCGAGTGACACCGACAGGCTACCAGATCGCCGCCGAGCTCTGCCGCGGCGAGCAGTACGTCATGTACCGCGGCCGGCGCGAAGCCGATCGGGTGCCGGTGTTGCTCAAGAGCCCGCTGCGCCAGCCGGCGCGCGCGGCGCAGATCGAGGGGCTGCGGCGGCAGTTCACGCTGCTGAGCGATCTATCGCTGCCCGGCGTGCCGCGCGCCTACGAATTGGTGCGCAGCGACGGCACGTGCTGGCTGGTGCTCGAGGACGCGGGGGCCATGCCGCTTGCGTCGCTGCTCGCGGCCGGGCCGATCGAGCTGTCGACCTTCTTCCACCTGGCGCTGCAACTGGCCGCGATCCTCGCCGAGCTGCACCGCCGCGACATCATTCACCGCAACATCCAGCCCGAGAGCATCCTCGTCCACCCTGCCACCCGCGCGCTGCAGCTCGACGGCTTCGCCCTCGCCTCGCGCGGCTCCGGCGAGACCCAGACGCCAGTGCCGCCGGCATTGCTGTCCGGCGCCCTGCCCTACATGTCGCCGGAGCAAACCGGCCGCATGAACCGCACCACCGACTACCGCACCGACTTCTACTCGCTGGGCGCGACGTTCTACGAGATGTTGACCGGACTGCGCCCGTTCGGCGCCACCGACGCCCTCGAGCTGATCCATTCCCATATCGCCAGCCGGCCGGTGTCGCCTGCCGAGCGGCGGGCGGGTGTACCCGAGGCGGTCTCCGCGATCGTCATGAAGCTGCTCGAGAAGCGCGCCGAAGCGCGCTATCAGAGCGCGCACGGGTTGAAGGCCGACCTCGAGCGCTGCGCGCGCGAGTGGGGCGCGCGCCGCGCCATCGCGCCGTTTCCGCTCGGCACCCACGACGTGTCGGATCGCTTTCTGATTCCGCAGGAGCTGTACGGGCGCGAGCGCGAGGTGCGCGAGTTGACCAGAGGCTTCGAGCGCGTCTGTCAGGGACCGGCCGCGCTCATGCTGGTGGCGGGATATTCCGGCGTCGGCAAAACGTCGCTGATCCAGGAGCTGTACCGGCCGATTGTCCGGCAGCGCGGCCACTTCATCGCCGGCAAGTTCGACCAGGTGATGCGCAACATCCCCTACGGCGCCCTGCTGCAGGCCTTCCGCGGCCTGGTGCAGCAGCTGCTGACGGAGAGCGAGGAGCGCCTCGGCCTCTGGCGCACGCGCATCGAGACCGCGCTCGGCGCCAACGCGGGAGTCTTGACCGAGGTGATGCCCGAGATCGAGCTCATCATCGGCCCGCGGCCGGCCGCGCCGCCGCTGGCGGCGGCCGAGGCACAGAACCGCTTCCGCCTCGTGTTTCAGAACTTCGTCGGCGCGCTGGTGGCGCGCGAACACCCGATGGTGGTGTTCCTCGACGATCTGCAGTGGGCCGATGCCGCCAGCCTGGCTTTGCTGCAGTCGCTGCTCACCAGCCTGGACCTGCAGTTCCTCTACGTCATCGGCGCCTATCGCGACAACGAAGTCGACGCCGACCATCAGCTCACGCGCACGGCGGCGGCGCTCGAAGCCGCGGGCGTGCCGGTCGATCGGATCGCGCTGGCCCCGCTCGGCCTGCCCGATCTGACGCGCTTTGCCGCCGACTGCCTGCACCGCGACGATGCCGAGATCGCGGCGCTGGCCCAACTGGTCGCCAGCAAGACCGAGGGCAACCCGTTCTTCGTCATCCAGTTCCTCAAGACGCTGTGGCAGGAGCGCCTGCTCGTCTTCGACCACGACCAGCAACGCTGGGTGTTCCACATCGACGACATCGCCGGCGCCCCCATGACCGACAATGTCGTCGACCTCATGAGCCGCAAGATCCAGCGCCTCTCGGCCGCGACGCAGCGCGTGCTCACCCTCGCCGCGTGCGTCGGCAATCCCTTCGACCTGCCGACCCTCGCCATCGTCAGCCAACAATCGCCGCAAGAGACCGGTGACAGCTTGCGCGAGGCGCTCGACAACGGCCTGGTACTGCGCGTCGCGGGACAAGATGCCGAGGGCGACGGCGTCCCGGGCGCCGGCCTGTCCACCTACGCCTTCCTGCACGACCGCGTGCAGCAAGCGGCCTATGTGCGGCTGCCGATAGAACGCCGCCAGGAGCTGCACCTCGCTGTCGGGCGACTGCTCCAGCAGCGCTGGCAGCGCGGCACGGCGGAGGAGCGGGTGTTCGACGTCGTCGGCCATCTCAACCTCGGGCGCGATCTGATGACCGACGCAGCGGAGCGGCTCGCCCTCGCCCGGCTCAACCTGACGGCCGGCGTGCGCGCCAAGTCGTCGACCGCCTACGAGGCGGCCCTGGGCTATTTCACCGCCGGGCTCGAGCTCCTGCCGGAATCGCACTGGTCGTCCGACTACGCGCTGATGTTCGAGCTGCACCGCGAAGCCGCCGAGTGCGCGTACCTGTGCGGTGACTTCGACGATGCCGAGCGCCGGTTCGAGAATCTGCTCGCGCGCGCCGCGACCGCGCTCGACAAAGCCCAGGTCTACGACCTGCGCGTCGTCCAGTACGAAAACATGTCGCGCTTTGCCGAAGCGGCGCGCATCGGGCTCGAAGGCGTGGCGCTGTTCGGGGTCTCGTTTCCAGCCGACACGGCCGCCCGGCAGAACGCCCTGGAGATCGAGAGCGCGTTGATCGATCGCCGGCTGGCTGGCCGCAGCATTGCCTCGTTGGTCGAGCTGCCGGTCATGGAGGACGCCGAGACGCGCATGGTCATGCGGCTGCTGACGGACACCTGGGCCCCGGCCTACATCGCCGGCGGCGACGTGGTCGCCTCGCTCATCTCGGCCCGCATGACGCGCCTGTCGATCGAGCACGGCAACACCGAAGACTCGGCCTACGGGTACGTCACGCACGCCATCTCGGTGGGACCGGTGCGCGGCGACTACCGCTCGGCCTACGAGTGGGGCGCCCTGGCGCTGGCCGTCAACGAGCGCTTCGGCGACCAGAAGCGCCGCGCCAAGATCCACCAGCAGTTCAACGCCCACGTCACGCTCTGGCGCCGGCCGCTCGAAAGCTGCGCGCATCACGCCCGCGAGGCCTACCGCAGCGGCCTCGAGAGCGGCGATTTCACCTACGCCGGCTACGGCGCCTTCACCGAGAGCTGGCCCGCCTTCCTGACCAGCCGCGACCTCGACGCCTACGTGCGCGACCTGAGCCCCAACCTCGCCCTGCTGCGCCGCATCCGCACCTTCGGCCTGGCCGGCGCGCACAGCGTCATGCTCAACTGGGCGCGCGCCCTGCAGGGCCGCACCGAGAACCCGCTCTCGCTGTCCGACGCCAACTTCGACGAAGGCGCGTACGCCGCGGAGAACGCCGACAACCCGTTCTTCATGACGGTGCTGCACGTCGCCAAGCTCCATCTTGCCTTGCACTGCGAGGACTTCGCCGCCGCGCGGGACGCGGCCCTCGCGGCGCGACAGTGGGGTTGGGGCCGTGGCACCATCTGGCCGGTGCTGCTGGAGTTCTGGGGCGGGCTCGCGTTGACCGGCCTCTACCGCGACGCGGGCGCGCACGAGCAGCAGGCGTATTGGGCCGAGCTGGTGGCGGCGCGCGGCTCGCTGCAGCTCCTGGCCGAGAACTGCCCCGAGAACTTCCGCTGTTTCTTCTTGCTGCTCAGCGCCGAGATGGAGTCGATCGAGGGCGGCGCCCTGGAGGCCCTGGCGCTCTGCGAAGAGGCCATTCGCTATGCCCGGCAGACCGACAGCCTGCAGCACGAAGCGCTGGCACACGAGCTCGGCGGGCGAGCGTGGTTGCCGCGCAACGAACGGGTGGCGGCGGTGTACCTCGGCGAGGCGCGCCGCTGCTATCGCGCCTGGGGCGCCGCGGCCAAGGTGCGGCAACTCGAAGAGCGCTACCCGCCACTGCGCGCGGGTGAGCCCGAGGAAGCCGCGCCCTCGCTCGATGTTGCCAGCGTCACACAGGCGGCACACGCGCTGGCGGGCGAGATCGTCCTCGACGAGTTGCTGCGCAAGCTCATGCGCATTGCGATCCAGAACGCCGGCGCCGAGCGCGGTTTCTTCCTGCAGGAGAAGGACGGCCACCTCGTCATCGAAGCCGAGGGCGTGGTCGACCACGACGCCGTGAGCCTGCTCGGTTCGCTGCCGCTGCAATCGAGCAGCGGGCTCTCGCGCGCCGTCGTGCAATACGTCCGCAAGACCGGCACCAGCCTCGTCCTCGCCGATGCCGCGGCCGATCAGCGCTTCGCCGCCGATCCGTACATCCTCGCGGCGCGGCCGAAGTCGATCCTCTGCATGCCAGTAGTCCATCAGGGCGCGCGCGGCGGCATCCTCTACCTGGAGAACAACCTCACCACGGATGCCTTCACGGCAGAGCGCATCGCGGTGCTCGACGTCCTGTCCTCGCAAGCCGCCATCTCGCTGGAGAACGCGCGCCTGTACCGCGAGCGGACCGAAGAGGTCGCGCGGCGCACGCGCGCCGAAGAGGACCTGCGCGCCGCGCTGGCCGAGGTCGAGAGCCTCAAGAACCGCCTCGAGGCCGAGAACGTCTACCTGCAGGAGGAAATCCGCCGCGAGCACAACTTCGAGGAGATGGTCGGCAACAGCCCGCCGCTGCTGCAAGTGCTGCGCACGGTCGAGCAGATCGCGCCCACCGACGCCACCGTGCTGATCGGCGGCGAGACCGGCGTCGGCAAGGAGCTGATCGCGCGCGCCATCCACGATCGCAGCGCGCGCAAGGGCCGGCCGCTGGTCAAGGTGAACTGCGCCGTCATCGCCGCCGGCCTGGTCGAGAGCGAGCTCTTTGGGCACGTCAAAGGCGCCTTCACCGGCGCGCTCGAGAAACGCATTGGTCGCTTCGAGCTGGCGCAGGGTGGCACCATCTTCCTCGACGAGGTCGGCGAGCTGCCGCTCGAGACGCAGGTCAAGCTGCTGCGCGTGCTGCAAGAGCGCGAGTTCGAGCCCGTCGGCAGCAACCGCACGACGCGCGTCGACGTGCGCGTCATCGCCGCCACCAACCGCGACCTCAACGAAGCCATCCGCAGCGGGCGCTTCCGCGCCGACCTGTTCTACCGGCTCAACGTCCTGCCGCTCACCGTCCCGCCGCTGCGCCAGCGCCGCGCCGACATCCCGCAGCTGGTCGAGTTCTTTCTGCAGCGCTTCGCCCGCAAGTTCGGCAAAGCCGTCGACGCCGTCTCGCAGGAGACGATGGAGCTGCTGCTGAGCTACCCGTGGCCGGGCAACATCCGCGAGCTGCAGAACGTCATCGAACGCGCCGTCGTGCTGAGCACGGGCACCGTGCTGAGCCTCGGCCGCGACCAACTCCCTCGCACTGACGCGCCACAGCCGCCTCCCGCACCAGCCGCGGCCGCAATCAGCGATCGCTCGCTCGACGACGTCGAGCGCCAACATGTCATCGACGTCCTGCAGAAAACCAAAGGCGTCATCGAAGGCCCCGCCGGCGCCGCCCGCATCCTCGGCCTCCACCCCAACACCCTGCGCAGCCGCATGAAGAAGCTCGGCGTCCGCCGCGATTCCGGGAATGCGGGCTGAGGACTCGGGTTCACAAGCTCAGCCCATAGTCCCGCTCGCCCCGAGGAGACCCAGGCTATCCTCGACCGCCTGGGCCGAGCGGTAACAGGAGCGCCTGCCCGACGGTGACGGCGCCTGCGCCGCTTGGCAGGCCCGTTTCGAAGCGAGCGGCGGAGGAGCTCTCTCCGAAGGTTCCGAGCAGACGATCCCACAGCGTGAGGATCGTTCCGAAGTTGCTGTCGAGCTCCGGGCGCCGATTCGCGTGGTGCCGGCGATGCAGCGCAGGCGTCACCAGGAGTCTGGCGAGTCGCTGTTCAAGTCGCAACGGGAGCCCGATGTTGCCGTGCTCGAACAGATTCGCAAATGCGAACACCACCTCGAACACCACCACCGCCACCGCGGGAGCACCAAGCAACACCACCGCCAGCAGCCGGATCGGCAGCGACAAGAGCAGTTCCCCCGGATGAAAACGCACCGCCGTCGACACCGTGAAGCTCGTGTCCGAGTGATGCACCTGGTGAAAGCGCCACAAGAACGAAACTTGGTGATTGGCTCGGTGCCAGGCGTAGGAGACGAAATCCAAAGCCAGAACGGTGACGAGCGCGCTGGCCCATGCCGGTGCAGCAACGTTGTTCAACAGCCCTGCCTGCGCCGTGCCCGCCCAACGCGCCACGGTGCAGGCGCAGGCGCCGCAGACGACGGACATGACGACTCCGTTGATCAACCACAGCGCGACGTTCACCCACCGGCCCCGGTAGAGTCGATCGTGGGGGCGCCGGTGCTGTAGAGCGAGCCCGAAGGCAGCCGCGGCCCCAAAGCCCGCGATGCGTATGACCTGGAACTCGGACTCGCTCACGGCAGTTGACCTTAACAGCGCGGAGGATCGGTGGCCACAGATCCAACCGCGGCGCGGAGACCGTCGTCAGCGATGCGCGCTGGTGAATGCGGTTTGATCAGGCGACCGCTCGCAGGCGATCGCTCTGAAGCCGCAGCAGGCCAGCAGCGATTCAACCTCGTCCGCTTCATGGAAGCGATAGACGGAAGGCGGGAACGCGGCCGTGCGCTCGTCGCTGCGGGCGCGAAAGCCGAGGACGAAGCGGCCACCGGGTTTCAGCACGCGTAGGATCTCGCGCAGCTGGTTCTCTGGTTCGGGCCAGAAGTACAGAACGTGGACGCAATAAACCTTGTCGAAGGAACAGTCGGAGAAGGGAAGCGGCGCGGCGTCCGACATCTTGAGTGCAACGCGCCCAGCGGCGATGTGGTGCCGGTTCTCGCGCGACGCCATGCGCACCATCTGTTGCGAGATGTCCACCCCGGCAACGAAACCCTGCGGCACTGCCTCCGCGGCGCGCTGGATCGTGCGGCCATGCCCGAAGCCCACCTCGAGCACACGGTCGGTTGACGCGAGGTGGAGCAGTCGGAGCGCGTATTCGTTGGCAAGCGCGGTTTCCGTGGCCATGACGCGGCCGATCAGCCGGCCGATCACGCCGGTTGGACAGCGCGACTGTCGGGCGATGAATTCGGGGCGGCGCATACGGCTCACTGAGATGGTGCACCAGGGGTCCGCCGGACGTGGGAACCCTTGGTGCGTCACCCCGCTGCCGAGCTCTCCTGGCACGTTCGGGCCTCCGAACCGACTCGCAGCCATGTTGTCGTGCGGCCGAAGAGCGGCACTCCGAGATAGCCCCTGAGGTGCAGCCGATCGTCTCCATCGAACCAGAGCTGACAATGGTAGGTCCGCCCGCTCACGGGGTCGTACACCCTACAGGTCTCCGCCGCGTCACCGCTGGGTGTTGCACTTGCGGCGCGGAGTATTTCGAGCCCGAGGACCGAACGCGCACGCTGCTCTGAGCTGGGATTGTTGCGATCGCGTAGCTCGCACCCATCCTCATCGAACGGTGAGCGCAACCACACGACCCGCCCGCACAGATCTCCGTCGCATGGCGTGATCTCGACCTGGGCCGCTCCGCCTTCCGCGTACCAGCGCCCCAACGGATTGACCGCGGCTGCGCGATTCTCCCCGCTCGCTGCGGCAGTGGTGGCAACGGCCCAGGCCGCGACGATGAGAATTGCCGCGGTGGCCCCCGCCGCCAGGTGCCGGGGGGCGAGTCGCCCCCTCCCCTTCATCCCGCAGAGGAACCGCGTCACGGAGAACGGGCGAACGAGCAGGTGGTAAGCCGACAGTGTCAGGCTGCTCGAGACAACGAGAAGGAGGACGAACTTCGTCCACATGCCGAGCGGGAGTTGGATCAGAAAATATCCGGGGATGACGATGGCGGACTGATGCAGCAGGTAGACGGGAAACGCGGACTCAGTGAGGTAGCGCAGGGTTGGCGTGCTGAACGACAGGTGCTGGCGGCTCCAACCGAGAAAGGCAATGACGAAGCACCAGCCTGCGACGGCTACCGTCGCCAGCAGAAGCGGCGGCGACGTGACCCCGCCGAGCACTCCGATCAACAAGACGGCGGTGGCGCCGCACGCGATCGCGAAGGCGCGCCGGCGCTCTTGCTGCACGACCGCCTCGAGGCGAGAGAACCGCGCCAGCAAGAAGCCGCAGAGCAGGTACGTGCTGTAGTAGGCCACGTTGGCCCAGTCCTGCAGCAGGTTCGGCAGGCCTGGCCAGCGCTCGCGCATGGTGAGCTGAATCGCAATCAGCGGCACGAGCGGAGCGTATGCCCACGCGGCGCGGACGGCACCGCGAAACCAGGGGCTCGGCCGCCGCGCGTACTGAAGCAGTGGCAAGTAGAGGACCGTGAAGATCAGCAGGTACGCGATGAACCAGAGGTGGGCCCAGGTGAAGCGCGCCGGGTCAGTGAAAAAGGTCGGCAGAAACTCCCAGAAGCTCTCGTCGAACGGCGCGGCGACGGGCAGTCCCGAAGGGATGACTTGCCGAAAACTCTCCTGCAGCTCGGGAGCGACGTACAGTCCGGTGTAGTTCGCGTCGAGTCCATTCGAGCGCTCGAGAAACTTGATCGACGGCATGAGCAGCACGCAGCCCGCCGCGAGCGGAACGAAAAGGCGGAAGAACCGTTCGCGGAGGAACTCTCGCGGGCCCCGCAGCGTCAGGGAGGAATAGGCCGACCACCCAGCGAGCAGGAAGAAGAGCGGCATGTGCCACAGACCAATGAAGCCACACAGGATGAGGAAGACGAAGGACGCGTCGGCGTTGCGGATGTGGAAGAAAGGAGCCGGGTTGAACACCATCCCGACGTGGAAGAGCAACAGCAGGTAGGTGGCGAACACGCGCAGCCAGTCGATGTCGAAGCGTCTCTCGGAATCGGGATTCATGCGCTACTCCTTCACCAATGCGTCGCGGATCAGTTGAACCACCGTGCTCTGCACGACCTGCTCCTCGACGACCTGTGGATGCGGATCCCAGTGGCGGTGCACGGCCCAGAAGACCGTGGTCTCGATGATCAGGCGCGCCACCACGGCCGTGTCTGGCACGGCGCGCAGCTTGTCGCGCCGAATCCGGTCCTGGATGTACTGCTCGAGAGACGCGATCAGCCCGCCGCGCACGCCCTCGAACCAGAGCGCGGCCAGCTCGGGCATATCCGGCGCCGAGCGGTCCATCAGCTTGAGCCCGTGGCGATTGCGCGCCATGGCACCGTAGAGCTCGACCACGATGGCCTCGATCTCGCCGCGCACGTCGGTGACCCGCTGCCGCGCCAGCGCTGCGCCCAGGGCCGGGAAGGATTGGTTCTCGGCCAGGCGCTGGCGCACGTAGTCCAGCGTCGCGCCGGGCTTCGGCGTGGGCACCGGCAGCGACGGCGGGTTCTTGAACGGTCGCTCGGCGTCGGCGTACTGCGCCACCAGGTCGAACAGCGCCTCCTTGCTCTCGACGTACAGATAGAGGGTGCCTTTGGCGACGCCGAGCGCGTCGGCCACGTCGGCCATCTGCGTGCGCCGGTACCCCTGATCGATGAAAACCCGAGTGGCGCAGTCGACGAGCTGTTCGAGCCGTCCGGTCGGAATGCTGCGAGCCATGCGCCCATTTATAACTGACCGACTGGGTCAGTCAAGCTAAATGTCCACATCGTTGAGCGAGATATCGCCGTCGTACCGTTTTCGGAAGAGACGCGGCCGGGCTGGGCCGTTCTTCCCTCTACCGGTCCATAGAGCGGGCACAGGGCAGCGACCAATCAGCGTGCGCGCGCGGTGTGAGTGAGACTGGGCCGGGGGAAGAGCGCCCCAGGTCGGGACGACCTGGGGGGCAATACAACGCGAATCTGAAGATCACATCATCGGATCACCCGGCCCCATGTGGCCGGGCATGTGCACGCAACCCACCGGCATGCACACATCACGCGTGTTGGGATTGTGATCATCGCAATCGCCATTGTCGGTGCAGGCCGCACGGGGAGTGGGCTGCGGGGTTGCCAGCGGCGCCGGCTGTGCGATCACCACGCCTGGGACTGCGAACGTGTTGCCATCGGCATCGAGAACCGCCACCTGGTCGATCAGAACTCTCGACCAATCTGTCGCCGTTGGAAGCGTCACGGGCACTTGTACGAGCGCCGCCCCGTTGGTCAGGGTGAATTCCTGATCAATGGTGAGGGGTTCCTCCGCACCCGAGCCCGAGCTCAGGCGTCCGGCAAACACCAGCTGGTTTCCCGTCCTGCTGATGAGCCCGTCGGGGTCGGAAACCCCGGAGAGACGCAACAGAAGCCACACGCGAGGTTGTCCTCCCTCGTCGCGCGGCAGCGAGGGTGCAGGCATCATCCCCCGAGAGCTGTACATGTGCTGACCGATCATCAGCATCCCTCGTCTGACCTGCGTCAGCGAATTCGTCGGCGAGACCAGGTTGATCCCTGTTCGCCGCCCGCCACCCATGCCATCGCTGTCGTGCATCATCTGGGCAGCGACAGGCAGGGCAAGAAAGGCAGCGGCAGTTGCGGTGACGATCAAGGCACCGGAGCGTTTCATCGGCATCGGCCTCCTGGCAAAGCGTCGAGCAAAGGTGAGGCCATCATCTGCACGCGCACATCCTTGGCGTCGGAGGGACAAATGAGCGGGGCGGTTCTCAGGAGCGGGAGTCGCCTTCGCTCTGAGCTGCAATTAGTGCTCAGCGGCGATGGATCGGGGGCGGACGAAGCCGAAGACAGGAAGCCGTGCTCCCTCGAGGATCCACCGCCGGACCAGGTCGATCCGATCGGCATCGAGCGGGTCGCCGACAAGCGGCATTCGACCTCCCTGGCCAAGAGGTGGCCCGAGAAGCTTGGTCAGCAGGAAGCTGTTACCGGGGTGACCGGGATCAACCAGCAACATCCCGGCATTGCGCGCCGCGAGCACGTCAGGGGGAACACCGACGAGCTCATCGAAGGAAGCGCCGGCCTCCAATACCAGGTTGCCCGTGGTGCTCTGCGCGTCGTGACATGACCGGGTCGCGCAGGTCGGCGTGAAAATGAGGGCTTGGATCTCCTCGAACGTGACGCGCGGCAGGCCGCGGCAGTCGCGGAAAATGGCAGTGACTACCACGGCGAGCTCATCGTCGGTCACCGCGCCACTGCCGTCTCCATCCACGGGGCAGGTTCGCGGATCCGCCACCTCGGCGGCGATCCGGACACTATGAACCAGCTCCGCGCTCGTCACTCTCCTGTCATCGTTGCAGTCGCCCCAACATGGCGGTGGTGTTGCTGTAGGCACAGGGGTCGCGGTCGGGGTCGCGAGATTCAGCGTCGGCTCAGCGTTGGTCACGGTCACCGTGAACGGCTGAGATTCGGAGTAGAGGGGTGAATCGGTGGTGAGCTTGTAGGTGATGCGATAGTCGCCAAACTCGTCCGCCGGCAAGAGGAGCTGCCAGGACGGGTGACCGTGAATGTCGGGCATGGTCCCAACCTTTGCCGAGTCGCCGGCGGCTGAGAGCCGGCGGCCGTTCAGGTTGATTGCGAGTCCCGAATCCGCGGACAGGATCTCGATCCGCACCGTCGTTCCATCGGCGAGCGGGTAATAGCCGTCCCCGGGAACATCTTGCTCGGGGGATATGAACCCGGGGTCAATCGTACTGTAAAGGCAAGGCGACGGGCTCGGCGCACAGAAGGCCAAATATGTCCGCACCTTCTCGGCGGCAAAATCCCATTGCACCGTGAGCGAGCCACCACCGGCAGAGGTCGACCAGATCTGCATGCACGCGACGCCGACACAGGCGTGGCTTCTCCCTGCAGCCAACAGCGCAATGCTGGTCGCGAGGACGGCAATCCACGCCAAACGGCAGTGTCTAGTCCACCACCTCACTCGTCCTCCAGTTGGTAGGTGAGCGTGTACTGCTCGGACCGCTGGTACAGGGTGTTGGAAGCCGTCTGCTCGAAGGTTACGCCCCAGCCGTCTTCCTGAACCGCGCCGTCGTCAACGAGGACCTGTGCCTCGATATCGGCATGGAAAGGCACTTCGCCGAGGTCCAGGGATTCGCCCACCTCATCGACAGCCACGGAGCCCATCTTGAAGCTCATCACGGCGAGCGATATCTGAGGAGTCGCAGCGAATTGGCGACAACGACGAGCGTGCTCCCCTCGTGTACGAGGATCGTCGAACCAATCCCGACGATCCCGAGAACGGCAGCTGCCGCGAGCAGCCCGATCGTGAGAATCGACACTGCAAGGTTTTGCCAGACCACGCGCCGCGTTGCGCGACCGAGGCCGATGGCGAACGGGAGCTTCGACAGATCGTCGCTCATGAGAGCGACGTCGGCTGTCTCCAATGCCACTTCGGTACTGGCTCCTCCGAGGGCGATCCCAACGCTCGCGGCGGCGAGTGCGGGGGCGTCGTTGACGCCGTCGCCGACCATCGCCACGGTTTCTCCGCTGGCGAGCGCCCGGATCGCTTCGACCTTCTGGTCCGGCATGAGGTCTGCGCGAACAACGTCCACTCCGAGATCGCGTCCGATCTTCTCGGCCACGCGCGTATTGTCGCCGCTCAACATCAAGGTTTTGCGAACTCCTATCTTCTTCAAGAGGCGGATGGTGTCGGCAGCGGCAGGACGCGGTGTGTCCGCCAGCGCGATGACGCCGACGACTTCGGAGCCTGTGCCGACGAACATCGTGGACTTCCCCTCTCGCTCGAGCTGCTCGGCCCTCTGCTCCAGACTGACCGGCAGCGGCTTTTGCGCCTCATCGAACAGTCTACGGTTCCCGAGCATCACCTCTCGACCGTCGACGACGCCTCGCACCCCACGGCCCGTCAGCGACACGACATCGGTGGCATCCTTATTTGGCAGAGCGCGCACTTCTGCGGCGCGCACGATCGCCTGGGCGAGTGGATGTCCCGAGCGCCGTTCGATCGCTGCCGCCAGAGAGAGAATCTCCTCCTCCCCGAGCCCTCCCGCCGACACGACATCAGTCACTTCCGGACGGCCGTGCGTCAGAGTCCCCGTCTTGTCGAAAGCGACCACGCCCACCTCGCCCAGCGTTTCGAGGTATCTGCCGCCCTTCACGAGCAGTCCGTTGCGCGCCGCCTGCGCGACTCCGGCCAGCATCGCTGACGGCGCGCCAAGCGCGAGCGCGCAGGGTGAGGCCGCGACAAGCAATGTCATGGTGCGCAGAAGGGACTCCCGCAGGCCCACACCAAGCCCGAGCGACGGCAGCAGAACGAGCACGGCTCCACCCAGCACCGCAGGAACGAAATAGCGCGTGAAGCGCTCCGTGATCTGCTGGGTGCGGCTCTTTTGGCCCTGCGCTTCTTCCACCATCGTCATGACGCGCGCCAGCGTGTTGTCGCGTGCCAGCCGCGAAACCCGCACCTCGAGCGCGCCTTCGCCGTTGAGGCTGCCGGCGAAGATGTCGGCGCCGGCAGCCTTCTCCACCGGGATGCTCTCACCGGTCACCGGAGACTGGTCCACCGCCGAGGCACCGGACACGACTGCGCCGTCGACCGGAATGCGTGCTCCGGGGCGGACGATGACGACATCGCCGATCGCGAGCTGCTCGACGCCGATGTCGACCTCGATCCCGTCGCGACGGACCAGGGCGGTTCGGGGTGTGAGCTCGCCGAGCTTCCGCACCGCTTGGCGGGCATGATCCAACGCCAGCTCCTCCAGCGCGTGGCCGAGGCCAAACAGAAAGAGGAGCAGCGCACCGTCGGCCAGCTCACCCAGTACTGCCGCACCGAGCGCCGCGGCGATCATGAGCAAGTCGGTATCGACGTGCCGCTCGCGCAGGGCCTGCCAGGCGTGGCGGGTGATGTCCCACCCGCCCAGCACGTAGGCGGCGAGAAAGAGCGGACCGGTCAGCGCGAGCCCCGCGCCAACAACATGCTCAGCCATCCAGGCCGTCAGAGCAAGCACGCCGCAGCCGAGGGTGAAGAGGAGCTCCCGATACTGGTCGAGGAACCCGGCCGCCCCCTTCTTGGGCACGCGGTATCCGAGGCGCTCGAGCGTGGCGACTACCGCGGATCGGGCGACGCGGGTGGTGTCGTACTCCACGCGCACGATCTGCGATGCGTAGTTGACCGCCACGGCGAGCACGCCGTCCGCGCGGCGAAGAGCGTGCTCGATGACGACCACGCAATCGGAGCAGTCCATGCCGTCGATCGGAATGAGGTCGTGCGCGTAACGAGTGGAGATCTCGACGCCGGCGCGTTGTGTCGCGCGCTCCAGCACAGCCAGACTGACCAGGTCGGGATCGTAGTGCAGGCACAGGAGGGGGGCGCCGTTCTTGCGCTCGACGTGCACCTCACTCACGCCCCGTGTGCCCTGCAGCAACGCACAGAGACGGGCAGTGCAGCCGTCGCGTTCGTCCGGCGCTGTGGGGAGCAGCGCAGTCAATTCGAGCTCGAGCTTCTCCATCACGATTCGGGGAGTGTCGCCAGGCAGGCGAGATCGGTGCAATCGAGTCGGCCCGCGTAGCGTTGCCCGTTCATCAGCGCCGTCGGCATTCCACGGCGGCGCCAATCTCTACGAGCTTCGTTCATCGCATCCCTCTGCAAACGGTCTCCGTGGGCCGCTGTTGCGGCACCTCACCCCTACTGACATCGCCTCACTTCTGCGGCGACTCGACCGCATCCTCGCCGCACATCCCGGTCCGGATGTGGATGGCGTCTTCAACCGCGCTCACAAAAATGAGCCCGTCACCATGGGTGCCGGTTCGAGCGTTCGCGGTGATCACGCGGCGCGCGAGCTCAACATCGCCATCTCGGAACTTCATCTCGAGCTTGGCGACGCTCATGTAGCGCTCGGCCAGCTCGGCAGAGTACTCGAGGTCTTCGTCACGCAGGCCTCTGCGGATAGCGCGCACGTCGATGACGGTCATGTCGGTAAAGCCGGCCTCTTCGAGGGCGCGGATCACCTTGGCCACCATGTTGACGCGAACGTAGGCTTTGATTTCTTTCATGGGTTCTCGGCCTCCTTCGGTGTGCGAGCTACAGTCTCCATCCAGGCGTACAAGACCGGCAGGACAAGCAGGGTGAGCAGGGTGGAGGAGATGATGCCGCCGATGACTACGGTGGCGAGTGGGCGCTGCACCTCGGCGCCGGTGCCGGTCGCCAGGGCCATCGGCACAAACCCGAGCGAGGCAACCAGTGCCGTCATCAGGACCGGGCGCAGGCGGGTCGTCGAGCCTTCCAAGACAGCGGCATCGAGGGGCGTGCCCGCAGCACGCAGGCTCTTGATGAAGGTGATCATTACCAAGCCGTTGAGAACCGCCACACCAGAGAGAGCGATGAAGCCGACTCCGGCAGAGATGGACAGCGGAATGTCGCGCAACCAGAGTGCGAGAACACCGCCGGTGAGCGCCATAGGCACCCCGGTGTAGACGAGGAGAGCGTCCCTCACCGTACCGAAGGTGGCGAACAGCAGCAGAAAAATGAGCAGCAGCGCGACGGGGACCACCAACTGCAGACGGCGGGTGGCGGAGATCAGCTGCTCGAACTGACCGCCCCAAGTCGTCCAGTAGCCGGCGGGGATCGCCACCTCGCTTTGGATGCGCCGCTCCGCGTCGCCCACGAACGAGCCAAGGTCGCGGCCGCGGACGTTGGCAGTGACGACAACGCGGCGTTTGCCGTTCTCACGGCTGATTTGATTCGGGCCCGGTGTGGTGTCGAAGCTGGAGACGGCGCTGAGGGGAATGAAGGCGTGGCCGCTGGCAGCCGTGTCGAACGCGGCACGCTGCAGTCCGCGTCGGGCGCTGCCAATTTCGCGCACCGGCAGCGCCAGGGGGATTCGTTTCAGGGCCTCGCTGTCGCTGCGTACATTCTCCGGCAGGCGGACGATGAGATCGAAGCGGCGGTCGCCATCGAATATCTCGCCGGCCTCCTTGCCACCCAAGGCGATTTCGATGACGTCTTGCACGTCGGCGACATTGAGTCCGTAGCGCGCCATGGCCGGGCGGTCGAGGCGAATCGTCATGACCGGCAAGCCGGTGATCTGCTCCACCTTGACGTCCGCCGCACCCGGCACCTGTTCTAGAACCGCGGCCATGCGCTCCCCGATTTCGAGCAGGACGTCGAGGTCGTCGCCAAACACCTTCACGGCCACGTCGCTACGCACGCCCGAGATCAGCTCGTTGAAGCGCATCTGGATGGGCTGGGTGAATTCGTAGTTGTTGCCCGGGATCTGCTTCACCGCAGATTCGATCTCGTGCACCAGGTCGGCTTTGGACCGGTGCGGGTCGGGCCATTCGCTGCGCGGTTTGAGGATGATGAACCCGTCGGCGACGCTCGGCGGCATCGGGTCGGTGGCGATCTCCGCCGTGCCGATCTTGGCGAAGGTGTTCTGCACCTCCGGAAACTGCTTCAGCCGCCGCTCGAGCACGTGTTGCATGTCCACCGCCTGGGTGAGGCTCGTGCCGGGAATGCGCAGGGCGTGCAGCGCGATGTCGCCCTCGTCCAGGCTGGGGATGAACTCCGTGCCCATGCGGGTGGCGAGCAGAGCGCTGAGGGCGACCAAGACAACGGCTGCCGTGGCAACCGCCAACCGGTAGCGCAGCGCCACTCGCAGCGACGGCACGTAGATGGCTTTGGCGGCACGCATGAGCATGTTCTCGCCCTCTGCCACACGACCGGTGAGGAGCACGGCGACGGCAGCCGGCACGAAGGTCATCGACAGGATCATTGCACCCGCCAGCGCGGCGATGACGGTGAAGGCCATGGGGAAGAACATTTTGCCCTCGACGCCGCTCAGGGTGAGAATCGGCAGGTAGACGATCGTGATGATGACCTCGCCGAACATGGTGGCGCGGCGGACCTCGCAGGAGGCTTTGAACACCACATCGAAGCGGTCGTGGCGGGTGAGCAGGCGCCCGAGGCGATGCTGCTCCTCTGCCAACCGGCGGATGCAATTCTCCACGATGATGACGGCGCCGTCGACGATCAGCCCGAAATCGAGCGCGCCGAGACTCATCAGGTTGCCGCTGACGCCGCTCTCCACCATGCCGGTGATGGTGAAGAGCATGGAGAGCGGAATCACCATCGCCGTGATCAGCGCGGCGCGCACGTTGCCGAGCAGCAGCAGAAGGATGACGATGACGAGCAGCGCGCCCTCGACAAGGTTCTTCTGCACCGTGGCAATGGTCTTGTCGACCAAGCTGGTGCGGTCGTAGACGGTCTTGGCCACGACGCCTTCGGGCAAGCTGCGGTTGACCTCCTCCATCTTGGCGGCGACGCGCCGCGACACCGTGCGGCTGTTTTCCCCCATGAGCATGAAGACGGTGCCGAGCACGACCTCCTGGCCATCCTCGGTCGCGGCGCCGGTGCGCAACTCACGGCCGAGCAGAACCTCGGCGACATCCTTCACGTACAGCGGGACCCCGCCGCGCCCCCCGACGACGATGTGGCGGATGTCGTCCAGGCTGACCACCTGTCCGGGGGCGCGGATCAGGTACTGCTCGCCGTTCCGTTCGACGTAGCCGGCGCCGACGTTGGCGTTGTTACGGCGCAGGGCGTCGAGGATGTCGCCGAAGCTCAAGTCATAGGCGAGCAACTTCTCGGGGTAGGGAGTGACGTGGTACTGCTTGAGGTAGCCGCCGATGGTGTTGACCTCGGTAACGCCCGGCACGTTGCGGAGCTGGGGCTTGATGATCCAGTCCTGGATTGTGCGCAGGTCGGTCGGAGTGTAAGGCTCGCCGGAGTCGGTGCGCGCGTCAGGCTCAGCCTCGACCGTGTACATGAAGATCTCACCGAGCCCGGTGGCGATCGGCCCCATGGTGGACTCGATACCCGGCGGGAGCTTACCCTGGGCTGCGATGATGCGCTCGCTGACCTGCTGGCGGGCGAAGTAGATGTCGGTGCCGTCCTTGAACACCACCGTGACCTGGGACAGGCCGTAGCGCGACAGTGAGCGCGTGTAGTCGAGCTTCGGCAGGCCCGCCATGGCCGTTTCGATCGGGAATGTGATGCGCTGCTCGGCTTCGAGGGGCGAGTAACCGGGCGCCGCGGTGTTGACCTGCACCTGGACGTTGGTGATGTCGGGCACCGCATCAATTGGCAGGCGTTGGTAGTTGTAGGCGCCCAGCGCGGCGACCGCAAACGTAAAGAGCAGCACCAGCCAACGCTGCCGAATGGAGAACTGCAGGATTTGTTCGAGCATGGCGTTCTCCTAGTGGTCGTGGCCGGCGCCCGACTTACCGACGTCGGCCTTGAGGATGAAGCTGTTGGTAGCAACGTACTCCTGCCCGGCCAGCAGGCCAGAAACCACCTCGACCCAGGTGGCGTCGCGGCGGCCGAGCTCGACCGGCTGGGCCTCGTACAAATCGCCGTCGCGCACGAATACGACGTCCCAGTCGCGCAGTTTCTGCAGCGCGGCAGCCCGCACGGCGAGCGGCACTGCCACCTCCGCAATCACTACTTCGCCGCCGATGAACAGGCCGGGCCGCCATTGGCCGGTCGGATTGGGCAGCACCACGCGCGCCAGCATGGTCTGCGTGTTCTCGGCGCCGAAGGGCGAGATGTAGGCAATGGCACCCTGGGCCGGCGGCAGTCCCTCGCCGGCGTCGAGCCGCACGGCTTGTCCGAGGCGCAGCTTGTCGAAGTCCTGGCGGTAGATATCGAGGTCGACCCACACCGTGCTGAGGTCCGCGACCACGTAGATGTCCTCGCCCTCGCCGGCGAACTCGCCGGGGGTGACATGCTTCTTGATGACGGTGCCGCTGATCAGCGCGCTCACCGTGTAGGGCTGCAGGCTCTCGTTGCTCTGCACGACGGCAAGCACCTCGCCCTTCTCAACCGGGTCTCCCAGGCGCTTGCGTGCCTCCTTCACGATGCCCGGATAGCGCGGGATGACGTGCGTGAGACGGTCTTCGTTGGGCACGATGCGCCCATTGACGCGCAAGGTGGTGCGCAGCGTCGCCGGTCCACTGCGTTCGACGACGACGCCCGACTCCGCCGCGGCCGAGGCTGGCAACTGCACGCGACCCTCGTACGACGCGTACGTCCAGCGCGAGGTTTTCCCATCGTGCTCGGCGATGACCGTCGCGTCGAATGAATGCGGCTCTTCGACCTCGCCGCTTCCGAGCAGGTAGTCCCCCTGGGGGGCGAAGCGGAAGGTGTCGACCCGACCGCCCAGGCGGCGGAGCTCGATCGACAGGGTGGCGCTGGACGAAGGGAGCGGCTTGTCGCGATCGTACAGGTAGGCACGAAACTGCGGCGGCACACCGCGTTCGAAGATTGTAACTTCGACGGCGAAATCCCCGTCGGTGAGCAGCCGGCCACGATGCGGGCCGCGCGGATACGCCTCCTCCGCATCGCCATGCTCCTCATGCTCCCCCTCGGCATCGCCGGATGCGGACGGATCGGTGCGGAGAATCAGGACGGCGAGTGCGGCGCCGCCGAGGAGGACGGCAGCGATAGCGAGTGTCTGCTTAATGTTCATCGTAGTGGGTCTCCTGTGTCTACTGCACCGGACTCCTGGGCGAGCGGCCCGCCAGTGAGACGCTCGACGCGCACGAGCGCCTGCCGGTAGTCCGTCATGGCGCGCACCATGCGCTCGCGGTTGGCGATCAGGGTGCGCTGTGCGTCCAGCACGTCGAGGTAACGGTAGCGGCCCTCGAGATATCCGGCGTTGACGCTGTCGAAGGCGCGGATTGCGGCGGGCAGGATCGTCTGGCGCAGTGCCGCGACCTCGCGGTAAGCGGTCGCCAGTTCGGTGTAAGTCTGAGTGAGCGCCGTCCGCACGCGCACCTCGGCGGCGCGCTGCGCCTCCTTGGCCGCTCTGAGCTGGTGGCGAGCTTCTGCGATCGCGCCCTGGTTGCGGTTGAGGACTGGCAGCGGAACAGAAGCGCCGAACACGAAGCCGTTGTCGTTGGTGTCCTCGTAGCGGCGGTAGCCGGCCTCGACGGTGACGTTCGGGATCGCGTTGGCTTCTGCCAGCTCAACCGCCGCCTGGCGCTGCGCCAGCTCGGTTGCCCAGCGTTGCAGGTCGGGGTTGCGCGGCAGAGAGATGCCGAGCTCGTCCAGCGACGGCAACGAGTCCGGCTCATCCAGGCGGCCTTCAGCACGGCCGAACCCGGACGCCGCGCCCCACAATGAGGCGAGGCCTTGGCGCGCCGTGTCGAGATCGCGCTGCGCCTGCGCACGGTCGATCCGCGCGGCCGCCAGCGCGACTTCGGCGCGGGTGGCCTCGGCGCTCGGCTCGCGGCCGGCGTTGACCAGCCGGCCCACTGAGGTGACCACTTGCTCGCCCAGCTGGACGGTCTGGTCCGAAAGGGTCACGCGCTCCTGAGCGCCAAGGACAGCGACGAAGGCGCGCGTCGTCTCGGTGACGAGGTCTAGACGCAGTTGCTCGTAGTCCCAGGCGGTGAGGTCGCGGCTTCGTAGCGCCTCGTTCACGCGCGCCGAACGTTTGCCTCCGAGCTCGAGGGCCTGCCCGATCCGCACGGTCGTCTGCGCCTGCTTTGCGCCGGAACGGTCGCCGGTTCCGGCAACATCCTCTACCGTCAGTCCGGCCAGCGGGTTGGGCAACAACCCCGCTTGAGTCACCCGCGCGCCGCCAGCCTGGACCTGCCACGCCGCTACTGCGAGGTCCGGGTTGCGGGCCAATGCCAGGGCAACGGCGTCGGCTAGCGTCAGGGGGCCCGATGGCTCCGGGGCCGCCTCTCGGTCGCCGGTCGGGAGTGCGGGCGGTGGTGTGGGGAGGGGCGGCTGCGGCGACTTCGCCACCGAGGGTCCCTGATCCGGCTGCATTGCGGCGCAACCGGCAAGCGCCGCAACGGCGGCAAACACTACATATGCTGTGTATCGTCTCGTCATTCCTGTTGATCCACTTCCCGTATCCGCGCCGCCGCGCACCGCAGTGGGCGCACAGCGGCCATAGGAAGGCCGGAGACGCAGCAAGGCTGCGTCTCCACCGATCGCGGCGGCCAGTTTGGCGGCCGCGGTTACCGGAGTGAGCGGATCAACAGATACTGACGGTCGTGCGCAGAGCGCGGGGCGGCGGACTGCTAGGCCGCGCCAGGGATCGACCCGACACCAGCGTGGCGGGCGGCGGCACGGCAAACAAGACGGGGACAGCAAGCGCCAGCATATGGAGTGCTGGTGTGGTGTGCTCGGGACCGCGGGAGGCGGCGTAGATCCCGACCGGAGTATCCGTGCATTGCTCGTCGCAACGCTCGCCCGCGGACAGGCTCAGCCCGGTGTCGCCATGGGATTGCGCAGGATCGCAGCAACGCGCCAGCGCTGCTTCGATAGCCGAGTGGCCGTTACTACCGACGCACAGGATGGTCGTCGGCGCGAGCGCGCCAAGAGGAAGGAGCATCGCGGCGAGCACGAATGCCAGGCGGTGCGTGTGAACAAAGCGACGCATGAGCTGGAACGTATACGGCACGAGCGTCGGGCTGGCAATAGTGGTAGAGGCCGGGGCGTGCCGCAGCGAACCTCCACGTCGCGCTCAGGCTTCAGTCGAGCGCTCTTGTCGGCAGCGCTGTTCGGCGCGGCGACTCCGGCCAGCAAGGTGCTCCTTATCAACCTGACACCAGCGCAGCTCGCTGGCCTTCTGTATCTGGGCGCGGCGCTCGGGGTGCTGCCGGTGCTCCGCCGTGGCGGCCAGTCGGGAGCGCTCCGGTGGGCAAGCCTGGCGCGCCTTCTCGGAGCGGTGGCGTGCGGGGGCATCCTTGCACCCCTGCTCTTCCTCTCCGGACTGCAACTGGCGTCCGCGGCGTGGGTGTCGCTTTGGCTCAATGTGGAGATCGTGGCGACGGCCGTGCTCGCGCACCTGTTCTTTCATGATCAGCTCAGCGCGCTGGGGTGGATCGGCGTGGGCGGTGCTGTCGGGGCCAGCGTCCTGCTCAGCGGAGCGCCGGGAGGCGGGGGAGCGGCGGCGGGCGCCCTCGTCGGCATCGCCTGCGTCTGCTGGGCGCTCGACAACAACCTGACGGCGCTCATCGACGGTGTCAGCCCAGCCTGGGTCACGTTCTGGAAGGGGCTGGCAGCAGGTGTCGTGAACCTGGCGCTCGGGCTCGGAGCCGCGCCGCTCGCCGCGCCTGGCGCGACCGTTGGAATTGCCCTGGCAGTCGGCGCTCTAGCGTACGGGGCGAGTATCACGCTCTACGTCGGCGCGGCCCAGCGTCTGGGCGCCGTGCGGTCGCAGCTGGTGTTCGCGAGCGCACCACTCTTCGGCCTGGGACTGTCCGCAGCCGTGCTCGGCGAGGCCGTCACCGCGGTGCACGTGTGGGTTGCAGCGCTGTGGGTGGGCTCGATCGCGCTGGTCTTCGTCGGGCGGCACACGCACGCGCACACACATGAGCCTGTTGGACATACTCACCTGCACCAGCACGACGACGGGCACCACGCCCACGACCATGCCGGCGCGCAACAGGCAGCGGCGCACTCACATTGGCACGAGCACGACGCCGCGGTGCACACACACCCGCACTGGCCGGATCTGCATCACCGGCACGCCCACGATCCGGAGGGGCAATGAGTATCGCAAAGTCTCTCATCCTTTTCGTCGCCGCTGGTCTTTGCGAGATCGGCGGCGGTTGGATGGTGTGGCAGTGGCTGCGCGGCGGGCGGTCAGCGCTCTGGGGCCTCGGCGGCGCGCTGGCACTGGTCTTGTACGGCGTCGTCCCGACGTTGCAGCCGGCCCACTTTGGCCGCACCTACGCGGCCTACGGTGGATTCTTCATCGTCCTCTCGCTGCTGTGGGGGGCGGTGGTCGACGGCAACGTGCCGGATCGGGCGGATGTGATCGGCGCAGTGATTGCCATCGGTGGCGTCGCAGTCTTGATGTACTGGCCGCGGTAAACGAGGGGGGTTCCGAGCGCCAAAGCAATTGTGGCAGCGCAGATACTTTGCTAACCGATCGGCCGTGCGCATGGGTCGGTTTCTCGCCTTGTTGTCGGTGCTCGTGTTGTTCGGGCAAGCGAGCGGCGTTGCCCAGTTCGTCATGGCCGACGAATGCGAGCGGCGCTGCGCGAAGGATGATCCGAATCACCAACCCGAGCCCGGATGCGACATGTGTCCGTGCTGCACGCCGGCGCGCCATGCGACGCTGCCCGTCGGGGCACCGATCATCGCGATGCTCGCAGGCCGGTCCGTTTCGTCAGACCCGCAACGGCTCCCTACCGCGCCTGATCCGCGCGAGATCCCGCACGTTCCCAAGCTCGTCGCCTGACCTTCACACGACCGGGTCTTGACGGCCGGTGGGTTGCGCCGAAGGTCTGCTTCGTCGGCGTGATCTGCAGAGGGGAGAGGGTATGCGACGCTTTGGTGCGGCGGCATTGGCTGCTGCAGTGGTAAGCCTTTGGGCGCACCTCGGTGCAGCCCAAGAGCATGAGCTGACACTCGATCGGGCTTTCGCCTTGGCGCGTGAGCGCGCGCCCAGCGTCATTGCCGCGCAATTGGCGATCAACGAAGCACGCGGCCGGTTGGCGGGGGCGACGGTCCTCTTTCGCGATAATCCCGTCGTCGACGGCGCCGCTGGCCCACGCCTGAAGGGTGACGGCGGGGAGTCGCTCCAGGCGCGGCTCAGCTTGAGCCAAGGATTCGAGCTCGGGGGCAAACGCGGTGCCCGCGTCAACGCGGCAGAGGCCGGCCTGGCCCGGGCGGGCGCTCGGGCAGAGAACGCGCTGCGCCGCGTGCTGCGCGACGTGGCGGTCGTTTTCTATCGGGCCCTCCACGCGACGCAGTCGTTGGAATTCGCGCGCGGGGCTGATGCGATGGCGGCCGAGATCGTCAAAATAGCCGAGCGCCGGTTAGCGGCCGGCGAGATCGCCCGTCTGGATGTCAGCCTCGCAAAGGCCGCCCGATCCCGCGCCGCGGCGGCAGTCAACGACGCAGAAGCGCGCCGCGCCGCGGCCCTGGGTGAGTTGCGGGTGCTGCTTAGCATTGGGTCCGGTGCGCCGCTCGCAGTATGCGGTAGTTTGAATGCGGCCAGTGCGCCGTCGCTCGATGCGTTGCAGGCCCAGGCGCTCGACCGGCCTGATCTGCGCGCGCTGGAAGCTGAGATCCGTGAAGCTGAGGCGGATGCACGGTTGGGAAACGCTGCACGATGGCCCGATGTCAGCATCGGGGCGGAGTACGAGCGGGAGGAGAAGGACAACATCGCCCTCGGCCGCCTGAGCCTCACTTTGCCCGTCTTCGCTCGCGGCCAGGGGCGCCGAGCGGAATCGTTGGCGCGCGCGTCCCGACTGCGAGCTGAGCTGGAGGCCGGGCGGCGCATCACGACCACCGAGCTGAGTACGGCGTACGAGGTCTACCGTCGGCGTGCCGCGGCGGCAGACGAGCTCGCCGGCACAGCGGTGCCACTGCAAAACGACAACGAGGCCTTGGCGCAGCGGGCGTACGAGTCCGGACAGCTCGGACTGGTCGATCTGCTCACCGTTCGCCGTGAAGTGTTGGGGACACGCCAGGAATCCCTCGACCGCGGCCTCGAGTCCGCCATTGCAGCCGTCGACCTCCAGTTCAGCGCCGGCGTGCTGAAGTGAGCGGGAATCAACCACTGACCAACAACACGCTGAAAGGAGAACACCAGATGCATATTCGTTTGAGTCTCACGAATGCCGCTCTCGCAACGATCCTCAGCCTCGTCATCATCGGCGCATACGCGCCGGCAGTCAGCGGAGAAACGCCCGCACCCGCGGCGCCCGGACACGCGGCACACGCGCAGCCGGGCTCGCACGAGGACTGGTGCGATGAACACGAGGTCCCGGAGTCGCTGTGCACACGTTGCAATCCAGCCCTCATTCCCGCCTTCAAGGCGACCAAGGACTGGTGCCCGGAGCACGGCCTCCCCGAATCGCAATGCCGGATCTGCCACCCCGACCTGAAGATCGAGCGCCCGCAAAAGACCGGAGCGAAGTGAAATGCGCCGCCTGCTCGTCGGGGCCGTCTGGTTCCTACTCCTCGCTGCGGGTGATCCTGGGCACGTGATGGCGGCGCCGCCGCCGGCCGCGGCCGACGTCGGGCCTGTCTGTCGTGAGCACGGAGTCCTCGAGGCCGTCTGCACCAAATGCAATCCGGCGCTGATCCCGGTCTTCAAAGCCAAAGGCGACTGGTGCGAGGAACACGGGTTTCCGGAGTCGATCTGCCCCATCTGTCATCCGGAGCGTGGGGGTCAGCCGCAGGCTGACGTATCGAGTGACAGCGCGCCGGCTGACGGAACGACGGTGCGGTTCAAGACCAAGGAGACCGCTCGCCTGGTGGGACTCCAGACCGAGCCGGCCACCGAGGAACCGGATCGGGCGGAAGTCGATGCCACCGTCACGATCGTTTATGATGCGACACGGGTCGCGGAAGTGAACGTGCGCGCCGCCGGAGTGGTGCGGGCGATCAGCGCGGATGTCGGCACTGCCGTTGCGGTGGACGCGCCTCTCGCGGTGATCGAAAGCGCTGATTTCGGCGCCGACCAGTCGCGCCGCGCGACAGCCGCTGGGCGAGTGGCGGTCGCCGAAGCCAACCACAGACGAATGAAGGATCTGCATCGCGAGGGGATCGCCCCAGAGCGCGAAGTGCTGGCGGCACGGCAGGAGCTCGAAGCGGCGCGCGCGGAGTTGGCATCGACGCGGGCCGCGTTGGGTATGGTCGGACCGGACAGAAACGGAGCGGCTCGCTACACCTTGGCTTCTCCCATTGCGGGAGTCGTCACCCGTCGTGCCGTCACGATCGGGCAGCTCGTCGGAACCGAGGATGTACTCTTCGAGGTCGTGGACACCTCGATGATGTGGGCGGAGATCGAGGTCCCCGAAGCGCTCCTGCAGTCGGTCGCCGTCGGTCAGGCGGTGGTCATCACGGTTGACGCCATAGAGCAGCGCGAGTTTCGCGGCACGATCAGCTACCTGGCACCGGCGATCGATCCGCGCACGCGCACCGCCACGGCACGCGTCGCGTTGCCCAACCCGGACGGCGTCTTGCGCGCCAACATGTTCGGCCGCGCCGCGATCGCCGTGCGCGGGGACAGTGGCGGTTCGCGGGTCATCGTCCCCGCCGCGGCCGTGCAACGCGTGCGCGATGCGCAGCTCGTATTCGTGCGCATCGCAGAGGATGCGTTCGAAGCGCGGCGCGTGCAGGCGCTGTCGAGCACCAGCGAGGGCGTTGCGATCAGCGGCCGGGTCGCGCCGGGCGATCAGGTCGTGACCGTCGGCGGCTTTCTTCTCAAGACCGAGACCCTCAAAGGCAGCATCGGCGCCGGCTGCTGCGCGGAAGAGTAAGGCGCATGCTGACACGCATCCTGGAATGGTCGCTCAGCCATCGTCTGGTCGTCATCCTCGCCTGGGTAGGCATCGCGCTCGCCGGCGTGCTCTCCTGGCTGCGTCTACCCATCGACGCCTTCCCCGACACGACGCCCGTGCAAGTTCAGGTCAACAGCGCAGCGCCAGCGTTGGCGCCGCTCGAGATCGAACGCCAGATCACGCGACCGTTAGAGGTCGCGATCTCCGGTCTGCCCGGCCTGGTCGAGGTCCGTTCGGTGTCGAAATTCGGCTTCTCGCAGATCACGGCGACGTTCGCCGATGGAACTGACATCTACCTGGCCCGTCAACTCGTGCTCGGAAGACTGCAAGGCGTCGACCTGCCTTCCAGCATCGACGGACCAACCCTGGGCCCAGTCGCCACCGGACTCGGCGAGATCTTTCACTACCTGGTGAGCGGCGCCGGCCATTCGCTCGCCGAGCTGCGCACGATTCAAGATTGGGTCATTGCGCCGCAGCTCCGGGCGGTACCCGGAGTTGCCGAGGTCAACAGTTGGGGTGGTGACGAGCGGCAGATACACGTGTTGATCGATCCGCGCAGACTCCAACAGTACGACCTCTCCCTGTCTGAGCTGGCCCAAGCGCTCGAAGACAACAACACCAACGTCGGCGGCGGCACGCTCGACCAGGCCGGTGAGTCGAGTCTCATTCAGGGCATCGGCATCGCAACGGCGCGCGAGGACATCGCCGAGATGGTGGTGGCGTCCCGCGCCGGCGTGCCGATCCGCGTACGCGACGTGGCACGCGTCGTTGACGGCCGGGAGATCCGGCGTGGTGCGGTCACCTCCGAAGGCTCCGGTGAGGTGGTCCTCGGTCTCGGTTTCTTGCTGATGGGGGAGAACAGCCATGACGTCGCCCAACGGCTCGCCCTGCGACTCGAGGAAGTGCGCAAGGGCCTGCCAACGGGGGTTGAGGTCACGACCGTCTACGACCGGACCACCCTGGTAGAAAAGGTCCTGCACACGGTGCGCACCAACCTGCTGGAGGGCTCTCTTCTGGTGGTCGCCGTGCTGTTCCTCCTCCTCGGTCATTTCCGCGCCGGGCTGATCGTGGCGGCGGCGATCCCGCTGTCGATGCTATTTGCCACCAATCTGATGCTGCGGTTCGGCATCGCCGGCAGTCTGATGAGCCTCGGAGCGATCGATTTCGGACTGATCGTCGACAGTTCTGTAATCCAGATCGAAAATGTCATGCGACGACTGGGCGAGGATGGGGGGCGCCGGCCGGTGCTGGACGTCGTCCGCGACGCCGTCGTCGAAGTCCGCAAGCCGACGCTCTTTGGCGAGCTCATCATCGCCATCGTCTACTTGCCGATCCTGACGCTAGAAGGGGTCGAAGGGAAGCTTTTCCGGCCCATGGCCCTCACCGTGATCTTCGCCCTGGCGGGCTCGATGCTCCTCTCTTTGACGCTGATACCCGTCCTTTCCAGCTTTGGTCTCGGCCGACGCACCGCGCATCGTGAGAACGCGCTGATGCGCGACCTGGGCCGCCTCTACCGCCCCGTCCTACGGTTTGCGCTGAACCGACCAGGGCTCGTCATCGCTGGCGCGGTGCTGGCGCTGTTGAATGCAGGCTTCCTGGCGACACGACTCGGCTCGGAGTTCGTGCCGCGATTGCGCGAAGGGGCAATCGTCATCAACACCGTCCGCCTGGCCGGCGTGTCGCTCGACGAGTCCGTGCGCTACGGCACCCAGATCGAGCAGGCTGTGCTGGAGAAGTTCCCGCACGAGGTGGAGCGCATCTGGACGCGCAGTGGCAGCGCGGAAATCACCACCGATCCCATGGGTGTCGAGCTGTCTGACGTGTTCATCATGTTGCGCCCGCGCGAGGAGTGGACACGCGCGACGACGCAAGAGGAGCTGGTGCGCGAGATGGCCGATGACCTGTCGTCGCTGCCCGGCATGCGCATGATCTTCACGCAGCCGATCGAAATGCGCGTGAACGAGATGATCGCCGGTATCCGCGCCGATGTGGGTGTGAAGCTCTTCGGAGATGATTTCGACACGCTCAAGGCCAAGGCCGACGAGATCGCCGCAGTGCTTCGCAAAGTGCCCGGGTCAGCCGACGTGTTCACGGAGCAGATCACCGGTCAGCCGGTGCTCGAGATAGCGGTCGATCGTCAGGCGATTGGCCGTCAGGGGATTCCCGTCAAGCAGGTCCTCGGGATGGTCGAGGCACTCGGGACGCGACACGCCGGGATCATGCAGGACGGAGAAATCCGCGTGCCCATCGCGCTGCGTCTGGAGGACCAATACCGGACCGATCCGGAAGCCGTGAAGCAGATTCTGGTCGCGGCAGACAACGGCAACCGCGTCCCGCTCGGCCGACTGGCTACAGTGCGGTCGGTGGAAGCGCCCTCGACGATCACCCGTGAGTGGGGCCGGCGGCGCATCGTCGTGCAGACCAACGTCCGCGGTCGCGACGTGGGCAGCTTCGTCGCGGAGGCGCGCGCGGCGATGGCGAAGGACGTCGTCCTGCCGCCCGGCTACTTCGTTCGCTTTGGCGGGCAGTTCGAGCATCTGCAGCAAGCGCGCACCCGGCTGCTGATCGTCGTCCCCGTGGCGTTGGCGCTGATCCTCACGATGCTGTTCTTCACCTACGGCCGCGTGCTCGATGCGCTGCGCGTCTTCACGGGTGTGCCCTTCGCCGCCGTCGGCGGCATCCTCGCCCTGTGGTTGCGCGACATGCCGTTCAGCATCTCAGCCGGCGTCGGATTCGTCGCCCTGTCCGGCGTCTCGGTGCTCGGAGACATGGTGCTCGTATCCACGGTCCGCCAACGGCTGGCGGCGGGACGCGCGCTGCGCCAGGCGCTCGAAGAGGCGGCGCAGACACGCTTGCGCCCGGTTCTTATGACGGCTCTGGTCGCCAGCTTGGGATTCCTGCCAATGGCGCTCAACACAGGATTTGGAGCCGAGGTGCAACGCCCACTGGCAACTGTGGTAATCGGCGGTGTGATTTCATCCACGCTTCTCACGCTCGTGGTGCTTCCGGTGCTCTACACAATCATCGGAACGCCGCCGCCGGTGGCGACCGGAGGTCAGCATCAGGGTGACGACTGACGTGGCCCCGCGGCGTTCGTGGGCACGGCGGCTTCGGCCCGCACTTCTTCTGCTTCTCGCGCAGGGGATGGCCATCGCTCTCTATCTTTGGGTGGAGCGCGGGCGCGGTGGCGAGGTTCACCCTTTACGCGTCGAACGAATCGACCGTCCCGCTCCGGCTCTTGCCGTGGTGCGAGCCGATGGCGCGACGCAGAGCTTGGCTGACCTGCAAGGGCGCCCTGTGCTCCTGCATTTCTGGGCGACCTGGTGCGCGCCGTGCCGGGTTGAGTTGCCAAAGCTGCTCGAGCTGGGACGCGAGCTGACCAAAGACGGCCGAGGTTCCGTGCTCGCCGTAGCCGTGGAAGACGATTGGCCGGCGGTGCGCCGTTTTCTTGGCGGTACAATCCCGCCCGAGGTGGTCGCGCTGAAAGCCGAGGTGGCCGATCGCCTGTACGACGTCTCGGCTCTTCCTGACACGTACCTTGTCGATGCGGCAGGCCATCTGCGCCTGCGTTTTCGCGGCGCACGCGACTGGCAGGACCCTGCCCTTCGGGCGCTGGTTACGGAGCAACGTGAATGAAGCTTTCATGAGCTCGATGGCGTGCAGGTAACGGTCGCGGCGTCCCATCAATCGCAGCAATGATCGCCGCGCCAGGCCTCTCTCCCTTCACGCGCAACGAAGCCCGCCACGGCGAGGGCGGCCACCGGGTCAGCCCACCACCAACCGAACACCGCGTTGAGACCAATGCCGCCAAGAACAATGAGCGACAACCACCAACAGCAAGTCGTTTGAAACGCGTCTGCTTCGAGTGCCCGGCTCCCCAACGCCTTGGCCGCGAGCTTCTTGGCTCCGGCGAGCCAAAGCATCACAGCAACCGAGGTGACAGTGAGCACGATGCCGACGAGTGAGACCTCAGGGCGCTCGCCCGACCAGAGCGTCCAGATCGCGTCGACCGCCACGTAGACACCGAGGAGCATGAGCGAGGCCCCAACCAGGCGTTCGGCCTGTGCATCAAGCGCGTCCACAGATCCGGTGTGGCGGCCGTGTTGTTCAGCGTGCAACCGCCAAATCAGGACTCCTCCAGAGATGCTCTCGATAAAGCTGTCGAGGCCAAAGGCAAGTAACGCGACGCTACCGGCACTGAAAGCGGCAGCCACGGCAATCACGCCTTCAAGGATGTTCCAAACGACCGTGATGTACTCAAGCCTGAGGGCGTGATGGAGCTGCGCAACTCGGCTCGTATCTGTACCGGCCGCAACCTGTTGGCGCGAACTCGACATGGTTTCATTGTGTCGCACCCTCACTGGCTGTCAATTCGCCAGCCCAAGCAGGAGTCAAATTGTGACCGCTATCCCGGGATGGTATGGGCGTTACCGCGGCCATGGGATATGCAGAGGGTCAACGTCACGCTGGTGAAGCACTGATGGATCTCCGCGGCGCGCGGGTGCTCATCACGGGTGGAGCGGGTCTCATCGGGTCGGCCATCGCCGACCAGCTCGCGCCGCTCGGTGTGCGCGAGATCGTCGTGCTCGACAACTTCACGCGCGGCCGGCGGGCGAACCTGGCTGCCGCAATGACCCGCGGCGGCGTCACCGTCATCGAGGGTGACATTCGAGATGCAGCGCTGGTGAAGCGGACCATGGCGGGCATCGACATCGTCTTTCATCAGGCGGCGATTCGCATCACGCAGTGCGCGGAGGAGCCGCGGCTGGCGCTCGAAGTGCTGGTGGACGGCACCTTCAACGTCCTCGACGCGGCGCGGCTGGCCGGCGTCGGCAAGGTCGTCGCCGCCTCGTCGGCATCGGTCTACGGTCTGGCCGAGGCCTTCCCCACGCGTGAGGACCACCACCCGTTTGCCAACCGCACGCTCTACGGTGCCGCCAAGGCATTCAACGAAGGGCTGTTGCGCAGCTTCCACGAGATGTACGGACTCGACTACGTCGCGCTGCGCTACTTCAACGTCTACGGCCCGCGCATGGATGCCCACGGCGAGTACGTCGAGGTGTTCGTGCGCTGGATGCAGCGCATCGCCGCCGGGCTGCCGCCGCTGATCTTCGGCGACGGGCAACAGACGATGGATTGCATCTACGTCGACGACGTCGCGCGCGCCAACGTCCGGGCGGCGCAGAGCGACGCGACTGACGAGGTCTTCAACATCGCCAGCGGAACCGAGACCAGTCTCGATGCGCTGGCGCGCGCCCTGCTCGCGACCATGGGCTCGACACTCGCACCCGAGTTCGGCCCCGAGCGCGTCGTGAACCCGGTGGCGCGCCGCCTGGCGGATACCGACGCGGCGCGCGACCGGCTCGGCTTCCGCGCGGCCGTCGGGTTGGACGAGGGGCTCGCCCGCCTGGTGGCGTGGTGGCGCAGCGCCGAGGCGGACAACCCCGCCCGGCGCGCGACGTCGTGAACGCGACGCGCCCGAGTTGCACCGCTATTCAGCCGGCGTGTATACCGCGCACGCCGATGATTCCCGTCATGCGACCCTGGCTTGGTCCGGAAGAGACGGCGGCCGTCGCCGAGGTCATCGCATCGGGCTGGGTCGCGCAGGGGCCGCGCGTCGCCGCGTTCGAAGGCGCCGTGTGCGCGCACGTCGGCGCCGCCCATGGCGTGGCGGTGTCGTCGTGCACCGCGGCCCTGCATCTGGCGCTCGTCGCCCTCGGCATCGAGGCGGGCGACGAGGTCATCGTGCCGTCGCTGTCGTTCATCGCAACGGCCAACGCGGTGCGCTACACGGGCGCGACGCCGATCTTCGCCGACGTCGACGCATGCACGCAGAATCTCACGCCGGACACCGTCGCGCGCTGCATGACGCCGCGGACGCGCGCCGTCATGCTCGTGCACCAGGGCGGCGTACCGGCAGACATCGCCGCCGTGCACGCCTTGTGCGATCCGCGCGGAGTGGCGGTGGTGGAAGACGCGGCCTGTGCGCTGGGATCGACGTATCGCGGCCAGCCGATCGGCACCCACTCCGACCTCGTCGCGTTCTCGTTCCACCCGCGCAAACTGATCACCACCGGTGAAGGTGGGATGCTCCTCACGCCCCGCCCGGAGGTCGCCGAACGCCTGCGACGCCTGCGCGACCAGGGCGTGAGCGTCGGCGCGGCGGAGCGCCACGCCAGTCAGGACCTGATCGTCGAGCAGTACGTCGAGACCGGTTTCAACTACCGCATGAGCGACCTGCACGCCGCGCTTGGTCTCGTGCAGCTGACGCGACTCGACGCCATCGTGCGCCGCCGCCGCGCGCTCGCCCATCGCTACCAGGCGCGGCTCGGCAATCTACCGGGCCTGCGCTGCGCCGCCGACCCGCCGTTTGGCGAGACGAACTTCCAGTCCTTCTGGATCGTGCTGCCGGACGACTTTCCGCTCTCGCGCGACGACCTCCTGCGCCAGATGATGGCCGCCGGCATCTCGGCCCGGCGCGGCTTCATGGCCGCCCATCTGGAGCCCGCGTATGCGAGCAGTCGTCACGGCGATCTCTCGGTTACCGAGCATTTGACGCGGCAGTCGTTGATCCTGCCCCTGTTCCACCAGCTCACCGAGGACGAGCAGGATCGCGTCATCGCGATGGTGCGGGATGTTTGAGACGGCTTTGTCGATCCTTCGGGTGGTTCCCCCCTTTGGCAAAGGGGGGTCAGGGGGGATTTTGAGCACGGATCATCCCGATAAATCCCCCTCAATCCCCCTTTGGACTTTGCCCGGCCATTCGCGAAGGAAGTTCCTCTCCCGGACTCCGGTCCCCCTCCTTTCCAAGGAGGGGCTAGGGGAGGTAGTTTTTAGAAGCGCTGTCCAAGAACGACCTCCCCCTAACCCCCTCCTTGGAAAGGAGGGGGAAATGTCCGACGGAGGGAACCAGAAAGACCGCACCAATTGCCGGGCAAAGCCCCCCCTTTGCCAAAGGGGGAAGCCAGAGCCGATCTGGTCCTCGGAAACTCACGGGCAAAGCCATGCGGAGTAGTCCGCTTCTCTCCCCAGGACCTGAGCGTAGCAGCGTCAGTGTCGTCATCCCCTGCTACAATTACGGGAGGTATCTGCGCGAATGCGTCGCCAGCGTGCTCGGCCAGGTGGGGGTGGAAACGCGCGTCCTCATCATCGACGACGCGTCGACGGACGACTCGGCCGCGGTGGTGGCGGAGCTCGCCGCGGCCGATGCGCGCGTCGAGTTGCGCGTGCACGCCGTGAACCGGGGGCACATCAGCACCTACAACGAAGGACTGGAATGGGCCACCGGAACGTACACGGTCCTGTTGTCCGCCGACGACATGCTGACCGCCGGGGCGCTGCAACGCGCCTGCGCGCTGATGGACGCACACCCGGAAGTCGGCTTTGTCTACGGGCGCGCGCTGGTGTTTCGCGACGACCGGCCGCGGCCGCAGCCGCAGACGGGATCTGGTCGCTGGACGATCTGGCGCGGACGCGAGTGGTTCGAGATGCGCTGCCGCATGACGGAGTGCTGCATCTACTCGCCCGAGGCAGTGATGCGCACGAGCCTGCTCCGCCAACTCGGCGGCTTTCGCGCCGAGCTGCCGCACGCGGCGGACCTGGAAATGTGGATGCGCCTCGCGCTGCACGCCGATGTCGGCTACATCGCCGGACCGCATCAGGCCTACTACCGCGACCATCTGCAGGCCATGCACCGGGTGCAGTACGGCACCGTCCTGGCCGACCTGACTCAGGTCAGGTCCGCCTTTGACATTCTCTTTCGCGATTGCGGCGACGCGATTGCCGAGCGCCAGCGTCTGGCGGACACCGTCCGGCGCACCCTGGCGCGGCGGGCGCTGCGCAGTGCGTGCCGCGAATACGATCGCGCCCGGCCGAACCCGACCGGCGTCGCGGCGCTCGAGGACCTGGCGCTGGCGACGTACACTGACGCGCGCACGCTGCCCGAGTGGCGCGGGTTGCAGCGCCGCAAACGGCTCGGCCCGCGGCTCAGCTGGATGTTGCAACCGTTCATGGCCATGACCGCGCAGGGTGTCTACCGTGTGCTGCGGCGCCGGCGCTTGCAGCGCGAGGGGCTGTGTCTGCAGCGCGCCATTCTGTAGTCGATGCGATGGAAGAGCGCGTGCGCCAGCTGCTGATTGTCGGAGCCGGTGGGTTCGGGCGCGAGACGGCGGAAGTCGCCCACGCCGTCAACGCCCAGCATCCGACGTGGACGCTGCTCGGCTTCCTCGACGACGACACCGCGCTCGCAGGCAAAGCGATCGAGGGCGTGCCCGTGCTCGGCCCGATCGCACTCGTCGAGCGCTATCCGGAAGCCGCGCTCGTCGTGAGCACCGGCAACCCGCGCGACCATTCCTCCCGGCAGCGCATCACGGAACGGATGAATCTCCCCGATTCCAGATACGCGACACTCGTACACCCGAGGGCGGTGCTGCCGCGCTCGGTGACGCTCGGCGTCGGCACCGTCATCCTGGCCAACGCCGTCGCCACGGCGGGTGTGCGGATGGGCAACCACACCGTGGTGATGCCGGGCGCGGTCATGACGCACGATGTCGTGATCGGCGACTACGTGACGATCGGCGCCGGCGTCTGCCTGGCCGGAGGCGTAACCGTAGCGGATGGGGCCTACATCGGGGCCGGCGCGCTGATCCGAGAGGGCTGCGCGATCGGTCCGCGCGCGCTGATCGGTATGGGAGCGGTCGTATTGAACGATGTCCCGACCGGCGAGGTATGGGCCGGCGTCCCCGCCCGCCGGCTGCGCTCGTACCACCGCAGTCAATGAAACTCCGTGCGACCCTTCGGCTCGTCCTCTCGCTTGCGCTGCCCTTGGCGTTGAGCGGTCCTGCGCCGGCTGAGGATCTCGTCATCCCCGGCGGCGTGGAGAACGAGGTCGCCAAGGTGGCCGCGCCGTATGTGCTCGGCGGCGAGGTCGCCGAGGGCTTCCGGCTGAACGGCATGCGGATCAACGGGTCGCGCATCGAGCTGGTGCTCGAGCGCAAAGTAGACACCGATGGCGTGACCCTCGCTCTGACCCCCCGCGATCGGAGCGGGGCATACGACCTTTCCGCCGAGCCGCCCGAAGAGCGCCAGAGTGCGGCCGCTCGGCGCGCGGCCGCCGTGCTGAAGGAAGCCGTCGTGCGCAATGCCGACGTGGCGTTCTGGCGACGCATTCTGCGCGCGCCGGACGATCCGGTGGTCACGCAGCAGCGCAACGTTGCGCCGAGCGCGTGGGAGCAGGTGTCCTTGTGGATGGCACTCGCCGCCGGGCTGGTCGCCCTGGTGACGACGGTCATGCGCGGCGCGCGCTGGCCGGCCGTCGAGTGCGTGGCCGTCCTGGCGTGGAGCGTCTTCGTGCGCTTTGCGCTGACGGAGCCGAACATCTTGACTGACGGCGGCTCGGGATATCGCCGGCTGCTGGAGTACGTGCCGGGCTATGGCGGCCTGTCGGCGTTGATCCGAACCGTTTTGCCCAGCGGTCCGCACTTCATGTGGACCGCCCTGCGCATTCCGTGGGCGCTCTCGGCGCTGGCGCCGCCAATGCTGGTGCTGCTGGCGCGCGCGCTCGGCTTCAGTCGCGGGACCGCGCTGTTCGCCGGCGTGGCGCTCGCCTCACTGCCGCTGCACGCCGCCATGTATGCGAGCGACTTCGAGCTCGGTGCGCTGGTGACATTGCAACTGCTCGGCCTCGCGCTGGTCGCCGCAGCAGTGCGCTCCCAGCGCGCCGAGCTTGCGGCGGCGGGCGCTGGCGTCCTGGCCTACACCTGCTGGGGCAGGCCGGACGCGCCATTGGTTGGAGCCGTCTTGCTGGTCATCGCGCTCCCCGCACTGGTTCGCGCGCGACCCGTGATGATTGCCGCGCTCGCATGGTTTGGCCTCAACGCGGCGGCGAGCCTGGCGAACGTGCGCGCCAGCGGCGGTGCGACCTCCATCTTCCAGCACCTGCAAGCCGGTGTGTGGCAGACGTTCCCGGTCGCGCAGATCCTCTTGCTGCAAGCGATCGTGCCGTTCTGGTGTTGGCTGCCGTTGCCGCTCGGTATTGCGCGCCTGGCCTGGCGCGACCGGCGGCGTCTGGCTGTGGTCGGCGTCGGCATCGCCGCCGGATTTGCGCCCGTCTACCTGCGCGGCGGAATGCTCGATCCCAGTCAGAGCTTCATGGAGTTCTTCCGCTACGGCACCTGGGCGCTGCCGTGGATCCTGCTCGCAACGGCAGAAGGCATGGAGGCCGCGGCGCTCTGGGTGGGCAGCAGGTTCGGCGGGGCTGGCGCGGAACGCGTCGCGCGACTGGCGATCGTCGCCGTGTGCGCGGCGACGCCGCTCGTCTTGCACGACTACCTGTCCCGCCGCTACGGCCCGCGCGCCGAGGAGGAGGTCTTCCGCGCGGCATTGGCGCAGGTCCCCGGCGATTGCGCGGTGGTGGTCCCGGACGATGACTCGGAGGGCGACGGTCAACGCGGCGGCACCATCGAGATCCGGCAGCGCTATGTCTATATCGGGGCCGAAGTCGCGGCGGTGAGCCAGTCGCCGTCGACACCAAGGATCGTCGGCGTCACCTCGTTCCTCAAAGCGATCGGCGCAGGTTCGGAGTTGCCGCCGACGGATTCCGCAGGCGCGCCGTGCTGGTACTACTTCCGCGGTTCCTACTGCTACACCGGAGTCGACGGCCATGCCCCGACCTCCTGCACCGAGCTCGAGCGCCGCGCCGTTCTACAGCCGGTACTGACCCGCGACATTCTCTACATCTCGCATCGCCTGATCACCCGCCCCGATCTTCGCCACCCGCCGTTTTACGACCCGGCGCAGCGGCTCGAGCTCTCACGAATCGTCGGCCTGCGCGCCGTGGTCGCGGAGTGAAGCCGAGGCGGCCGCGCGCTTGAGCCGCGCGGGCGGGTGGTGGCATCATCACAATCCGACGCGGAAGAAGTCACATGATTGGATACGTCACCCTGTGAACGAACGACAACGCCTTCTGCATGAGCTGATACGCCTTTGCGCGCCAGTTCGCGAAAGGAATTCCTCTCCCCCCGGGAGAGGTAAGGTGAGGGGATGAAATGACGGCTTCGACCCTGATTCGTTGAAGTCGGGCGGTGCCACGGATGGCTCGGAGAATCACGACACCACGAAAGAATGAAACCACGAAAGACAATCTCCGTCATTTTAGGCCGTACCAATCAGAGGTTCGTGTTTTCGCACCTTCGAGATTTCGTGATCTCGGTTCGGTGGCACCTTTTTGGGCAAGGTCCCCTGAGAGAGAGGAACCAGAAGGCCTGTGGGACATCTGATGCCCGTCGTGGGAATTGATCACGTGCAGCTCGCCATGCCGAGCGGACAGGAGGACGCCGCGCGCGCGTTCTACTCCGGTCTGCTCGGCATTCCCGAGATGCCGAAGCCACCCGCCCTGGCGCTGCGCGGCGGGGTGTGGTTCGAGAGCGGCGCGCTGAAGGTGCACCTCGGCGTGGAGCGCGAGTTTCGCCCGGCGCGCAAGGCCCATCCCGGATTGCTCGTGCGAGGTCTCGATGTGCTGGTGCAAAGGCTTCGCCAGGCGGGCATCGATGTGATCGACGACGAGCCGCTCGAGGGGTACAGGCGCATCTACGTGAGCGACCCGTTCGGCAACCGTCTCGAGCTGATGGAACCGCACGGCCGTTGAGCCGGCGCGATCACAGGATGAAGACCGCGGTCGCGATCCGGCCGGCCAGCGCCGCCGATGTACCCGTCCTGGCGGCGCTGATCCCGCGCTCGGCGCGCGCCCTCAGCGCCGGCTTCTACGCGCCCGAGCAGATCGAGGCCGCCATCCGCTACGTCTTCGGCGTCGACTCGGCGCTGGTTCGCGACGGCACCTACCTGGTCGCGGAATCCGCGGGCGAGATCCGCGGCTGCGGCGGCTGGAGCCGGCGGCGCACGCTCTACGGCGGCGACCAGCACAAGGAGGCGGAGGATCCGCTGCTCGATCCGCGCACCGACGCGGCCCGCATCCGCGCCTTTTTTGTCGCCCCGGAGCATGCCCGGCAGGGCATCGGCCATCACATCATGCTGGCCTGCGCCCAGGCGGCGTACGCGGCGGGTTTTCGCCAGCTCGAGCTGATGGCGACGCTGCCGGGCGTGCCCCTCTACGCGGCCTTTTGGTTCACCCCGCGGGAGGAAGTGGTCCATCGGCTGCCGAACGGCGTTGCCATCCCCTTCGTGCGCATGCACCGGCCGCTGGCCGAGCCGGTGCTCCGGTAAAGGGTCGGCGGGTTCACCAAACTTCGAGCGTGGAGGGCGCGGATCTTCTCCCATCGCCCCGCCGCGTGATATGAAACCGGCCCGGCACACACCTTTCCGCACCAGGAGATCGGAGGGGACAACATGGGAAAATACTGGGACGCTCTGCCGCAGCTTTCGAACGACCTGTTCATCACCGACGGCGGCATCGAAACCACGCTCATCTACCACGAAGGGCTCGA
>CAYVUV010000089.1:0-41008 GCA_964455095.1 uncultured Binatia bacterium (SeqCode)
CGACAACTCGATCTCGGTGGTCAACACGCTGACCAAGGGCGAGCTGGCGCATCTGCCGCTGTACAACCCCGAGCCGCCGGAGGTGGTCGACGGGCGGCCGGTGCTGTACGACGCGGTGGCGACGTCGAGCAACGGCGAGGCATCGTGCTCGAGCTGCCACATCTTCGGCGACTTCGACAGTCTCGGGTGGGACCTCGGCAACCCCGACGACTTGTTTGCCAACAACCCGAACCCGATCAAATTCAACGTCGGCCAGGACCCCGACTTCCACCCGATGAAGGGGCCGATGACGACGCAGAGCCTGCGCGGCATGGCCGGCCACGGCCCGATGCACTGGCGCGGCGACCGCACCGAGTCCACCGATCCGCTCAACGAGAACGAGGCGTTCAAGAAGTTCATCGTCGCCTTCGAAGGCCTGCTCGGCCGCGATGGCGCGATCAGCAACGCCGACATGCAGAAGTTCGCCGACTTCATCCTCGAGGTCACGTACCCGCCCAACCCGATCCGCCCGCTCGACAACGTGCTCACGGGAGACGTGTTGGCCGGCCGCAACTTCTTCTTCGGCCCAAATAGCGACGGCATCTTCAACTGCAACGGATGCCATGTGCTCAACCCGGCCGCCGGCTTCTTCGGCAGCGATGGCGAGACGACCTTCGAAAACGAGACGCAAATGTTCAAGGTCGCCCACTTGCGCAACGTGTACCAGAAGATCGGCATGTTCGGCATGCCGGCCATCAACTTCATCGATCCCGGCGACAACGGCTTCCAGGGCGACCAGGTGCGCGGCTTCGGCATCCTGCACGACGGCAGCGTCGACACGGTGTTCCGCTTCGTGCACGCCACCGTCTTCAGCGTCCCGGACGACACGACGCGCCGGCAGTTGGAGGCATTCGTCCACGCCTTCGACACCAACCTCGCTCCGATCGTCGGTCAGCAGACGACGCTGACCGACACCAACGCCGCGACGGTCGGCCCGCGCATCTCACTCTTCCTCAGCCGTGCCGCCGCCAACGAATGCGACGTCATCGTCAAGGGCACGGTCGCCGGCCAGCAGCGCGGCTACTACCGCCTGCCGGGCGGCACTTTCCAGAGTGACCGCGCCACCGAGACGCCACTGAGCGACGCGCAGGTGCGCGCACTCGCCGCCACCGTGGGTCATGATCTCACCTACACCGCCGTGCCACCGGGCACCGGCCTGCGCGCCGGCGTCGATCGCGACGAGGACGGCTATTACGACCGCGACGAGCTCGACGCGGGCAGCGACCCGGCTGATCCGCTCAGCATTCCGGGCACGTTCACCAACCATCCCATCGTCGGCAAGAAGCTGCTGGTCAAGGACAACACCGGCAACGACGAGGCAAAGCGCAAGATCGTGTTGATCAGCAAGTCGGGCTCCGTGGTGATTCCGACTCTCGACGGCACCGATGACCCGCGTTGCGGCCTCGATCCGTCGGGCACGGTCAAGGCGACACTGCGCGTCGCCAGCACCGCGGGACAGGATCACACGACCGACCTGCCCTGTCAGAACTGGGAGCTGCTGGGCAGCCCGAGCAGCCCGCGCGGCTTCAAGTACAAGGACCCGGATTTGACCGACAGTACGGTGAAGACGCTGGTCTGGAAGACCGGCAAGTTGTTGAAGGCCGTGCTGCAGGGACGCGGCCCGACGACGCTCGACTACGACTTGCAGCTCGGTGTGCCGCAGGGCACCGTCAGCGCCGTGCTGACCAGCGGCCTGATGCGCCATTGCATGGGCTGCCTGCCCTCCAGCGGCAAGAACGGCAGCGACGGCAAGCAATTCCTCGGCAAGGATCCGAACTGCCCGGCGCCGAGCGCCTGCACGGGATTCTAGGCGATTCTGCGTACACTCGGGGCGGCGAGCGACCTTGCCGCCCCGAGTGACGCCGTCGATCCGTCATGATCGTCTCGGCGCGCGGCGTCTCCAAGCGCTTCGGCGAACGCCTCGCCGTCGACGGCCTCGATCTCTCGATCGCGCCCGGCATCTGTTTCGGCCTGCTCGGCCCCAACGGTGCCGGCAAGACCACGGCGCTGCGCATGATCTACGGCGTGACGCGCCCGACCAGCGGCGAGATCCGCGTCTTCGACATCGACATCCTGCGCCATCCCCGCGCCGTGCGCGCGCGGCTCGGCGTGACGCTGCAGGAGAACGTGCTGATCGACGCGCTGTCGCCGATCGAGAACCTGCGCGTCTTCGGCCGCTACCACCTCCTGCGCGACCCCGACCTGTCGCGCCGCATCGACGAGCTGATCGACTTCCTCGAGTTGCGCTCGCACGCCGGCGTGCCGGTGCGCGCCCTCTCGGGCGGCTTCAAACGCCGCCTGGCGATCGCGCTGTCGCTCATGAACCGGCCCGAGCTGTTGATCCTCGACGAGCCCACGACCGGCCTCGATCCCGGCGTCCGCCTGGCGCTGTGGGCGCGGGTGCGCGAGCTGCGCGCGGCCGGCACCACCGTGTTGCTCACCACGCACTACATGGACGAAGCGCAGCGGCTGTGCGACCAGGTCGCCATCGTCGCCGCCGGCAAGGTCATCGCCGAGGGCGCGCCGATCGACCTGATCCGCACCCACCTGGCCCGCGATGCGGTGGAGTTCGACTGCGCCGCGGACGAGGAGCGCGAGCTGCTCGACGGCCTGCAGCTGCCGGCGCGTCGCCTGCGCGCCGAGCGGCGCTTGATCTGCTACCTCGACGACGGCACGCCGCTCGCCGACCGCGTGCGCAAACGCGATCCCCAAGACCGACGCGCGCTGGTGGTGCGTCCGGCCAACCTCGAAGACGTCTTCCTGGCGCTCACCGGTACCAGTCTGGAGGGCGGCGCATGACCATCTCGCCGCGCCACGCCGCCGCCGTCTGGCGGCGCAATGCGACGATGTACCGCCGCACCTGGATGCTCAACATCCTGCCCAACTTCTTCGAGCCGGTGCTCTACCTGCTCGCCATCGGCCTCGGCGTCGGCGCCTACATCCCGCAGATGGGCGGCATGTCCTACGTCAACTTCCTCGCCCCCGGCCTGGTCTGTGTCGCGGCGATGAACGGCGCCACCTTCGAGGTCACCTACAACATCTTCGTGCGCATGACCTTCGAGAAGGCATACGACGCCATGCTCACCACGCCGGTCGAACCCGACGACGTGCTCGCGGGCGAGATCCTCTGGGCGGTGACGCGCGCGGCGCTGTACGGCGGCTGCTTCCTGATCGTGTTGGTGTTGTGGGGGCTCGCTTCGCCCGTCGCCGGACTGTTGATGCTGCCGCTGCTGCCGCTGGCCGGTCTGTTGTTCGCGGCAATCGGCGTCTCGGTATCGCTGCGCTTGCCGACCATCGACCTCTTCAGCTTCTACTTCACGCTCTTCCTGACGCCGTTGTTCCTGTTCTCCGACGTCTTCTTTCCGCTGCAGGAGCGCCTCTCCGGCATCTGGCTCTGGGTCGCCGAGGTGTTGCCGCTGCTGCACCCGGTGCGCATCGCGCGCGCCATCTTCCGCGGCGAATTCAGCGCGGTGTTGCTCTGGGATCTGGCCTATATTCTCGGCCTGTCGGCGGTGCTGCTGGCCTCCGCGCGGGGAGCGGTGCGGCGGCGGCTGACGACGTAGGCAATCGCACAGCCCTGCCCGCTCCCGCCCCCTTCCGCTCCCCCTCCTTACCAAGGAGGGGCCGGGGGGAGGTTCCGTCCCGAGGGGAAGCCGACCTCCCCTAGCCCCTCCCTGGAAAGGAGGGGGGGCCGGAGGAGCGATGCTCCAGGGTCAGCCTCTGGCCGGAGTCAGATTGGCGAGCCAGGGTGTGCGGGACGTCAACCGGCGCAGCGAGGGGCGTGCGATGCGCCACAGCACCGTGCCGAGGGCCATACCGGCCACGGAGCCGAGAGCGCCGTAGACGAGCAGGTCGCCGAAGCCGGGGCGGGCGGCGGCAAACGAACGAAAGGCATAGACGCCGAACAGGGCGGACAGCGTCGTGCACGTCATGATCGGGCTGCCGGGATCGAAACCCTGCAGGGCGTCGACCAGCAGCGCCGCCGCCACCAGCAACACGCTCAGCCCCGTGAACAGACTGCGGGGAAACGTGGCCGGATAGACGCGCACGGTCACCGAATCGTTGGCGGTCGGGCTCATCGACTCCAGCGCCAGCGTCAGGTCGGCCCCGTCGGGACTCTCCACGTCGTACTTTCCAATGTCATGGAGGCGCTGCACAGGAGCCGAGCCCCGGCGCCCGAGGCGTTGGCGCCCCCAGTGCTCGGTGAAATCGCCCTCGAGCGCCTGGTCGCCGGCGCTGCCGCCGAGCAACATCCGGTAGTGCGCCGAGCGACTGCTGTGCTCTTCGGAGGGGCGGAAGTGCCCTTCGACGACGATGCGATACGGCCCGGCCTGCCCGTGCAACGGCACCGGAACGGCCGGCGCCGCGGCCCGCAGCTCGGTCGCCAGCACCGGGGGAGGCGGGTTCACCGCCCGGTAGAAGGGGATGAACGTGATGAGCGCCCACACCGCCGAGAAGCCCGCGACCAGCAGCGCCGCCGCGCGCGCCGTGCGCTCGTCCAGATAGCGCCGCAGTCCGACGTACAGGGCGACGAGCAGCGCCAGCCCCCCGCCAAAGGTCACCGCGGTGGCCGGGCGGATGATTTCGATGTTGTAGGCGACCCACGCCGACAGGCCCAGGGCCCCGACGCCGAGCGGCACGACCCAGCCGTGCAGCGCTTCGAAGAACAACGCCCGGCCGATATTGACCTGCTGGCGGGCGCGGGGAGTCCCCTTGGGCTTTTTTGCACTCGACATGATGTCTCCTGGTTTCTCTGGCCACGCGCTCGGGCGCGCAGATCACATGGGCGTATCGTTCCCCAATTGCCCGCACGGCTCGACCCTGTCAATCCCGCGGCGAAGGAAATGGCACTGGTTGGCCACCCCCGACGGCGCGCTGGATACCGCAGAGAAACTCACATGTGTCCATCGAGTAGACTTGTCGAAGACTGAACAAAGAGGTATTGAGCGGAGAACTCGCCGGCATAGTGCCGGCCAGAAAGGAGACGGCCATTTCATCCAAGGTTTTTGTCGGCAATCTTAACTTCAGTACCACTAAAGAGGATCTCATCGCGGTCCTCTCGGAGGCAGGCAAGGTCATCGATATCCGCCTGCCCTCCGATCGCGAGACCGGACGGCCGCGCGGATTTGCCTTCGTGGAGTTTTCCAGCGAGGGCGAGGCAGCCGATGCCATCCGCAAGTTCAACGACCGCGAGCTCGGCGGTCGACGGCTGAAGGTCAACGCGGCCGAAGAGCGTCCCGTCCGCCCTCCCGGCGGCGGCAGCAGCCCGCGTCCGTTTCGCCCGACCGGATCCGCTCCGCCCCCGTCCTTCAACGACTTCGGTTCGTCGAACGAGGGCATGGGCGAGGACTTCCGGCCCGGTCCGTTCAAGAACAAGGGCAGCCGTCGCGGCCTGCGCGGTCGCAAGCGCAGCCTCAACTACTAGTCTCCTTGTTCCCGTTCACCTGACAACGTGACGCGCGGCGGTTGGGCGCCGCGCGACCCGCGTTCCCCTGAGCCTCCTTGCTGCTCTCCTTCAAGGAGAGCCTCTCTGGAGGCGCTGCTCGGGCACCCGTGCAGCCGCGCGCCGTTTCGCGCTGAATCCCGCCACCCGTCGAGCGCGCTTGACGCCGGTCGTGTCGGCAGGCCAGAGAATAAGACGGATGGCGCCATCCGGCGCCGGCTCGACTGCAGTTCGAAACGGAGGGGAACCGTGCAGAAGCTCTGGCTCGTCTGGCTGATCGCGTCGGTGTGCGTGGGGCAAGCGGCGGCGCAGGACTCGTCGCGCCAGGTGCTCTACTCACCCGAGGGCAACCGGCTGCGCCGCTACGACATCGATAGTATCGGCACCCAATCCCTGCTCGAAGACATCTTCATCGACCGCGCCAGCAGCGGGCCGAGCGGCCGCGACATCAACGGCAAGGTCTGCCTCTTCCCCGACGGTTCGGGGCGCTTCATCGCCGGCGAGGACACCGGGCAGCCGGCCGAGCAAGAAGGCGAAAGTCCCGGAACGACCGACGACGTACCGCCGGGATGGGGCGTGTTCGACGCCACCGGACACCAGGTCGGCAAGCTCACCGCGACCTACCACGTGATACCGGGCGATCCCTTCGGTTGCGCCTTCGACGCGCAGGGGCGACTGTTCACCACCGAAATCGGACACAACAACGGCCTGGCTCCGTTCAATGGCCAATTGCTCATGTGGTTTCCGCCGTTCAACCGCTTTCCCGGCGCGCCCGGCACCTATCCCAACTCGGCGCACAGCGATCACTTCTGCAAGATCGCTTCGGACATCGGCGTCGCGACGAGCACCGCGATCGACGAGCTCGGACGCGTCTACGTCACCTCGGCCGCCGGGCCGAACGGCGGCAGTGTGCTGCGTTTCTCGCCGCCGTTCCCGACCGCCCCCACCGCCGCCGGCGGCTGCGGCGGTGTCGACAGCCTCGGTTCCCCGGTCGCCGACGTGGTCAACGCCGAGGTCTTCATCTCCGATCCGTCGGGAACGCCGAGCGGGATTGTCCGCGCGCCGAACGGCAACTGGTACGTCGCCAGCGTCTTCACCGGCGTCATCGCCGAGTACGATCCCAACGGCGTGCTCGTCCGCCGCATCGTCGAATCGCCGGCCGGCTCGCCCTATCCGCTGCCCAATGGACATCCGCAGGGCCTGGCGCTCGACCGGGCTGGAACGCTCTACTACGCCGACCTCTCGATCACCGTCGACCTGGGCCCGCCCCTGCGCATCGGCCCGGGCCCCAACGGCAAGATCTGGCGCGTCACCTTCGACAGCGAGGGACGGCCGCAGCCGCCCGAGATCGTCCGCCAGAACCTCCAATTCCCCGACGCCGTCGCCGTGCTACCCGGTGACCTCACCGCCCCGCCCTGCCCCGGCGACTGCGATCAGAGCGGCACCGTGACGCTCGACGAGTTGATCCGCAGCGTCAACATCGCCCTCGGCCACCTGCCAATCGACGAGTGTGCTCTCGTTGATACCGACGACGACCGCCACGCGTCGGTCGACGAGCTGGTCGGCGCCGTCGCCGGCGCCGTCAGCGGCTGCGGGAGCGACTGAGGGAACGCGCGGTGGCGTACGGTGTGGAGCGGAGGCCTAGCGCCGCTCACCCGGTACCGAGCAGGAACTCGCGCACGATGGCGAGGAAGCGCGCCAGCTGGTCGTGGTGCACCCAATGGCCGGCGCCTTCGATGTTGACCGCGCGCACGTCGCGAAATGCCGCGGCGCGGCCGTCGACCAGCGGGTCGGAGGCCCACGACTCGGTGCCGCGCAACAGCAGCACCGGAGCGGTGATCTGGGTCCAGATCTGCTGCGCGTCGCTCATGTTGAAGATGTACGGCGAGCTGGCGCGGACGTAGTTGTCGAACTTCCACAGGTAGGTGCCGTCCTCGTCGCGATAGCAGCCGTGGATGGTCAGGTGACGCGCCTGCTCGGCGCTCAGGCGCGGGTTGGCCTCCTGCATGCGCGCGATGGCTTCGTCGAGGCTGGCGTAGCGGTGCGGGTGACGCGTCGCCAGCGCCTTCATCTCGGACACCCAGATGCGCATGCGCTCGTGCGCCGGCCGCTCGCGCAGCATTTCGGGCGGCGGCCCGGTGCCCTCGATGGCCACGGCCTGGCGCACCCGATCGGGGTAGATGCCGCAGTACTGCAGGGTGATCGATCCGCCCAGCGAGTGGCCGATGACGGTGATCGGAAAGAGCTTCAGCGCCTCGAGCAGCTGCGCCACGTCGAGCGTGTAGTCGATCATCGAGTAGCTGCCGCCGATCGACCACTGCGAGTCGCCGTGCCCGCGCAAGTCGGGGGCGATGATGTGGTAGTCGCGGCGCAGGTCCTGTGCCACCCAGTCCCAGTTGCGCGCGTGGTCGCGCCCGCCGTGAATCAGCAGCAGCGGCGGCTTGTCGGCGTTGCCCCAATCGACGTAGTGCAGCTTGAGCCGCTGCGAATAGAAGTAGTGCGAGGTCGGTCCCAGCATCGCGTCGGGCATCAGGCGCCTCCAACGCGACGATACCCCGGCGGCGGCGGCGCGGGCAACCGACGTCGCTCACTCGTAGCGCAGCGCGGCGATCGGATCGAGGCGCGAGGCGCGCCGGGCCGGGTAGAAGCCGAAGAAGACGCCCACGGTGCCGGAAAAGAGAAAGGCGCCGACCATCACCGCCGGCGACAAAAGGGTCGGCCAGGACGCGAGGTAGGACAGCGCCGTGGCGACACCGACGCCGAGCAAGACGCCGACGAAGCCGCCGATCATGCTGAGCGTCACGGCTTCGACCAGGAATTGCAGCAGGATATGGCGGCTCTTGGCCCCGACGGCGAGGCGAATGCCGATCTCGCGCGTGCGCTCGGTGACCGAGACGAGCAGGATGTTCATGATGCCGATGCCGCCGACGAGCAGCGAGATCGAGGCGACGCTGAGCAGCAGGTTGGCCATCACCTTACTGGCGCTCTCGGACGCCTTGGCCATGTCGTTGAGGCTGCGCACCGTGAAGTCGTCCTCCTCGCCCGGCTGTGTGCGATGGCGCTCGCGCAGCAGCGCGGTGATCTGATCCGTCGCCGCCGCCAGCTGGTCGCTCGATGCGGCGGTGACGAAGATCATGTCGACGGTGTCGACCAGCTCGCTGCCCAGCACGCGGCGTACGGCGGTGGAGAACGGAATGACGACGAGGTCGTCCTGATCCTGCCCCCACGCCGTCTGCCCCTTGGCTTCGAGCACGCCGACGACGGTGAACGGCACGTTCTTGATGCGCACGACCGCTCCGATCGGGTCCTCGCCGGGCGAGAACAGCGCGTCGACCACGCTGCGTCCGAGCACGGTGACGCGGTTGGCGGTGTCCTCGTCGCGCTGCGTGTACGCCGCGCCCTCGATGACCGGCCACTCGCGCACGGTGAAGAAGGACGGCGGAGCGCCCTGCACGACGGTGGACCAGTTCTGCACCCCGTTGACGATCTGCACCACCTGGCGGCGGAAGTGCGTGGTGTCGGCGACTGCCGAACATTCCTTCTTGATGGCGACGGCGTCGGCCGCGGTCAGCGTCGACACCCCGCCCCAGCCCGAACGCACGCCGGCGGCCGTCGTCGCGCCGGGCACGACCATGAGCAGGTCGGTGCCGAGGCTGCGGATCTGCTGCTGCACCGAGGCGTCGGCGCCCTGGCCGATGGCGACGGTCGCAATGACGGCCGCCACGCCGATGATGATGCCGAGCATGGTGAGCACCGAGCGCAACTTGTTGCGGCGCAGCGCCCGCCAGGCCGTGCGCAGGGTCATGAGCAGCAGCTTCACGCGCGCCTCCTCATGCGACCGTCGCCGGGGCAGCGAGCGGCGCCCGGGCTTCCTGCGCCGTATCGGAACGCACCACGCCGTCGCGGAAGGTCAACACGCGCTCGGCGCAAGCGGCGATGTCGGGTTCGTGCGTGACCAACACGATGGTCAGGCCCTGCTCGCGGTTCAGGCGGCGAAAGATATCGATGATCTCGATGCTGGTCTGGGTGTCGAGGTTGCCCGTCGGCTCGTCGGCGAGCAGCAGGGCCGGGTTGTTGACCAGCGCCCGCGCGATGGCGACGCGCTGCTGCTGACCGCCGGAGAGCTGGCCCGGCACATGGTGCTCGCGCCCGCTCAAACCCACGGCCGCCAGCGCCGCCGCGGCGCGCTGGCGCTGTTCGCCGGGCGCCGTATCGGTGTAGACCAGCGGCAGCTCGACGTTCTCGATGGCGCTGGTGCGCGGCAACAGGTTGAAGTTCTGAAAGACGAAGCCGAGCTGCCCGCTGCGGATCTCCGCGCACGCATCGGCCGACAGCCGCGACACGTCGCGCCCGCCGAGGTGATAGGTGCCGCGCGTCGGCCGGTCGAGGCAGCCGACGATGTTCATGAACGTCGACTTGCCCGATCCCGACGCCCCCATGACGGCGACGAACTGACCGCCGGGGATGTCGAGCGATACGCCGCGCAAGGCCTCGACCTGCACGTCACCCAGGTCGTAGATGCGCCACAGGTCGCGCACCCGGATGAGCGGCTCGTCCATACGACTAGAAGCGCCGCCCGCCGCCCATCCCGGGTGGGCGCGCCGCCGGCTGTGGCGTCGTCGTGCGGCGCATCCCCACGGCGACCTGATCGCCCGCGTGCAGCGCACCGGCCAGCACCTCCGCGTAACGCTCGTCGCGCAACCCGACGTCCAGCTCGACCCGCCGCGCCACGTCGTCAGCGCCGACCACCCACACGCCCGGCTTGGCTTCGCCCGCGTTCGGCGTCGGCGCCGGTCCGGCGGCGGTGGGCGCTTTGCGCTCCGGGTTGAAGCGCAAGGCGCGCACCGGCACGCGCAACACGTCGTCCCGTTCCGCCGCGGTGATGGTGACCGTCGCCGTCATGCCCGGCTTGAGCTCCAGCGCGGCGTTGTCGACCGCAATCACGACGTCGTAGGTCACCACGTTCTGCACTGTCACCGGCGCGTTGCGCACCTGCACCACGGCGCCCTGGAACGTCCGCCCGGGATACGCGTCGACCGCGAACGACGCCGACTGGCCCTGACGCACCGCCCCGATGTCGGATTCGCTGACGCTGGCGTTGACCTGCATCTTGGTGAGGTCCTGCGCGATCAAGAACAACGTCGGGGTCTGAAAGCTCGCCGCCACGGTCTGGCCGACGTCGACGTTGCGCGACACGACGACGCCGTCGACGGGCGAGGTGATGTCGGTGTAGGCGAGGTTGATGCGCGCCTCTTCGAGCTCGGCCTGGGAGAGTTGAATGGACGCCTCATCGAGCGCCAGCTGGGCCTGCGCCTGCTGGTGATCGCTCTCGGCGGTATCGAGCTCGCTCTGCGAAACCAGCTGCTGGCGCAGGAGGTCGGCGGTGCGGCGCAGCGTCAACCGCTTCAGCTCCAGGTCGGCGCGGTCCTTCGTCACCCGCGCCCGCGCGTTGGCCACCCCCGCCTCGGCTCGCTGCACCTTCACCAGGAACGGCGCCGGGTCGATCTTGGCGACGCGCTGCCCCTTCTGCACCGGCGAGTTGAAATCGACGTCGATGGCGCGAATCGGTCCGGACACGTACGTGCCGACCTGGACCGTGCTCACCGGATTGACCGTTCCGGTCGCGGTCACCACCGACGTGATCGAGCCGCGGTCGACGGCCTCCGTGGTGTACCCGCCGGCGTCTTCGCCGCCGCGACCCCAGGTCCAGTACAACCCACCGGCCACCAACGCCACCACGGCGGCCGCAATCAGGTATCGCCCTGCGCGCATCAATCCTTTCGGCCGCCGCGTCGACTCGCGCGCGATCTCGATGAAAATCCTTAGGGTTCGCCCGCGGGGGTGTCAATCGCGCCCGCGCGGCCATCGCCGACCCGCCGGGCTTGACCTGATCGGGCCGATGGTTCACCTAGACGCAGGCGAGCAACACCGTGGCGCGCAATACATTCCCGCCTGGGCAGCGAGTAGCGCAGCCGACTTTTGTCGGCCGCGAACGCGAGTGTGCCGAACTGCTCGACGGCCTGCGGGCGGCGCAAGGCGGCGCGGGCCGCGTCTTCCTGATCGCCGGTGAGCCGGGCATCGGCAAGACCCGCCTGCTCGATGAGGTCGCGCGGCACGGGCTCGCCGCCGGCGTGAGCGTCGCGTGGGGTCGCGGCTGGGAAGGCGGCGGCGCGCCGGTGTACTGGCCCTGGATTCAGATCTTCCGCACCTTGTTGCCCGGCGGCGCCACGCCGCAGCTGGTCGCGCAGCTCGGCAGTGGCGCCGGGTATCTCGCCCAGATGGTGCCGGAGCTGGCGACTCATCTGGGGGCCCAGATCGACGTTCCGGTCGGCGCGACGCTGGACTCCGCGCAGGCCCGTTTCCCCCTCTTCGACGCCACGGCCAGACTGCTGCGCGGCCTCGCCGCCCGGCGCGCGCAGGTGCTGCTGTTCGACGACCTGCACACGGCTGACGACGCCACGTTGCTGCTGCTCAAGTTCGTCGCCGCCGACGTGCAGGGCGCGCCGCTGCTGATCGTCGGCGCCTACCGCGAGGTGGAGGGGCACGCGCACCCGCAGCGCGCGCAGATTCTGCAAGGCATCGCCCGCTGCGGGCACCGCATCCCGCTCGTCGGGTGGCCGGCCGGCGACGTCGCGCGCTACATCGAGCGCATCGTCGGCACGCCGCCATCGCCAGAGCTCGGCGCCGCCGTGCACCGCGTCACCGAAGGCAACCCGCTGTTCGTCGACGAGCTGGTGCGCCGTCTGGTCGCCGACCATCCGTCGTCGCTGCCCGCCGACCTGCCGGCCGCGGCGCGGCGCGTGCCGCTCGGGGTCCGCGAAGCGATGCGCGAGCGCTTGCAACCGCTCTCCGCCACCTGTCACCGCGTCGCCCGCATCGCCGCGGTGATCGGCCGCGACTTCGATCTCGGCCGCCTGCAGGCGGCGGCCGAGGAAACGGCCGATGCGCTGCTCGACGCGCTCGGCGAGCTGCGCGCCGCCGGGGTCGTGGTCAGCCAGCCGGGCAGTCTGGCGCGCTACAGCTTCTCCCACGCCCTGATGCGCGACGCGCTCTACGAAGAGCTGCAGCCGGCCGAGCGCACCGCCATGCACCGCCGCATCGGCGCCGCCCTGGAGCGGCTCTCCGGCGGGGCGCCGGAAGCGCAGCTGGCCGAGCTGGCGCACCACTTTCTGCTCGGCGCGCCGGGCGGCGAGGTCGGGCGCGCGGTCGACTACGCCCTGCGCGCCGGCGAGCGCGCCGTGGCGCTGCTGGCGTACGAAGAGGCGGTGACCTACTACGAGCGCGCCCTCGAAGCGCTGGCGCTGGAGGCGCCGCGCGACGACCGGCGCCACGGCGCCCTGCTCCTGGCGCTCGGACAGGCGCAGGCGCGCGCCGCCGCGCACGCCCCGGCGCGCGAAGCGTTTCGGCAAGCGGTCGAGCTGGCCCGGCGCTGCGGCAACACCGAGCAGCTGGCGCGCGCCGTGCTCGGCTTTGCCGACCTCGGCTTTGGCGTGCCGAACAACACCCCCAACCCCGAGGTGGTCGCGCTGCTCGAGGAGGCGCTGCAGGAACTCGATCCGGGCGACAGCGTGGCGCGCGCGCAGCTGCTGGCGCGCCTGGCCATGGAGCTGTCGGTGACCGAGGTCATCCAGCACAGCATCGCCCTCAGCGACGACGCCGTGGCCATGGCGCGGCGGCTCGACGACCCCACCGCGCTGGCCAGCGCGTTGCGCGCCCTGCACTTCGTGCTCTGGCACGCCGACCAGGTCACCGACCGACTCGCCATCGCCAGCGAGCTCGTCGCCCTGGCCGAGCGCGCCGGCGACCGCGAGCTGGCGCTGCAGGGGCGCACGCAGCGCCTGCTCGACCTGATGCGCGCCGGCGACATCCGCGCCCTCGACCTCGAGATCGAGCACCACGGGCAGTTGGCCGAGGAGCTGCGCCAGCCGCGCTACCTGTGGATGGCGGCCAACATGCAGGCCATGCGCGCGCTGTGGCGCGGCGACTTCGCGCGCGCCGAGGCCAGCGCGAAGGAGGCGATGGCCCTGGGCGAGCGCAGTGGCGAGGCGTGGACGCGCATCAACTCGTGGGTGCAGATGTTCGTCGTGCGCCGCGAGCAGGGGCGTTTGGCGGACCAGCGCGCCATGGCCGAGATGCTCGCCCAGACCATCACGACGAGCCCGGTGCCGCGCACCTTTCTCGCCCTGCTCTACACCGAGCTCGGCCAGCTCGAGGAGGCGCAATCGCTGTTCGTGCAACTCGCCGCCGAGGGCTTCGCCAACCTGCGCCGCGAGCGGCGCATCGGCGTGCTGCCGTACCTGGCCGAAGTCTGTGCGGCGCTCGGCGACGCGCGCCGCGCCGCGGCGCTGTATGATCTGATCGCGCCGCACGCACAGGGCACGCTGCCCTACGGCCCGAGCGTCTGCTTCGGTGCCGCCACCCATTACCTGGCGTTGTTGGCCGCGACCATGGGACAGCACGAGGAGGCGGCGCGCCATTTCGCCGCCGCACTGGCGCTGCACGAGCGCATGGAGGCGGAACCGTGGCTGGCGCGCACGCGCTACGAGCACGCGCGGTTTCTGGCGGCGCTCGGCGGCGACCGCAATGTCGTGCGCACGCACCTCGCCGACGTCGCGACGACGGCGCGCGCCCTCGGCATGGAGAGTCTGCAGGCCAAAGCGCTGGCGCTGCAGGCGGCGACCGCGCTGCCCGAGGACCCGGCGGTCGGCGCGCGGCGCGCCGTCGCTGGCGGCGGGTTGCCGGCCCAGACCGACGACGCCGCGCCGCGCGACGTACCCGTTGCACCCGAGGGCCGCCGCGGTCAGGTCTTCCAGTTCCCGAGCCCGCACACGGCGCCGGTCACCGGCGCCGCCGGACAGCGCGAGCCGCCGCAGCCGCGGCCCGACCATGTTGGTGTATTCCGCCGCGAGGGCGAATTCTGGAACGTCGGCAGCGCCGGAACGGTCGTGCGCCTGAAAGACAGCAAGGGGTTGCGCTACATCGCGCGGCTGCTCAGTGCCCCGGGTGTCGATTGGCACGTCACCGACCTGGTCGGCGCGCCGCCGCCCGCCGGCGGCTCGGGCGTCGACCTCGACGGGTTGCGCCAGGACGGCCTGGAGGCCATCGATGCGGCGGCGCCGCGCGAAGGCATCCTCGACGCCCGCGCCAAGGCCACCTACCGCCGCCGCCTGGAGCAGCTGCGCGACGATCTCGACGAGGCCACCCGCTTCAACGACATCGATCGCGCCGCGCGCGCCCGCGCCGAGCTCGACTTCCTCGGCCGCGAGCTGGCGCGCGCGGTCGGCCTGGGCGGGCGCGATCGCCCCGCCGCGTCGCACGCCGAGCGCACCCGGCTCAACGTCACGCGCACCATCAAGGATGCGATCAACCGCATCCGCCGCGGCCATCCGGATCTCGGCCATTACTTCGCCACCACCATCAAGACCGGCATCTTCTGCTCGTTCACTCCCGACCCGCGTCATCCGATCGCCTGGCAGTTGGACTAGGCGTCCCGGCGCCCACGCACTGAACATCGTTCGGTCGAATCGAACGCCTTGCCTGCGGAAGCCCAATTGGAGCCCCGGAGGAATGGCGATGACGAGACTGATGAGCGCGGTGGCCATCTGCTGGATGGCGGTGGGCCTGAGCGGCCCGGCGGCGGCAGCGGAATGTGTGGGGGACTGCGACGGCAACGTCACCGTCACGATCGACGAGCTCATCCGGGGCGTCGATCTCGCCTTGCACACGCGCGATGCGGCGGCGTGTGCGGCCTTCGACCCCGACGACGACGGGGCCGTGACCATCGACGAGCTGGTGGCCGGCGTCGCCAGCGCGGTGGAGGGCTGCCCATATACCGGCGAGTTCTACGCCGTCCTGCCGCTGTCGTCGGGGACGGTGGGAACGCTGAACCTGACGGCTGCGCCGGACGGCAGCGCCGCGGGCACGCTGCAGATCGGCCCGGCGGCGGGAGCGCGTCTGAGCGGGCTGCGGGCCGGGCGGACGGCGCAGGTGAGTCTGGTTTTCGGCACCGCCAATCTCAGCGGCACGGTCGACTTCGACACCGGTGCCTTCTCGGTACAGGGCAGCTTGCAGAATGGAAACGACACCGTGCCGGTCGACGTCTCCGGCACCCTGCCGTTTCACCTCGGCGGCATCGGCAGCGTTTCGTTCACCATCGGCCCGGATGTCTTCGACGGTGCGATCACCACCGGCGACGGCAGCACGCCGACACCGACGCGCACGTCGACCCCAACGCGCACGCAGACGCCGGCCGCGACGGCGACGCGCACGCGCACTGCCACCGCGACACGGCCCGCGGCAACGGCGACGCGCGTCCCGACGCGACCGCGCCCGACGCCGGGCGAGGGTTGCGGCGGCGGCTATGTCGTAGCCGATTTCTCCAACGCCGCCGGCACCAACGCCAACCAGCCGCTGTCGGGCTCGCTGGCGCTCACGACCGTGAATGGCTCGATTACCTACATCAACCCCAGCCTCAGCGTCTCCGGCGGCAACGCGATCAACTGCCCCCTGACCCCGGGAATCATAGTCCGGCGCTTCCAGTGGGGTCTGTATGGATCGGAAACGGTGGCGGTCGCCGCGGGCACGACGTTCCAGCTCAACAGTGGGGGTCTGGTCGCCAGCTTTCTTGCCTACCTCGAGACGCCGGCCTCGAACCCGTTCGGCACCATCGGCTGGAAGGCCTCCGGCGGCACCTTCACCATCGACGACATCGCCGGCACGACGATCAGCTTTCACTTCACCGCCCAGATGGCGCCGGAAGCGAGCTTCTCGAGCGGCACGCCCGCGACCGGCACGTTCACGGTGAACGGCAGCGGCGTCATCGACGACGCAATGATCAACGGGACGCCACCCAACTAGTTATTTTGCCTTGACAATTTTCGCGATTGCCGTCAGATCCAACTCCACCTGACGGTGGAGGTATGGATGGGACGGGCAAAGATTGCGTTGAGCATGTGGCTGGGGTTGGTCGTGGTCGGTGCGCTGGGGGTGCTCGTATTCCCGTCGTCAGGCGCGCAGGCGCAGCTCGTCTGCGCCGCCGATCCGACGCGCACGGTCTTCGCCGCCGGAAACGGACAAGCCGGCGGTGCCTGCCGTCAATTCGATGGTAATCAGGCGTCGTGCAACCAGGCTTTCCATCTCAGCGGCCCCAATGAGCTGGCGTCCTGCTACTACGACGCAGGCACAGAGGATTGTCGCGGCTGCGGCCCCAGCAACGAGGGCGACGGCAACTGCGTAAACACCTGCCGTCCGACGCCCGTCTGCACGGCTGATCCGACCCGCGTCTTCTCCGGCCCGCCGTACGGGGGCCAGAGCGGCGGCGCCTGCTCGGCGTTCGACGGCAACGAGACGGGCTGCAATCAGGCCTTTCACCTCGGCGGCGACGGGGTGGCGTCGTGCTACTACGACAGCGGCAGCGACACCTGTCGTGGCTGCGGATCGAGCAACGAAGGCGCTGGGAATTGCACCAATACCTGTCGCCCGTCCCCGACGTGCGCCGGGGCGCCGACGCGTGTTTTCTCCGGTCCGCCGTTCGGCGGCTCGCAAGGCGGCGCCTGCCACGCCTTCGACAACGACATCCCCGGATGCAACCAGGCGTTCGCCTTCGGCGACGTCGGCGCCGCATCGTGTTTCTATGATGCCACGGCCATGCGCTGTGAAGGCTGCGGCCGCAACAACCAGCGCGCTGGCGAATGCACCAACGTCTGCGCCGTGGCGCCGGGATGCGCGCAGGACCCCGGGCGCACCTTGTTCGCCGGCGGACCGGGTACGCGGGCCTGCCACCAGTTCGACGCCAACCCGGCTTCCTGTAACCTCGCCTATCATCAAGGCGGCGATGGCGTGGTGTCGTCGTGCTACCCCAGCGTCAATTGCGAACCGTGCGGCGGCGAGGGCGAGGGCGGCGCCCACGCGCCCGGCGCTGGCGCGGCGGCGGGCGGTGGCGCTGGCATCAACCCACCCGGCGATGATCCGACCGACTTCTGCATCAACACCTGCGTCCCGGCCCCGCCCTGCACGCTCGACCCGACCCGCGTCTTCGTCGGCGGCCCCCACACGCACGCCTGCCGTCAGTTCGACGGCAACCCGACCGGTTGCGCCGGGGCATATGCCGCCAGCCCCACCGGCCCGGTGAGCTGCTTCTACGACGCCCAGAATGCGACCTGCGAGGGTTGCGGCCCGAACAATGTGGGCGATGAATGCACCAACGCCTGCGCGCCGCCGCCGGCCTGCGTTGGCGCGCCCGGGCGGACGACCCTGGTCTACGGATCGGGTCAGCAGGGCGGCTCTTGCCAGCAATTCGACGGTAACCAGGCCTCCTGCGACCTGGCCTATCACATCAGCCAGGGCCAGCCCGCTTCCTGTTTCTTTGCCAACGACAGCTGCAACGGATGCGGGCTCAATCAGGAGAACCAGGGCAACTGCGTCAACGCCTGCCGCCCGACTCCGACGTGCGCCAGTGTACCGGCGCGCTCATTTGCCGGCGGCCCGGGAACGAGCCAGTGCGGACAGTTCGAGAGCAACCAGTCGGCGTGCGAGCTCGCTTTCGCGGTCGATAACAACGGCCACATCACCTCCTGCCATTACGAAAGCGGGGACGGCTCGTGCCGCGAGTGCAGCCCCGAACCCGAAGCCGAGGGGTTGTGCCAGAACACCTGCGTCCCTCCCCCGCCATGCCTCGATTCTGCACGGACGGTCTTTGCGGGTCGGCCGGACAGCAACGGCTGCCAACGATTCGACAACGACCAGGCTGGCTGCGAGCAGGCGTACGTCGAAGACGAGGACTTCGGCGCCACCCCGTGTTGGTACGATGAGGGCGACGACGAGTGCGAGGATTGCGATCCGGAGGACGTCAACGAAGGGCGTTGCACGAACACCTGCCAGAACATCATCTGCTCCAACCAGCCGTCGCGCACGACGTTCGGCGAGTGCGACGACTTCGACGGCGACGCCGCCGCCTGCGCCCAGGCGTTCCAGCTCGATGGCAACGGCAATCCGGTCTCGTGCCTGTCCATCCCGGTGTGCAACGGCTGCGGGTTGAACAATCAGGCCGACGGAGACTGCAGCAATACCTGCTTCGAAGGACCGGACGATCCGGACAGACCGACGACCGAGACCGCGCTCTGCGACGACGGTACGGACGACGACGGCGACACGCTGATCGATTGCGCCGATCCCGATTGTGTCAGCGCGCCAAACTGCATCGACCCGGCCCCGGCACCGGCGCTGTCGCCGCTCGGCCTGGCCGGCGGCCTCATCCTGCTGGGCGCGCTCGCCGCCTTCCAGCTCAACCGCCGCTCACGCCGGCGCACCATGTGAAGCGCACGCGCGAGCCTCAGGGCACTTCGCCGGTGTAGCGAGCAACCAGCTCGTGCTTGCGAACCTTGCCCTGCGGCTCGCGCGGCAGCCGCGCGACGAGCTCGACGCGGCGCGGGCATTTGTAGTGCGCCAGATCGCGGCGGGCGAAGGCGATCAACTCGGCGGCGCCGACCGTTGCGCCGGGCCGCAGCTCGACGACGGCGAGCACTGACTTGCCCATCTCGGCGTCGGGCACGCCGATGACCGCCACGTCGGCGACCTGCGGATGCGCGCTCAGCACGCTCTCCACCTCGGCCGGGTAGACGTTGGCGCCGCCGGTGATGATCAGGTCGGTGCGCCGGTCGGCGATGAAGAGGTATCCGTCGGTGTCCAACGAACCGAGGTCGCCGGCGGTGAAGAAGCCGTCGCGAAAGGCGGCGCGATTCTTCTCTTCGGCGCGGCGATACTTGAAATCCATGCGCGGGGCGCGGACGTAGACCAGCCCGACCTCGCCCGGTGCGCAGGCGCGACCGTCTTCATCGAGAATGCGCACCTCGTGTCCCGGCCACGGCCGGCCGACGCTGCCCGGCTTGCGCAGCCACTCGGCCGCGGTGATCATGCTGACGCCGCTCTCCGAGGCGCCGTAGAATTCGGTCACCACACCGGGCGGAAAGACGTCCATGATGCCGCGCTTGACCGCCGTCGGACACGGCGCCGCGGAGTGCATGATCAGGCGCAGCGACGACAGATCGTGGCGGCGGCGCTCGGCTTCGTCGAGCTGCAGGATGCGCGCGAAGTGCGTCGGTACCATGAAGCTGCTGGTCACCCGGTGGCGCGCAATCAGCTCGAGCGCCGCCGCGGCCTCGAAGCGCGGCATGAGCACCACGGTCGCGCCGATCAGCAGGTGCACCTGTCCGTAGCTCGCCGGCCCGGTGTGGTAGAGCGGGCCGGCGACGAGGTGCACGTCGCTCGGCCGAAAGCCCCACAGCTGCGCGATGCCGAGCAGCGACACGTGAGCGGTGGCCGGATCCATGGCGCGCTCGATGCCCTTTGGCCGCCCGGTCGTGCCCGAGGTGTAGATCAGCACGTTGTAACCGCCGCCGGTGAAGGCGGCGGCAGGCTCGTCGGCAGACTCGGCCGCCAGCGCCGTCTCGTACGACTCGCCGCGCCATGGCGCGGCGTCCCCCGTCACCCACAGCGCGGGGCCGGGCCATGCCGGGTCGGAAACGGCGCGCTCGATCTCGTCGCGCAGGTCGGCGTCGGCGACCACGACCTTGGCACCGGAGTCGGCCACCATGTAGGCGATCTCCGGTCCCTTCAATCGATAGCCGATCGGCACCAGCAGTGCGCCGAGCTTGCCCGCGGCGTTGAGCAGCTCGAACCACTCCATGCGATTGTGCAGCGCGGCGCCGACCGCGTCGCCGGCGCCGATGCCGGCGCGCCGCAGCGCCCGCGCCAGGCGGTTGACCCGCGCGTTGAGCGCGCCGTAGGTCAGCACCTGCCCGTCCAGCACCAGCGCCGGCTTGTCCGCCGCCGTACGCGCGTGATGCGCCAGCCCGACCGGGCTCGGCTCGCTCGTCATCGCTGCTCCTCCTTCGAGTCGTGCGGCTCCGATACTCGATCCGCGCCCGCTTGCCAACGCGCCGCGGTTTGACAGCGGCGCCGGGCCCGTGTACGCCGCGCCGCGTGGCGCTCGGGCCGATGCACCCGGATGGGACGCGGCGCGCCGCGACCTCGCCGGCGGCCGTGGCGGCAGTCGTGGCCGCCTTCTACGCCGCCTTCACGCTCGTCGCGCTGGCACTACACGGCTGGAACCCGCTGTGGTTTCTCTGGCTCGGCGAGCGCTTCGCAGCGCTTCAACCCGGCGGCTCCACCGGCTACGATGGCCAGTTCTTCTACTACATCGCGCGCGACGGGTGGGCGGCGGTGCCGCACCTCGACAACGCGCCCTATCGCATGCAGCGCATCGGGTTGCCGTTGCTGGCGCGGTTGCTGGCTTGGGGACACGCGAACCGCCTGCCGTGGGCCATCGTCGCCATCAACTTCAGCGCCATCACCGCCACCGCGCTCGCGCTGGCCGCCTGGCTGCGCCGCCAGGGCCTGTCGCCGTGGTACGGGCTCGGATACGCGCTGTACGCCGGCGTCTTTCTCGCCTACTCGCGCGCGCTGTGCGAACCGCTGGCGATGGCGTTTGCGACCGGCGCCGTGCTGTGTTGGCTGGGCGAGCGCTTATACCCGGCGGTGCTGTTGCTCGCCGCGGCCATTCTGACGAAGGAGATCGCCGCCTTGTTCGCCGCCGGCATCGCCGCGGCCGAGCTCGTGCGCCGGCGTCCGGCGCGCGCCGCGCTGGCGCTGGCGGCGCTGCTGCCGTTTGCGCTCTGGCGCTGGTATCTCGCCGCGGCGTTGGGTGGCCCGGCGTTCGAGGTGGCGCGCGCCCTCACGCACTGGCCGCTGCTCGGCATTCTGCCGCACCTCAGCGCCGAACCTGGCCGACTGTCGGCGCTGCTCTTCGTCGGCTTGCCCGCCCTCGCGCTGCTGCCGGTCGCACTCTGGCACCTGGCGCGCGCGCCGCGCGCATTCCCGGCGTGGCTGCTCGTCCTGCACTGCGCGGCGGTGGTGCTGTTTCCGCCGCAGGTCTTCGACCACATCATGGCCGCCGGCCGCAACGCCGCCGGGCTCGTCATCTCCGCGCTGCTGCTGTTTCCGCTCGCGCCGCCGCGCGGGCGCACACTGTTGATGCTGTGCTGGCTGACGCCGACGCTGATCTGGCTCGCCCCGGTGCTGTACTGGGCGCCCTGGTAGGCGACGAGCGTCGAATTTCCCCCCGCGCGCCGGGCTCGAAAATTCGCGCCGATCTCGGTATGGATCGGCGCAATGGCGCAGTTGGGAGCGAAGACCGCGTCGACTCGCCGCTCGGCCTCTCTCGCCGGGTGGCCGATCGTTGGGTGGTCTGCCTTGATCGTCGTGTCCCTCAGCGCGGCGATTCTCGCCGCGCTCGGGACCGGCGAGGCCGGCATTCGCGCCGTGACGCGCACCACGGCGCAGACCTCGCTGGTGCTGTTCCTCTGCGCCTTCACCGCCTCGGCACTGCGCCGGCTGTGGCCGGCGCCCGCCACGCGCTGGCTGCTCGCCAACCGGCGCTACCTGGGCGTCTCGTTCGCCGTTTCGCACTTCGTGCACCTGCTGTCCATCATCGCCCTGGTGAAGACCGTGCCCGACTTCGAGATCACGCTGACGACGCTGATCTTCGGCGGCGGCGCCTATGTCTTCATCGCCGCCATGACCGCCACCTCGTTCGACCGCAGCGCCGCCTGGATCGGCCCGCGTGCCTGGCGCATCCTCCACACCGTCGGCGCCTACGATATCTGGCTCATCTTCGCCATCAGCTACGTGCCGCGCGCGTTCGTGCAGTCCCCCGCCTACGCGCTGCCTACGGCCCTGTTGCTCGCCGCGCTGGGCGTGCGCGTTGCCGCGCGCCGGCGCAGCCGTCGCCCCGCATGACAACACCGCCAACGCTCGAGTTCTGGTTCGAGTTCGCCAGCACCTACTCGTATCTCGCCGCCGCGCGCATTGCCGATGTCGCCGCGGCGGCGGGTGTCGTGGTCGAGTGGAAGCCGTTTCTGCTCGGGCCGATCTTCAAAAGCCAGGGGTGGAACGACTCGCCGTTCAACATCTACCCGGTCAAGGGCCGCTACATGTGGCGCGACATGGCACGCCTGTGCGCACGCTACGACCTGCCGATGCGGCAGCCGACCCGGTTTCCGCGCAACGGCTTGCTCGCCGCGCGCGTCGCCTGCCTCGGCGCCGCCGCGCCGTGGGGGCCAGCGTTCGTCCGCGCCGTGTACCGCGCCAACTTCGCCGAGGACCGCGACATCTCAGACGCCAAGGTCATCGAGGCGCTGCTCGACGGGCTCGGTCAGCCAGGTGCGCAACTCATCGAGCGGGCGCAGACACCCGAGGCGAAGGACGCGCTGCGCCGGCACAGCGAGGAGGCGGAGCGGCTCGGCATCTTCGGCGCCCCGTCGTTCGTCGTCGGCGGCGAGCTGTTCTGGGGCAACGACCGGCTCGACGACGCGGTGGCCTGGGCCGTCAGCCGCCGCTGACCAGACGCAGGCTGGACGTCTCGCTGCGCCGCCACTCCTCGTGGAAGAGGTAGCGGTAGCCGATCGAAGCGATCTTCCAGGCGCCACCGAGCTTGGCGTAGGTGTCCTCATAATACGCCGCGATACGCACGCCGCGGTCCTGCGCCTCGTTGAACATGTAGTTGTACAGCCCCCAGGTGCCGCGCGCCGTCGCCCCGCCCGTCAGCGCGATTTCCGGGTGGTGGCCATGGTGGACGGTCACCGAGCCGCGCTCGCGCGCCAGCGCCTCGCGCAGGAAGCCGATAATCGCCGCAGCGCCCTGGAAAGCGTATTTGCCCTCCCCGTAGCTGGCCCTGGCGTCGGGGGCGAAGCAGGCGGCCAGCTCGTCCCACTGCTTCAGATCGAGGTGGCGCCAGTAGCGGTACTTGAGCTGCTTGATCGCCTCGACGTCCTCGATCGCCGTGATCCGCCGCTCCAACTCGCTGAGATCTGCCATCGCTCCCTCCTGAGTGCCCGCGCCATACGAGCGCCACCTTAGTACCGGTACCCACCTCCGATGGTCAACGCGTCCCCGCGCGGGCCCGACCAGCCGGGCGCGGCTCTCGACTTTGCCGGTCGCAGCTGCTACCTAGAACGTGTTTATTGTCGCGTCCCACCTTGCAGCCGCAACTTGAGTCCGCCGCAATAAATTCTCCGTCGCGAAAATGGTTCGCGGCGGCGGGCTTTGCGGTCGGCGCGCCTCCCGTAGGCAATGGGCGCTACAATTTCTTGAAGGAAGGGCATTTGGATCTCACACAACCTGGAGCGACGTTTGAAGACCTCGACCTCTCTCCCCCCATGCTGGCTGCTTTACGCGCCGCCGGCTACACCACCCCCACCCCCATTCAAGCGCGCACCATCGCCCCGGCATTGACCGGAAAAGACCTGATCGGCGGCGCCCAGACCGGAACTGGCAAGACCGCCGCGTTCCTCATTCCCGTTGTCGAGCGCCTGCACGACGGCGGCGGCAGCGCCCTGGTCCTGGCCCCGACGCGCGAATTGGCCGAGCAGATTTTCGGCTGGACCCAGAAACTCGGCTGTGGCCTGCGCACCGCGGTGATCGTCGGCGGCGTCCCCTACGGCCCGCAGTTCCAGGCTTTGCGCCGGCGGCCGGCCATCATCATCGCGACGCCCGGCCGCTTGGTCGACCATCTCGAGCGCGGCACGCTCAACCTGCGCGACCTGCGCATCCTCGTCCTCGACGAGGCCGACCGCATGCTCGACATGGGCTTTCGCCCGCAGCTCGACCGCATCATGCAGGCCCTGCCGGCGGAGCGGCAGACGCTGATGTTCTCCGCTACGCTGCCACCGGATCTCGGCGCCCTGGCGCGCAAGCATCTGAAGGATCCGCTGCGCATTTCCGTCGGTCCGCAGGCGTTGCCGCCGAGTCGGGCCGAGCAGGACGTCTACCTGGTCGACTCCGACAACAAGACCCCGCTGTTGTTGTCGCTGCTGACCGGCGACGCCGGGCAGGTGCTGGTCTTCGCCCGCACCCGGCACCGCACCGACCGCGTGGCCCAGGCCTTGGAGATCGCCGGACACTCGGTCCAGCGCATCCACGCCGACCGCAGTCAGTACCAGCGCCGCGAGGCGATGGATGGCTTCCGCTCCGGCCGCTACCGCGTGCTGGTCGCCACCGACATCGCCGCGCGCGGCATCGACGTGGCCGGCATCGGGCACGTCATCAACTACGATCTGCCACAAACGGCGGAGGACTACGTTCACCGCATCGGCCGCACTGCGCGTGCAGCCGCCGCTGGCCGTGCATCGAGCTTCGCCGCCCCGGCCGAGCGGGCCCAGCTCCACGCCATCGAACGGCACATCGGCCGCGCATTGCCGCGCCGGACTCACACGACCGGCCACACGGCTCGCCCCGCCGCGCCGCATCACGTCAAGGAGGTCCACGATGGCCAAGCAAGACAGCGCCCCCCGGTTCGGCCCAGAGGTCTGGGTCAAGATTCGCGATACCGGCGCGCACGTCAAGATTGAGTCGTGGTCGCCGATCGCGGCGGCCTACCGCGTGCGATCCAAGCAGGGCGGTTTGCAGTTTCTTACCGAGGCCGAGCTCGACGAGGTGCCCCTGCACCCGTCCGCCCACCTCGGCAAGTACTGGTCGCGCTGCCGGGCTGCCGGCTGCGGGGCGCCGCTGACACAGGATCTGCCCATCTGCCCACGTTGCAACGAGCCGACCTGTTCGTGCGGGCGCTGCGCCTGCGGAACGCGTTCGGCCACGGCAGGCGCGGCGGCGACTCGAACCAGAGCGCCGCGCAAGAAAGCCGCGCCGCGGCCAGGGTGATCGGACGGAAGACCGGCCGGCCGCAGGGGCCGGTCGCGGGTCAACTGCCACAACCGGTCGCCTCGGCGACCCTTCGACCTAAGGAGTAGTGGAGATGGGAAAGAAGCTCTACGTCGGCAATCTGTCCTTCGACGTCACCAGCGAGGAGCTGCAGGCGCTGTTCGCGCAGGCGGGGACCTGTGAATCGGCCAACGTCATCACCGATCGCGGCACCGGGCAGTCGCGGGGCTTCGGCTTCGTCGAGATGAGCTCGAACGCCGAGGCGCAGCAGGCGATCTCGCAGTTCGACGGCCAGGAGCTCAAGGGCCGCGCCCTGCGCGTCAACGAGGCCCAGGATCGCGACAGCGGTGGTGGCGGCGGCGGCGGCCGTGGCCGTGGCGGCGGCGGTGGTGGTCGCGGCGGTGGCGGTGGCGGCGGTGGTGGCGGCGGCGGCTGGAATCGCCGCTAGTCGACCCATTTCTCATTGCGGCGGCACCAGTCGGGGCAGCCAGGCCTGAAGCAGGCGGGCTGCCCCGGCCGCGCCGTTCGTTTCACCCGCGTGGGCGCACGCGTTGTCACGCGCCCGCCGTCGTGGCATGCAATCCAAACGGGGCAGCGCGAGTGCCGCCGCCCGGACGGAGGAGCCATGCCTGCCAGCAGCGACACCAAGTACCGCGTCTGCCCTCTCTGCGAGGCCACCTGCGGCCTGGCCATTGACGTCGCCGACCGCCGGGTCACCGCAGTGCGCGGCGATGCGGGCGATGTCTTCAGCCGCGGCTTTCTCTGCCCGAAGGGCGTCGCCATCGCGCAACTCGATGCCGACCCCGACCGCCTGCGCACGCCGCTGCTGCGCCGCGACGGCGCCCTGGTGCCGGTGTCGTGGGGCGAGGCGTTCGCGGAGATCGAGCGCCGACTGACGGCCATTCTCGGCGCCCACGGGCCCGACGCCGTCGCCGTCTACCTCGGCAACCCCAACGTCCACAATCTCTCGCTCGCTCTCTACGGCCAGGCGCTGCTGCGCACGCTGCGGACCAAGAACGTCTACAGCGCCAGCACGGTCGACCAGATCCCCAAGCAGCTCTCCTCCGGGTTGATGTTCGGCACCTTCACCAGCGTCGCCGTGCCCGACATCGACCGCACCGACTTCCTGCTCATGCTCGGCGCCAACCCGCTCGACTCCAACGGCAGCCTGTGGACGGTGCCCGACTTCCCGGTCCGCTTGCGCGCGCTGCAGGAACGGGGCGGCCGCTGTGTCGTCGTCGATCCGCGCCGCAGCCGCACCGCTGAAGCCGCCGACCAGCATGTCTTCATCCGCCCCGGCACCGACGCGCACCTGCTCGCCGCCATCGTCCAGACGCTCTTCGCCGAAGGCCTGGTGCGACCCGGGCGGCTCGAGCCGCACATGACGGGTGCCGCCGAGGTCGAGGTGGCGCTGCAGCCGTTCACGCCCGAGGCCGTCGCCCCGCTGTGCGGCGTACCGGCCGAGGTGACGCGCGATCTGGCGCACCGGCTCGCGGCAGCCGAACGGGCCGTGGTGTACGGGCGCATCGGCACCTGCACGCAGGAGTTTGGCACGCTCGCCAGCTGGCTGGTCGATGTGTGCAATGCGCTGACCGGCAACCTCGACCGCGCCGGCGGCGCGATGTTTCCGCTCGCGCCGTGCTTCGCCAGCAACAGTTACGGCGAGCCGGGCGTCGGCCGCGGCGTGCGCACCGGGCGGCGCCACAGCCGGGTCCGCCATTCACCCGAGGTGCAGGGCGAGCTGCCGGTGGCGTGTCTGGCCGAAGAGATCGAAACACCCGGCGACGGCCAGGTGCGGGCGCTGATCACCATCGCCGGCAACCCGGTGCTGAGCACACCCAACGGCGCGCGGCTCAGTCGGGCCCTGGACGGGCTCGAGCTGATGATCAGCCTCGACATCTACGTCAACGAGACCACGCGTCATGCGGACGTCATCCTGCCCGGCCTCTCGCCGCTCGAAGAGAGCCACTACGATGTCGTCTTCACGCAGTTTGCCTGCCGCAACGCGGCGCGCTACTCGCCGCCGGTGTTCGCCCCGCCACCCGACCAGCCGCACGAGTGGGAGACGCTGCTGCGCCTCACCGGCATCGTCGCCGGCCAGGGCGCCGACGCCGACCTCGGTCCCTTCGACGACCTGGTGTTGAGCAGCCAGGTGCAGCGCGCCGTCGGTGATCCGCAGTCGCCGGTGTATGGGCGCGACCCGGCCGAGCTCATGGCGGCGGTGGCGGGACGGCGCGGCCCTGAGCGCGTGCTCGACTTCGCCCTGCGCACCGGGCCCTACGGCGACGGTTTCGGCGCGCGGCCCGACGGCCTGAGCCTGGCGGCACTGGAAGCCGCGCCGCACGGCATCGACCTCGGCCCGCTCGAGCCGCGTCTGCCCGCCGGCCTGCGCACGCCGTCGGGCAAGATCGAGCTCGCCCCGCCGCTGGTGCTCGGCGACCTGGCGCGCCTGCGCGCCGCGCTCGACACCGCGCCGGCGAACGGCATGCGCTTGATCGGACGGCGCCACCTGCGCTCCAACAACTCGTGGATGCACAACTTGCCGTCGCTCGCCGGCGGCCGCGTGCGCTGCACGTTGCAGGTGCACCCGGACGACGCGGCGCGCCTCGGGCTATCCGACGGCGGCCGCGCCCGTGTCACCTCGCGCGCCAACGCCGTTGAGGTGCCGGTCGAGATCACCGACGCCATCATGGCCGGCGTGGTCAGCATCCCGCACGGCTGGGGTCACGACCAGCCCGGCGCGCGCCTCGGCGTCGCCGCTCAGCGCCCGGGGGTGAACAGCAACCTGCTGACCGACGAGCTCGCGCTCGACCCGCTGTCGGGCAACGCCGTGCTCAACGGAATCCCAGTCACCGTCGAGCCGGCGGTCTGAGCGCCGTTGGCCAACGCCGCAGCACGCACTGACGCTCGCCAAGGAGTGCCCGCTCGATGGAACTGCTCACCGACCCGCAGGCCTGGATCTCACTGCTGACGCTCACCGCGCTCGAGATCGTCCTCGGCATCGACAACATCGTCTTCATCTCGATCCTGGCTGGCAAGCTGCCGGCCGATCAACAGCCGCGCGCCCGGCTGCTCGGCCTGGCCGCCGCGATGCTCACCCGGATCGCGCTGCTGTTCTCGCTCACCTGGATCATGGGCCTCACCGAGCCGTGGTTCCACGTCCTCGAGCACGGGGTCTCCGGACGCGACCTGATCCTGCTCGCCGGCGGTCTGTTCCTGATCGGCAAGAGCACTTTCGAGATCCACGACAAGCTCGAGGGCGCCGAAGCGCACGGCTCGACCCGCGGCGCCGCCAACTTCGCCGGCATCATCGTGCAGATCATGCTGCTCGATATCGTCTTCTCGCTCGACTCCGTCATCACCGCCATCGGCATGGCGCAACACCTCGAGATCATGGTGGCGGCGGTCGTCATCGCGGTCGGGTTCATGATGCTGTTCTCCGGCGCCATCAGCGACTTCGTCCACCACCATCCGACGGTCAAGATGCTCGCCCTGAGCTTCCTGCTGCTGATCGGCGTCACGCTGATCGCCGACGGTCTGGGCCAGCACATCTCGAAGGGGTATATTTACTTTGCCATGGCCTTCTCCGTTTTCGTCGAGATGCTCAACTTGCGCATCCGCGGCACGTCGGCCCCGGTCACGCTGCACGAGCCGTACGCCGAGAAGAAATGAGCCGGACAGCGTGATTACCCTTCGCCCCGCTGCGGCACGCGGTCAGACCCGTATCGACTGGCTCGACAGCCGCCATACCTTCTCGTTCGGCGAGTACCACGATCCGCAACACATGGGCTTCGGCCCGCTGCGCGTGATCAACGAAGACCGCGTCGCCCCCGGTGGCGGCTTCGGCACGCACTCGCACCGCGACATGGAGATCATCACCTGGGTGCTGTCGGGCGCGCTGGCGCACAAGGACAGCCTCGGCAACGGCTCCGTCATCCAGCCCGGCGAGGTACAGCGCATGAGCGCCGGCACCGGCATCGCGCACAGCGAGTTCAACCACTCGCCCGACACGCCCGTCCACTTCCTGCAAATCTGGATCATGCCGGCGCGGCGCGGACTGCCGCCCGGCTACGAGCAGCGCCTGGTAACGTCCGGTCCACACCGCCCGCTGCGGCTCATCGCTTCGCCGGACGGCCGCGACGGCAGCGCCACCGTGCACCAGACCGCCTGGGTCTATGCCATCGGACTGGGCGCGGGCGACCGCCTCGTGCATCCGCTGCCCGCCGGCCGACAGGCGTGGCTGCAGGTGACGCGCGGCTCCCTCCAACTCGGCAGCCTCGAGATAGGCGCCGGCGACGGCGCCGCCATCGCGGACGAGCGGCAGATCGAGCTGCACGCGAACGGCGCGGCCGACGCGTTGCTCTTCGAGCTCGCGTGAAGCGAGAGACAGGCGCCGGCGTGTTGCGACGCGCGCTCCTCACCGCCGCCCTTCTCGGCCTCGCCGCGTGCGCCGCGAGGAAACCGCTGGCTCCGCCCGCCGATGTGGTCGGCGACGAAGCGGCGCGCCGCATCACGGTCGACACGCTCGCCGCGCCGATTCGCTTCCTCTCCGACGACCTCCTCGAAGGCCGCGCCCCGGGCACGCGCGGCGACGCGCTGGCGCGCCTGTACATCAAGGAGCAGATGCAGTCGCTCGGCCTGCGCCCGGGCGGTGCCGACGGCAGCTGGGAACAGCCCGTCGAGCTGGTCGGCGTCACGACGACCGCACCGGCACGCTGGGGTTTCGCCGGACCGCTCGGCCGTATGCAACTGACCAACCGCGAGGAGTTCGTCGCCGTCAGCCCGCAGCTGAAGCCCGCGGTGGCGATCAACGGCGCCGAGCTGGTGTTCGTCGGCTATGGCATCGAAGCACCGGAATACGACTGGGACGATTTCAAAGGCGTGGACGTACGCGGCAAGGTGTTGGTGATGCTCAACAACGACCCGGACTGGGATCCGGGGCTGTTCGCCGGCAAGCGCCGCCTGTACTACGGGCGCTGGACCTACAAGTACGAGAGCGCCGCCCGCCACGGCGCGCGCGGCGCCATCATCATTCACACCGACGCCTCGGCGGGCTACCCGTGGCAGACCGTGCAAACGTCGTGGAGCGGTGAGAACTCGCGCCTGCCCGGCGACGGCGCGCCCGAGGTGCCGGTGCACGCGTGGGTGACCGAGGACGCCGCCGCGCGCCTGGTCGCGCTCGGCGGCCGCGACCTCGCCGCGCTGGTCGATGCGGCCCGGCGGCGCGACTTCCGCCCCGTGCCGCTCAAGGTCACGACCTCGCTGCAGCTGCGCAACAAACAGCGCCGCTATCGCACCGCCAACGTGCTCGGTGTCCTGCCCGGTGGCGATCCGGCGCTGGCCGAGCAGTTCGTCGTCTACACCGCGCACCACGACCACCTCGGCGTGCAGCCGCGCGGCAAGGGCAAGGACGCGATCTACAACGGCGCGCTCGACAATGCGTCCGGGGTCGCGCAGATGCTCGCCGTGGCGCGCGCGTTCACTGCCCTGCCCGACGCGCCGCGGCGCTCGATTCTCTTCCTCGCCGTCGCCGCCGAGGAGCAGGGCCTGCTCGGCTCGGCGTACTACTGTCGCCATCCCACCGTGCCCCCGGTGCGCCTGGTCGCCAATCTCAACATCGACGGCGGCAACATCTGGGGTCGCACCCGCGACGTCACCGCCGTCGGCTTCGGCAAGTCGACGCTCGACGCCGTCGCCGAGGCGGCGGCCGACGCACAAGGCCGCACCTACGGCGACGACCCGTTCCCCGAGCGCGGCCATTTCTACCGCTCCGACCAGTTCAACTTCGCCCGCATCGGCGTGCCGGCGCTCTTCCTCAACGAAGGGCTCGACTTCGTCGGCCGTCCGCCCGACTGGGGCCGCGCCCAGGTCGACGCCTGGCTGGAGCAACACTACCACCAGCCCAGCGACCAGATCGACGCGACCTGGGTCCTCGACGGCATGGTCGACGACGCCCGCCTCCTGTTCGCCATCGGCCGGCGGATTGCCGACACCGATCGGCCACCACGCTGGCTCCCCGGCGACGAGTTCGAAGCGGTCAAGCGCTAGCGCCGCCGGCCGCGGCGTCGATCGCTAGTTGACAACTATACTCCAAAGACACTACTGTTCGATCCCGATCGAATCGCCTCAACCGAGCCACTTCCGATGTCTGGTATCGCATGAGTCACTCCCCGTCCCTTTCCCCCGCCGTGCGCCCGCGCGTGCTCGCCACGCTGCGCCGCTACTGGGGCTTCGACGCCTTGCGCCCCCTGCAGGAGGAAGCCATCGCCGCCGGGCTCGCCCAGCGCGATTCGCTGGTGGTGCTGCCGACGGGGGGCGGCAAGTCGCTGTGCTACCAGATCCCGCCGGCGGTGGCCGAACGGACCGACATCGTCGTCTCGCCGCTGATCTCGCTCATGAAGGATCAGGTCGATGGGTTGCGCGCCGCCGGCTATCCGGCGGCGGCCCTGCACAGCGGCCTCGACAGCGCCGAGCTCCGCGCCGTCGAGGCCGGCATGGCAAGCGGCGCCTTCCGTCTCGTCTTCGCCGCGCCCGAACGGCTGCTGGCGCCGCGTTTTCTCGAATGGATCGAGCGCGCCGGCATCGGCGCCTTCTCGGTCGACGAAGCGCACTGCATCAGCCACTGGGGTCACGACTTCCGGCCCGAGTACCGCCAGCTGGCCGCCCTCACCTCGCGCCTGCCGAAGGCGAGCGTGCACGCCTACACGGCCACGGCGACCGAGCGCGTCCGGGCCGACATCGCCGTGCAGCTGCGCCTGCGCGATCCACTGCTGCTGGTCGGCACCTTCGACCGCCCCAACCTCACCTATCGCGTCGTGCCGCGCGTCGACGTGCGCGCGCAGACGCTCGACGTGCTCGGCCGCCACGCCGGCCAGGCCGCCATCGTCTACTGCCTGAGCCGGCGCGACACCGAGAGCTTGTCCGACTGGCTGAAGAGCCAGGGCGTGCGATGCGGCCACTACCACGCCGGACTCGAAGCGGCGGAGCGCCGCGACACGCAGGAGGCATTCGCCGAGGAGCGGCTCGACGTCGTCGTCGCCACCGTGGCGTTCGGCATGGGTATCGACCGCAGCGACGTGCGCTGCGTCGTGCACGCGGCGCTGCCCAAATCGATCGAGCACTACCAGCAGGAGACCGGCCGCGCGGGCCGCGACGGCCTGGAGGCCGAGTGCGTGCTGCTGTACTCGCCGGCCGACGTGATGCGCATCGAATCGCTGTTGCAGAAGAGCGCCCGCGAGGTCGAGGGCGCCGAGGACGTAGAAACGGCGGGCCATGCGCTGCTCAACGAGATGCGCCGCTTCGCCACCGGTTTGCGCTGCCGCCACAAGAGCTTGTCGGAGTACTTCGGCCAGGCTTACCCGCGCCCGCACTGCGGCGCCTGCGACGTGTGCCTGGAGGAGGTCGAAGGCGTGGCGGACGCCACGGTGACGGCGCAGAAGATCCTCTCGTGCATCGCGCGCGCCGGCGAGCGCTTCGGCGCCACGCACGTGGTCGACATCCTCGTCGGCGCCGACACCGCGCGCGTGCGGCAGTGGCAGCACGAGGGGCTGAGCACGTTCGGGCTGCTCAAGGACCAGCCGCGCAAGGCCGTCACCAGCCTGCTCTACCAGCTCATCGACCAGGGCCTCGTCGAGCGCACCGGCGGCGAGCGCCCGGTGCTGCGCTTGAACGAACGCTCATGGGCGGTGATGCGCGGCCAGCAGGCAGTGCGGCTGGTGCAACCCAAGGCGGGGCCGGTCGCCGCGGCGCGCTTCGACGAGGCCTCCTGGGCAGGCGTCGACCGCGGCCTGTTCGAGAGCCTGCGCGATTTCCGCCGCCGGCTCGCCGAGGCGCGCGGCGTGCCGCCCTACGTGATCTTCAACGATGCGACGCTGCGCGATCTGGCGCGCAGTCGGCCGAGCTCACTGCCCGGACTCGCCCTGGTGCGCGGCATCGGCGAGCGCAAGCTGCAGGATCTCGGCGCCGCGTTGCTCGAGCACATCGCGGGCTACTGCGCCGCGCACGGCGTGCCGCGCGACGTCGCGCGCGACCCAACGCAGCGCCCGGCGGCGCCGGCGCGGCGCAGCGCGGTGCCCGACGCGGCGCTGGCGCTCTTCGCCCGCGGCGCCAGCATCGAGGAGGCGATGCAGGCGCTCGACCGCGCGCGCAGCACGACGATGGGCTACCTCGCGTCCTACATCGAAGCGAACGACCCCGAGCGCATCGACGCGTGGATCAGTCCTCACACCTACCGCCAGATCACCGACGCCGCGGCCGCTGTCGGCAGCGAGCGCCTGAAACCCATCTTTCAACACCTCGGCGGCCGCATCTCGTACGACGACATTCGCCTGGTGCTGGCCCACCGGGCGCGGCGCGGCGGCCCCGTGCGAGTCTGATCGGCTCGCTGTCCCAGGCCGGACCGCCCAACGGCGCGCCGGCACTATAAGTGCCAGATCCTCCAAACCGACGTTGGGGTAACAAGGTTACGCCCCGCGTAAGATCTGCACGGAACGGCGCCCCGTGTGAATGCATGCGACGTGGCCGCCCGCGGAAGTTTGGAACGCGCGGATCCGCCAGTGGTCTGCCCTTTGCTCAATTTCGGTCGGTATGGATCGCACTCCACAAGAAGATGATTGGCCGAACACACCGCAATTGTTTCGCGTGTTGGTGGTGGACGACCAAGAAGACCAGCGCATACTGATCGGTTGCACGTTGGACACCTCGAAGCTTGCCGTCTCGGTGAGGACGACTTCCAATGGCCAGGACGCGCTCGAGTTGGCGCAGTCCGAACCGTTCCACCTGATCCTGCTCGACGTCATGATGCCCGACATGAATGGCTTCGAAGTGTGCACCCGCCTGCGAGCAAACATCCGGACTGCCTTCATTCCGGTCATCATGCTGACCGGGCTGGCCGACAGCGCCAGCCGCGAACAGGGGTTCCGAGCCGGAACCGACGACTATGTCCTCAAGCCGTTTGACGCCGCCGACCTCTTGACCCGTGTGGAAAGGGTCCTCGAGCGCACGTACGGAGCGAGCTTGTCCGTACCGGATGCGGCTCGGAGGGGTCCGGCCCCGGGCGCGCAGAAGACGATGGACGGGTAGAAGCCGTGTCCAGCGGGCCAGTTGGGTCGACCGCGAGGCTCGCCGAAACGATCCGAGGGGAAATCAGGGCGGAGCGCGCCAGCGCCGCCGAGCGCTCCCTGGGCACGGTCCTCGTCATCGCCATTACTGTGTACGTGTGTATTGCGTCGCTCGAGTACCTGTTGCCCTTCGGACGCAGGCCACTCGGTACCGCGGCCGCACTGAGCGCCTTGGTCCTGTCCACTGTTTCCGTTGTCACGATGTACTTCGGCACCCCGCGGGGCGGGCGAATTCACGCGCTCTTCGCCGCCGTGGCCGCGATCGTCGCCGCCAACGCCATATGGCGCGTGGTGATCGTTCCCGAGCCCATGCACGCCGTGCCGGTGCTTGCGGTCATGCTGATCGCGTCGCTGCTGTCCTTCTCCACGCCCTGGCTCAGCGGATTTCTGGCGTTCTGTCTCTCCGCATGGGCGCTCGCGATGGCGCTGGCGGTGCCGGCGTTCGACAAGCCGTGGCCATTCCTGACGTGCATGGTGGTCGCATTTGCCGCGATCGCCCTCGGCATCCAGCGATTGCGCAGCAGCAGTATGGCTCGCACCGTCGCCTTGCGGTGCGAGATTCAGCGCACCAACCAATCGCAAGGGGTCCTCAACACGCTCCTGCGGGTCGCGCTGCAGGACATGCCCATCGACCGAGGGTTGGACGCCGCCCTCGACGTCGTGCTCACGCTCGGTTGGCTGCCGACCGAGCGCAGCGGCGGCATCTTCCTGATCGAGAACGAGCCCGACGTCCTGGTGCTCAAGACGCATCGCGGCCTGAGCCCGGAGCTGCGTGAGTGCGGCCAATTGGCGTCCGGATACTGTCTCTGTGGACGGACAGTGGCGAGCGGATGCACGCACCTCGCCGCGCGCGCGGACGAACGGCCCACCCATCTGCCCGGCCCGACCGCCCGTCGTTGCCACAGTGTGGCGATTGCGGATCGCGGCGTCGTGCTCGGTATTCTTCTGCTGGGAATGGACGAATACGATGTTCGTGACGAACACGAGGTCAGCCTCCTCGCCGCAGTGGCGAATACGCTCGCGGGGATGGTCGTGCGCCAACGCTTCGAGATGGCGCTGCGCGAGAGCGAAGCGCGCAACCGTACGATCATCGACACCGCGACGGACATCATCTACCGCACCGACGCGTCGGGGCGCGTCACCTTCTGCAACCCGGCAGCCGCGTCGGTGCTGGGCCGCTCGCAGGAGGAGCTCATCGGCCGCCACTATCTGGAGTTCGTGCGCCCGGCGGATCGCGACGATGCCGCGCGCTTCTATGGTCGCCAGTTCGCCAAGCGGGTGCCCTCCACCTACTTCGAGCTCGCCTCGGTCACCGCCGACGGCCGCGATCTGTGGCTCGGCCAGAGTGTCCAGCTGACGATCGAAGACAACGCGGTGCGGGGCTTTCAGGCGTTCGCGCGCGACATCACCGAGCGCAAGCGCATCGAAGCCGCGCTGCAGCAGGCGCAAGCGGCGGCCCAGGTCGCAGGACAGGCAAAGTCCGCTTTCTTGGCGACCATGAGCCACGAGATCCGCACGCCGATGAACGGGATCATTGGCTTGACCGATCTCGTCCTGGCGACGAACCTGCTCCCGCGCCAGCGCCTGCACCTCGGCATGGTGAAAGCGAGCGCCGCGCACCTGCTGCACATGATCAACGACATCCTCGACTTTTCGAAGATCGAGGCCGGCCATTTGACTATCGAGAAGCGTCCGTTCGATCTGCGCCGCGATCTCGGCGCCATGCTCGAGCCGCTGACGATGCAAGCGCAGGCCAAGGGCTTGGATCTGGGCTTCACGGTCGAGCCGGACGTTCCCGAGATCGTCGTCGGGGACCTCGGCCGCCTGTGCCAGGTGATCGTCAACGTCGCCGGCAACGCCATCAAGTTCACCGCCCGCGGCGAGGTGGCGGTCGCGGTAGGCGTGGCGGATCGCGCAGGCGCGCCGAACGCAATCGAGTTGCACTTCTCCGTCCGCGACACGGGCGTCGGCATTCCCCTCGAGAAACAGGAGCTGATCTTCAGGGCGTTCACGCAAGCCGACGCGTCCACGGGGCGCCAGTACGGCGGCACCGGACTGGGGTTGTCGATCTCCGCCCAACTGGTCGAGTTGATGCGCGGCCGTCTCTGGGTCGAGAGCACCACCGGCGGTGGTAGCACGTTCCGCTTCACCGTGCAGTTGGAAGTCCCGCCCAACGCGGCGGCGATGCTGGCGGCGACCGGCGACCTGGACGTGGGCACCGCCGTGAGCGCCCCGCGACCGGCTTCTCCCCGTGGCGAGCCGCCGCTGTGTATCCTGTTGGCCGAGGACGACCCGGTCAATCAGGAGCTCGGCCTCTGCCTGCTCCGCGATCGAGGACACACGGTGGTGCTGGCCAGCGATGGCGCCCAGGTGCTCGACATTCTGCAGCGTCAGGCCGTCGATCTGGTGCTGATGGACGTGCAGATGCCGGGCATTGACGGCATGGAGGCGGCGGCGCGGATCCGTCTCATGGAGCGCGACGGCAAGCGACACCTCCCGATCATCGCGGTGACGGCCTGCGCCATCAGTGGCGATCGCGAGCGCTGCCTGGCGACCGGTATGGACGACTATCTCGCCAAGCCCATCCAGGCGGACGCCCTCTTCGCGATGATCGCCAAGTGGGCACCGCAAGCCACCGCGCTCGGGCCCGCGCCGATCGCCCTCCCCGCAGCGGACTGCGAGGTGAAGCGCGACGTCATTCTGCAGCGCATCGGCGGCCGGGCGGCGGTGCTCGATCGCCTGGTGGCGCTGTTTCTCCAAACCACCCCGGTCCGTCTGGCAACGCTGCGCGCTGCGATCAGCGCCGGCGAGGCAAAGTCCGTCCAACTCGAAGCCCACGCACTCAAGGGCTCCCTCGGCATCTTTGGCGCAACAACCGCCGCCGCCGCAGCGCAGCGGCTCGAAGCCCTGGGCCGTGACGACAATCTGGCTGGCGGTGCGCAGGCCGCCGATGACCTCGAGGCGATCGTGGCGCTCGTGCATCCGCGCATCGCCGCGTTGGCTGGGCTGGGCGACGGCCCTGGGGTTGAGCCGGACCTTCCACAACCAGTGAAACGCCGGGCGCTGAACAATGCCGCAGAGCAGACCTGAGTCCGCTCTCAGCGTGTTTGGAGGATGTCGCCGACGCCAGTCGCAGTCGCCGATTCCTCTACGCCATTGACCAACTCCACCGCCTGGCGCGGAATCCAGCCGCGGCGCCCATCGGCGCGGCGCACCTGCAGCCAATCCGGCCGCTCCTCGGTGACGTCAAGCACCGTGCCCTCGCCGGCCTGGAAGTGCTCGGTACCCGAAGCCGTTGGCTCGAAGCGCACCGGTGTGCTGCCCGCCGCCGTGACTACCGCCGTGTTCGTCCACTCGAACTGTTGCAGGCGCCAGGCGAAGTTGACGGCGACGAAGGCTCCCAGCAGTGCCCCGATCCACACGGCGCGACTCAGCGTCGGCCGCAGCCGCGGCAGCAACAGCAGCGCGGCGGCGAGACCCCACAGCGCCCACCAGAGCAACGCCGAAACGATGGCGAGCTCGGCGGTGGTGGCGCGCCCGGCGAGCGGAAACGCCAGGCGCTGCCACAACGGCACCTCGGCGGCTTCCTCGTGCGCCTGTTCGCGCGCATAAGCCAGGTTGACGCGCACGTCGGGATCGCGCGGCAGCAGGCGGCGGGCGCGTTCGTAGTTGACGATCGCCGCCCCGACGTGACCGCCCTTGAAGTACGCATTGCCCAGGTTGAAGTAGAGCGCCCCGTTGTCGACGCCGGCGCCGAGGACAGACTCGTAGGCGCGCGCCGCCTCTTCGTAGTGCCCGGCCTGGTAGGCGGCGTTGCCCTGGAAGAACGCGGTGTGCGGCTCGGCGCGTCCAGTGTCCGACGCCACCGGTTGCGCGGCGAGCGGCGCGGCCGCCAGCAACGCGGCGAACAGCAGGGCGGCGGCGCGCACGCCGCGGCCGCGCTGGCGTTCGAGCGCGTCGACGATCCCGCGCGCCAGCCGCAGCGCCGTCTCGCGCTGCGACGCGCCGGAGGCAGCTGGCGCATAGCGCATCTGCTCGACCAGGTCGAAGAAGGCCTCGACGTGCTGCTGCACTTCGCCGCCGGAGCCGTTGCGCTGCAGACGCTCGAGCACCCGCCCGCGCTCGACCGCGCCGGGCGGCAGGTCGAGCTTGACGCCGAGATAGGCGTGCACTGCCGCCGTCAACTGATCGTAGAACGCCGCGCCGTCGCTCGGCGCCAATCCATCGAGCGCCCGCCGCGCCTCGCGTCCGGCTTGGCGCAGGCGCACCAGACGCGGATCGGCGGCGAGGCGCGCGCGACGGCGCACGAAAGCCGACAGCGCCGCGAACGCCGCGACGGGAACCAACTGCAGGGCCCAGAACCAGAGGCCGCGAAAGAACGCCGCACCGCGCGGTCGAAACGCCCCGGGCGCGTCCTTGATGTAGACGATGTCGCGCCCGAGCTGCTCCGGCACCGGCTCGGGCGGCGCGGCGACGGCGCCCGGGCCAACCACTTGCGGGGCGGCGCTGGCGGCGCCGGCGGTCACCGTCAGCGGAAAGGGCCCGCGCGTGATGGTGCGGTAGGCGCCGGCCTCGGTGTCGAAGAAGCTGAAGCGCACGGCCGGCAGCTCGGCGATACCGGCCTGCTTGGGGATCAACACCTGCTCGAACACGCGCGTCCCGTCCTCGGCGTCCTTGGCCGGCTGCGGATCGTAGGCGCGAAAGCGGTCGTCGACCGGAATGTGCGGCGGCGCGACGCTGCTCAGGTTGCCGTCGCCGCTGATCACCACGCGTACGGTGATCGGATCGCCGGCGGCGAGCGCCTGCGGCTGCGCGCTGACGGCCAGGTCGAAATGGCCGACCGCGCCGCTGAAGTCGGGCGGCTTCCCCGCCTCGGGCAGGGGCAGCACGGTCAGCTGGCGCGACTCGGCGTGCACTTCGGTCGGCCGCCGCTCGGCGCCGCCGAAGAACTGATCGAAGAAGGGATCGTTGCCGCCACCACGCCGGCGACTGACGATGAGGTTCAACCCCATCGACGCCGTCACCTCGAGCGGCCCGGGCCGCAGCGGCGTCAGCACGGTGGGGAAGCTCAAGCTCTGGAAGCGGCGGCCGTTGACCACCTCATCGCGCCGCGTCGGCTGCGGCAGCTTGTCGACCAGCACGCCCTCGTCGGAGATCTTGGGAAACTGCAGGTTGTCGACTTGCATGTTGCCGACGTAGAGCTTCACCTCGAACGGCACCCGCTCGCCGACCCAGGCCTGCGTCTTGCCGAGGTTCAGGACCAGCGACAGCTCTTCCTTGCCCGGCGCGCCGGCGGCGCCGGCAGCCGGCTTCGGCAACGCGGCGGCAACCTGCATGCGCACGGCATCGGTACGGTAGGTCGCGCCGTCGGCGGCGAGCTCGAAGGGCCCGAGCTCGAAGCTGCCCGCCTTGCGCGCCACCATCTGGTAGCGATGGCTGACATGCGCCGACATCTGGCCGTTGACGATCGTCACCTGCGTCGACGGCCCCAGGTACTGCGCCTGAAAGGACCCCAGGTCGCCCAGATCCGGCGCCGGGGCGTTCTGGGTTCCGGAGATATCGATGCTCAACACGAACGGGTCGCCGACCGCGACCGAATTGCGGTCGACCGTCGCCTGCACCGTGATGTCCGCGGCCGCCGTCGCCGCGACCAGCACCAGCGCGCACACCGCCAGACACGCGGCGCGCCCCATTTGAGCTTTCCCAACCATGCGCAACGGGGGTTACAGACTTCTTTTCGCTCTTACCAGTCCTGCGCCGGATCGACGTCGAGAACGGTCCCCACCGGGCGCCGCACATCTTCCGGACCCAGCTCTTCGCTGCGCGCCGTATCGAGCACCGCCTGGGCCGCTTTCTGCTCGGGCGACGGTTCGTCGTCGCTCTCCTGCGCGGCCTGCGCGGACGAAGGCGGCTGTTGTTGCGGCTCGGCGTCGGGCTGCGGCTGGTCGCCCCCCGCCGGCTGCTGGTCTGCCTGATCCTGCTTCTGCTCCTCGCTCGGCTGCGGCTGCTGTTCCTGCTCGCCCTGCTCGCCCTGGTCCTGCTGTGGCTGCTCCTCGGGTTTGCCCTGCTGGTCGTCCTGTTTTTCCTGCTGGTCCTGCTGCTCCTGCTGGTCCTGTTGCTGATCCTGTTGCTGCTCGTCTTGCTGCTGTTCCTGCTGGTCCTGTTGCTCTTTTTGTTCTTCCTCTTTCTTCTGCTGTTCCTTTTCCTGTTCTTCCTTCTGCTGCTCCTCGAGCTTTTTCTTCAGCTCGGCGAGCTTCTGCGTCACCAGCTCGTGGTTGTATTTGGGATCCGGGTCGCTGGGGTCGGCTCCCATGGCGCGCCGGTACGCCGCCAGCGCCTGCTCGTAACTGGTGATCGCCGTCTGCGGCTCTTTGTCGGCCGCGTTGGCCCCGAGGCGGTAGTACGCGTTGCCGAGATTGAATGCCGCGCGTGCCACCCATGCTGGGTCGCCGCTCGCCGCTACCTTGGTCAGCGAGGCGATCGCGTCGCTGTATTTCTCCTGCTTGTAGAGCGCCGCGGCGCGGTTGAATTGCAGCAGCGGCGAGTCGGGCGCGTCGACCAGCCCGTCGCCGTACTTGGCCGCCGCATCGTCGTACTTGCCGGCCTCGTACAGCCGGTTGCCCTCGGCGGCGCGATCGCCGGGCGGATCGAACCATCCCACCAGCCCCGGCATGAGCAGCAACAGCACGACGGCGAT
>CAYVUV010000090.1:0-46808 GCA_964455095.1 uncultured Binatia bacterium (SeqCode)
TTGTCAGCATGCTCGAACCCAACAGCCCCGCCGCAGCAGCCGGCCTGCGACTCGGCGACGTCATTATTGCCTTCAACGGCCAGCCCCTTCACTCAGCGGACGAGTGGGACAGTCGCCTGCGAGACCAGGCGATTGGGCAAATCCTGAGCCTCTCGGCGGTGCGCGATGGCCGCAGCACGCTCTTCTCAGTCACGACCAGTCGCTATCCCGACGAACGTGCGGACGCACTCGCATGGCAGCTCGGGTTTCGCGTGCGCCAGGGGCAAGAGGGCGTGGAGATTGCCGCGGTCCGGAACAACAGTCCCGCAGCCGCAGTGGGGATCCGGCCTGGCGACCGCATCGCTGCTGTGGGTGGAAAGCCGATCAAAGACCAGGAGGCCTTCCGCCGCGCCCTCTCCGTGCAGCGCGATAAGCAGCGTATCTTGGTCTCAATCGAACGCGGATCTCGTTTGTATCACGTACCGCTGCCGCTCGGGGGCCAGGGCTAGCCCAGGCGCTGGGCGGGCCTAGCAGGCATCGAGAGAGCCAAAAGGCACAACCGCCATCTTGGACCAGCCCGAGGCATGGTGGAGCGCCAGCAGCTGCACCAGCGGGCTGCTCCTTGGCGCGGCTCCATCTTCGCTTCAGCAACTCGTTAGCCCCTAGTTGCGCTCCGCGTAGTGGCCGATGGTCACGACCACTTGGACGACCGTGCCGGACGACATCGCGCGGCAGGAACCCATAGAGCGCTACAGCCGCCACCGCAAACGTGGAGACGAGTCAGCTGCATTTATAGGTGGTTAGCCTGACGTGCAATCAAGCACGCGTCGAGTCTTGCACTTCAAGACGCGCTTCGGCCCCGATGTGCATACCAAACCGGCTAACTTGAAACCCCTCAGTTAAAACACCGGCGCCAGAGCGTCGCGCAGCGAGCTAGCGCGCAGCTTCCTTGAATCTCAACCGAGTGCATAATAGACCTTCGTGATCGCTGGATAACATCGTCAGTGGTGCCGAGCATGTGTGCATCTATTTGCGAGATCGGACGGAATGTCCCTCACCTCCGGCGGCGCGCGCGAGGGCCGCCGGCAACTCAATCTGTTGGCGAAGGGAGTAGATTCGGAGCGGACGCAAACACAAGGAGGTAGCATGCTTCATCGAGTGTTTCTGGGATGGTTGATCTTGTGCAGCTCACTGTCTGCATCGGAATGCTACGGCCAGACCTTTCCGACGGGGGCGGGTTCCGGTACCTGTCGTGTCGTGTTCGCCGCGACAACGGCTACGTTTTTGGACTGCAACGTCCTGGTCCAAAATGGTGGTGGTACGACAGCAACTGTCAATGGAAAGGGAAATCTTATTATCGGGTACAACGAAGATGCGGCTCCCACGAATACGCGTACTGGGTCACACAATCTTATCGTCGGCCCTGATCACACATACAGCAGCTACGGCGGTATCGTTGCGGGCGGCACAAACACCATTACAAGCCCAGGTGCGTCAGTTACCGGCGGCTTCCTAAATAGCGCAACGCAGGCCTATTCCTCCGTAACCGGTGGTACTGGAAACACCGCGAGTGGCACGTTTGGAGCCACTGTCACCGGAGGACTCCTTAACACCGCTGGCGGACCCGCCGCTTCCGTTACTGCGGGTCGCGAGAACCAAGCCACGGGCACCGGCGCTTCCGTGTCTGGAGGTCGCGGCAACATCGCGTCTGGCGATTACTCAACAGTCGCCGGCGGTGAAACCAACTACACTAGCTACGTTGGGAGCTCGGTAACAGGTGGCAAAGACAACGGTGCGCACTCAGACTATGCATCGGTCACGGGCGGATGGGGCAATGTCGCCATGGACTTCGGTGCGTCGGTGACGGGAGGGTACCAAAACATAGCTTCCGGGTACCTCTCTAGCGTCACCGCCGGATATCAGAATGAGGCCGAAAGTAGCTGGTCCTCCGTTACTGGCGGCATTGACAATACGGCGGCAGGCGATTTCCTCAGTAGCGTCACGGGGGGCAGCGGAAACACCGCAGGGAATTACGCGACAGTCACCGGTGGAAGCAGCAATAACGCAAGTGGGGCACACTCGGTAATCATTGGCGGCACCGCCAAGCTGTTCACGGAAGAATACGAAATTGCGCCAGACCCATTAAACTAACGTAATAGTATACATAGAATTCAGGCTACACTGGACAAGGAAGGCCGGAAGCAGCGCGCTTCCGGCCTCTCCCCGTTTGGCTAAGCCGGACTGGACGACGCCAGTACGTCGGCGGAGTTCCGGGCGTGTCGGCAACAGCAACATCCCTGCAAGCACTACCTCGTTAGATTCGCCTCCGGCGGAGTTTGCGCATTTGCGACCAGTTGCGTCCCCGAGCAGGCCTCATACAAAACTACAATGACGTCGGCCACAGTAGAGAATCCGAACCCCAAGCACGACAAAAGGAAAGGGCCGAAGAGCGTCACGCTCTTCGGCCCTTGAACTGCCACAACCAGAAGAACTGATTGCTTACGGAAGCCGGATGATATCCGTGGTGTCGCGCTCTCCAACGTAGTGGACGTTGAAGGCGGCACTCCCTACTACGGTATCGAGGTTGCCGAGCGCCGAGCGATGGAACTCCTCAGCGATGGCCAATATGCCGTTGCCATGCTCCTCCGACTTGTCGTCGACGCCGCGAATTCGCGTCTGCCCGGTAAGGGTACCCTGAACATTGACGTTGAAGATGGACCGAAGGTCATTTCCTGACGCCGGGTCAGTGTCGGTGAGCGAGCGCCTGCCTGTCCCGTCGATGTCAGACAGCGGCAGGTCGCTATAGCAGCGCACCGACGTGCTGGTGGAGAAGCGCTGCTCGAACTCGTTGAACACCAGGAACTGCACCGTGGTCGGGAAGGTGATCTGGGTGTCGAAGTCCTGCGAGCAGGGAACGATCGTCAGGTGCGAACGGACGTAGTTGTCATTGATGGGCTCAACCGCATCGTCGAAGAAGTGGTCGAGGATGAGGATGTTGGGGCAGGAGTTGTACTCCTCGCCAATCACCAGATCCTTGTCGCCATGCCCCTCGGCGCCCTCGATCGCCAGGATTCCGATCGCATTGTACTCGCGGGCATCGAACAGCGCGTCGTTGACGGTGACGATGGTCGCCTCGCCCTTGAGGTCGTTGCGGTCGACTGGTGCATCGTCCGGACCGACCTGAACGCACTTGAGCTCGCCAGCAAAGGGCTCTTCTGGAGCGGGAGGAACCGCGCTGTTCTCGTTGAACTGGCCGTCGACGCCTACCTTGTTCAGCCCATCGAGAGGGAAGAACTGGTCGCCTTCGCTCAGGCGCCAGAATACCGGCTGCAGCGCCGTGAGAGCGAAACGGAAATCCGTCTCGATCCAGCCCTCGACGCAGATGCCGCCGATGCCGGCCCCCTGGCAGTCGTCATTCGTGTTGCAGACTGCTTCGGGATTATTCGTGCAGTGCGAGTTCGCATTCACATAGAAACAGTGCACGTTGATCAGATCGGTGGAGGTGTTGCTGATCTGAATTACCGTGTCCGTGTTGGTCGCTTCGTTGTAGACCAGCTTGGGGAATATGATGATTCCCGCCGCCCTGTCGGAGACCACATCGGCCGCTGCCGCTCCCGCCCACAGGACCGCCCCTCCCAGGATCGCGCAGACGCCCGAGAGGAAAGGATTCCGCTTCACCGTACGCATTGCCATTCTCCTTTCACCCGTAAGGGAGAAATCCGCCACTGCCTTTTCCTCGTTCCGAGTTCGCACTGGGCTCTACCGATCGGAGAGAATGATCCGATCAACGACTTCGCCATCGCTTCCGGTCAGGCGGTCGCCCTCGATGTGGATGTTGTGGGCGGTCCGCGTCAGGCGCGAGGTGTTGTCGGCTCGAGTTACACCGGCGACTCCGAGCACACCACCTGCACCAGTGACCGGAGTGATCCGGGTCTGCGCAACGGTGCTCCCGAGGTTGGCGAAGTGGAACGGCGACAGCTCCGGATTATTCGGGCTGTTGATCTGATACAGGCGGAAGTTCGCCCAGCACTCGACCGTGGTGCTCGCCGAGAAGGACTGTTCGAACTCATTGGTCACGAGGAACTGGACGGTCACCTTGCCGGGGATCTGGTTCTCGAAGTCCTCTTGGCAGGGGATGAGCGTCAGGTCAGTGAGCGTCGCGCTGGTCAGCGCGGCCAACTGGCTCGTGGCCGGGTCGACTTCGATTTCGGAGCCGCCGTCGCAGAACGGCCGATTCTCAGGGCAATCGTCGTCGCTCTGGCAGGGAATCTTCATCGATTCGGCTTCTGAGGAGGCCGGCGGCGTGCTGCGGCAATTGCCGGCAAAGCCTTGCGCCAAGACCACCGGGTCGGTAGCGCCCTCGGCGAAGTGGTTGAGGATGAGCACGTTCGGGCAGGCATTGTACTGACCGACCGGCTCTTCGTCAGGCGCGCGGCCAGCGGGCTGATCGAGGCGCAGCTCGTTGCCGGTCTCGCCGGCCAGCTCCGTGCCTTCGATGCCGATGGCGTTGTACTTGGAGACGTCACCACCGAACTTGATCGTGGCCTCACCCTTGAGATGGTTGCCACCAACCGGGTTGTCCGAGACGTCGACCTCAATGCACTTGAGCTCGCCGACGAAATCGGTCGGAACCGGCGGGATAGCACCCGGATCGAGACCCGCATTCGCGCAGTCTGCCGGGTTGATCTTGTTGTCCTCAAAGCAGGAGTCGCTTGGGTCGACGAAGCGTCCCTCGCTCACCAGCCAGTGAGTCGGCTGTTGCTTGGTCAGCCAGATCGTGAAATCGATTTCCTGCCAGATCGGCCGATTGAACGGGCCGGGAGGCAGGCTCGGATTCGCGAGCGCCGCATTCACGTAGTAGCAGCGCGCGTGCACCATACTGTTCGAGGTGTTCGCGATCTGAATGATCGTATCGGCCGTCCCGTCCGCTAGGACCTTCGGGAAGGCGAGGATCGATGCTCCCCTCTCCGTCGTGACGTCAGCGCGCGCGCCGGCCGTCCACAATCCCAGCGCCACCGCGACCACGCAGAGCCCTGAGAGAAAAGCATTCCACTTCACCGTTCGCATTTCCCTCCTCCTTTCCAGTCGGCCGAGACTCATTCACCACTCCTTTGCGTTCGAGCGCACAGCACGCTGCCTCGCGCCTGGAGCGCGCCTGCAGAAGTGGCGCGTTACATACTCAAAATCCAAACGCCTTGTCAAGGGAATACTCCCCAAGTTGGCTTCGTCTTGCGCGGGTTTCGATCAGGCGGTCCCGCCCGGTACTCGCGCTCTACCGGGATGCCGAAAATCGCCAACTCATCCCCCTCGTCCGCCCCTCAATCATAAAGCTCGGACGCGCGGTATAGATCACTTTTGCTCGGCCGCGTCAAATGCAAAACCCGTGAAGCAGGCCGAGGGGGCGTCCGCGACCCGCGGTGGGCGCATTTCACTCCGGAATTCAAAGCCCACGCGGCCCTCAGGCGCGCGTGATCTTCTCGCGCCCTTCGCGGACGTGGCGAGTGGCGTTGCGCGTGTCGACCACCAGCCGACTGGCGCGAACGATCAAATCGTAGTCGAAGCAAGAGTGATCGGTGGCGATCAAGCAAGCATCTGCCGCCGCCAGCGTTTCCGCGGTCAACGGCACGGACTCGAGGCCGAAATCGTAGCGGCGCGTCGTGCGCAGAACGGGGATGAATGGATCGTGATACCAGACCTCGGCGTGTTTGCGCGCCAGGAGCTCCATGAGCTTGAGCGCCGGCGACTCGCGGTCGTCATCGAGGTCGCGCTTGTAGGCCACGCCGAGGATGAGTATCCGCGATCCCTTCACGCTCTGTCCGCGCTCGTTCAGCGCATCGGTCAGCCGTTCCACGACGTAAGCGGGCATGGCGTGATTGACCTCGCCGGCCAGCTCGATGAAGCGCGTGGTCAACTCGAACTGCCGCGCTCGCCAGGTGAGATAGAAGGGATCGATGGGGATGCAATGGCCGCCGAGACCGGGCCCGGGATAGAACGGAGTAAATCCAAACGGCTTGGTCGCGGCGGCGTCGATGACCTCCCAGACGTTGAGCCCCATGCGATCGAACAACATCTTGAGCTCGTTCACCAAGGCGATGTTGACGCTCCGATAGATGTTCTCCAGCAGCTTGGCGGCCTCGGCGATGCTGGCGTGCGAGACGGGCACGACGCGCTCGATCACCGCACCATACAACGCCGCCGCCACCTCCCCGCAGCGCGGGGTGATGCCGCCGACGAGCTTGGGAATGGTGCGCGTGTTGAAATCGCGATTGTTCGGGTCCTCGCGCTCGGGAGAGAACGCCAAGTGGAAGTCGCGCCCGGCCTGCAGCCCGCCCCGCTCGAGGATGGGCCGCAGCACCTCTTCGGTCGTCCCGGGATAGGTCGTGCTCTCCAACACCACCAGTTGCCCGGCGCGCAGATGGGCGGCGACCGACTCGGCCGTACCGACGACGTAGGACAGATCGGGATCGCGGCTCTCGGTCAGCGGCGTAGGGACGCAGATGAGCACCGCATCGCAGCGCGTCAGGTATGCATAGTCGACGGTCGGAAAGAACCCCGGTTTGCCGGCATGCCCTGGCTCTGTTCGCAGCAACGGCGCCAAACGTTCCGTCGGGACGTGGCGAATGTACGACCGCCCCGCGGTCAGGGCATCGACTTTCACCGGATCGACATCGAAGCCAATGGTAGAAAAGCCCGCCTCGGCAATGGTCGCAGCGAGCGGCAAGCCGACATAGCCCAGGCCAATGATGCCCACCACCGCCTGGCGGCTCTGAAACTGCTCGATCAAATCCATATCCCGCTTCCGCTGCTCTCGATGTGGTTGAACGCGGACGGCCGTGCCCCGGCCACCGCGTCATTCGTATAGCGTCTCGGGGTGCGCAAACGCCAGCGACATCTGAAGCCGTGCCGGGTGCGCAAAAACAAACGGGGGACCTCCGTTCCCGGAGGTCCCCCGTCTTCATCGCACTGCCGTTGCGGCGAGGAGTATCAGGCGCCGACTAGCGGCGACGCCGGCGTCCCCACAACAACGCGGCTGGTCCAATCAGCAGGATCAGCGACCGCATCGGATTGCTCTGCTCCACCGGGACGATCGAGCAGCTGTCGTCGTCGCCAATGGCGCCTCCGCCTCCAGCAGTCGCCGTCGGCGCCGCGGTACGCGTGCGCGTCGCGGGAACAACCTCTGTCTCCGTCGGTCCCGGGGGCACGGTGTTGGTGGGCGTCGCCGTAGCTGTCGGCGGAACCTCCTCAGTTTCAGTCGGCTCGACAACGCCGGTCTCCGTCGGCGTCGCGGTTGTCGTCGACGTCGGCGTGGCCGTTGCTCCGGTGGTGTTGGTCGGCGTCGCGGTTGACGTCGCGGTCCTCGTCACCGTCGCGGACGGCCCCGTGGTCGGTGTTGGCGTCGGGGTCGCCGGCAGCGACGCGACGATGATGATCTCACCGGGAACACCATCCACCTCGACTTCTGCTCCGGCGTTGTCGCTGACGGCGGCAAAGTCGAACGTCACAGCCACCGTCCCGGTCGGCGTTCCGAGAGGGATACCGATATCACACGTCGCCAGCACGCCGTCTCCGAGCGGAGGACGCACGGCGGGCGCACCGAGCACGGCCACTTCCAGGTTCAATACGCTGTCACTGATCGACCTGCCTGCAAGCAGGTGAGTCGTGCTCAGACGCGGGTCGATAGCGCAGGCAGCGAAGTTGAGTTCCAGCCCGTTGTCACCGAAGTCGACGTCGGCGCTGGCCGCCGTCGCCTCGTTGTTGCTGCCGGACAACGCCAACATGACGGCCACCGTGCCGCCAGGTACTCCCGTGCCGCCGATGATGGCGAGCTCCGAGTTTGCCAGCTGCGCGCTTGCGGCGGGCGCTAGCAACATCAGCGATCCGAACAGACCTACTACCCCCAGGCTCAGCCCCTTACTGCCGGTGATCCGCATCATGACTCGTCCTCCCTCTGCCAAACTCTATTGCTGCTCGTCGGGTCCTCACGGACCTACGGGCAGCCCTCGTTGATATTTCGGATCGCCAGTGTGACCTCGCTGCTGCGCACCCGACCGTCGCCATTCTGGTCGGCCGCCAGGCACGCCTCAACATCCGCCTGGCCGTTGATGATGCTGATCATCACCGTGATTTCACTGCTGCGCACACGGCCGTCGCCGTTGCAGTCGCCGACGCACTCGCATTGGTTGTCGACGCAGGCCTCGCGGCCGTCGGCGCATTCATCGGGCCCAGCGGTCGGACCCGAGCATTCGACGATAGGCTGGCATGTCCCATCGCGGCATACGGTGCCGTCCGGACACGGATGCTCCGGGTCGCAAGGAAGAGGCTGGTCGCTGACCGTTACCGTACCCGGCGCGACACTGGCGCCGAACTCGTTGCCAGCCGAGTCGCCGATCTGGAAGCGCTCCCCAACCAGTGTCGAAGCGCCAAACGGCGCTTCCGCTTCGATACGGAAGCGACAGGTCATGACCGCACCGGCCGTGTACGTATCGAGCGGGAACATCAGATCCAGCACCGCGACGCGCAAACGGGTCTGACCGGTGGGTGCCGGCGGCACCTGTGGTTTGAAAGCCACCGGGAAGAACTTGCCCGCCAAACGGGGAGCAATCGTACAGGCCGTCCCCGGGTCGTCGATGCTCAGCGTAGCGCTGTCGAACAGAATGTCCGTCTGTACGGTCGTCACGTCACCCCCGCCGCCGAGGTTGATTGGGACGTCGACGAACTGTCCCCGAATGCCGGCTACCGAACCGATGACGATCGTGCGCGGCTCATCCGTCCGATTCTCGGCGAAGATCAGGGGCGCCCCTTCTCCAGGGCAACCAAGACCGAGGTTCGTCACGGCCAGAGTTACCTCATTGGCCATGACCCCGCCGTCGAGCGGCTCATCGAAGTCGCCCGCCGGGCACTCCTCGATATCGCAGGCGCCTCCCAGGATGCAGACCATCCGGGTGATCTCGGTGCCGAAGACGATCCCGTCCAGGTTGCAGTCACCGCCGCACTCGCACTTGCCGTCGAGGCAAGTCTCGCGCACGCCGCGGCAGTTCACGCGATCGACCTCTGGATCCATGTCATCGCATTCGCGTGGCGGCACACACACCATCGCGCGGCAACGGTCCTCCGGGTCCGGACAGTCGGCATCGACCATGCATGTCGGCAACGGCGTTGCCGTGGGCGTCGGTGTCGAGAGATCGCGACAGATCCCGTTCACGCACACCAAGCCGCTTGGGCAGTCTTCATTCCCATCGCAAGCAATGGTTGGTGTCGGCGTCGGCGCGGGCACGCACACGTCGTTTTCGCACACCTCGCCGCTCTTGCAATCCGTGTCGCGATCGCAGGGAATCGGCGGCGTGGGAGTCGCTGTCGCCTGCACCCCGGTGCGGGTCGGCGTGCGAGTTCCCACCGGGGTCACCTCGACGTTGGCGCGAATGAACGCGTCCAACGCTTGATTGGTGTCGTTGGGGACGAGATCCGAAGCCAGCGAGGCGAAGGCGACGAAGTTCCCATCCTGACTGATGCTCGGAGGCACGTCGGGCACGCTGTTGTTGCCCGGTCCACCGTCCGGGTTGGTGCTGATGAGCGATGTGGTGCCGTTGACGCGATCGCGCACATAGACCTGCGACCGGCCGCGAGTCGTCTGCCCGGGGGCGAGATTGCTGCCGAAGTTGCCAAACGCCACGAACCGCCCGTCACCGCTGATCGAGGGCGGAATCGCGATGTCGTTGCTCTCCTGGCCCAGCGAGTTGACGCTGACGCGTTCCGTTTCCCCGGACGTGCAGTTGTGGACGAAGACGTCGGCCACGGTGTTTCTGTCGTCGGGGACGAGATTGGACGCGTTCGACTTGAACGCGACGATATTGCCGTCGGCACTGAGCGAGGGCAGGAAGCTGATATCGTTGGCCTCAGCGCCCTCGCTGCTGACACTGGCGCGGCAGGTGACGACGCCGTCGCAAGCGACATAGACGTCCATCGTCCCGTTGGTGTCACCCGCCAGCAGGTTGTTGGCAGCCGACGCAAACGCGACACAACGGCCGTTGGAGCTGATCGCGGGTGTGATGCTGCTGCCGTTCGCTTGCGCCCCGCCCGCTCCGACGCTCACGCGCGAAGTCAGACCGGTGCCGCGATTGTACAGGAAGATGTCGGAGGTGAGATTGGTGTCGCTCGGAACGAGGTTCGAAGCGTTAGACTGAAAGGCAATAACCTGGCAGTCGGCACTGACGCTCGGAAAGGAGCTGGCACCATTCGCCTCGACTCCGTCACCGACGCTGGCGCGCAGGGTCGAGGCCGGGCTCGAGCCCAGGTCGCGCACGAAGACGTCCGTGCGCCCGTTGCTGTCGTCGGGGACCAGGTTGGTCGCATCGGAGCTGAAGGCCACGCACGTACAATCTGCGTCAACCGCCGGTCGAAACCCCTGAGCCTGACTAGGTCCGTTGCCCTGTGCCCCGGTCTCGCTCAAGCTGACGCGCTGAATCGCGTGCGAATCGCGATCGACGAGGTAGACATCCCGGTAGCCGTTGGTGTCGGCATCGGGCCCCTGCGGCAGTAGATTGGTCGCATCAGTATAGAATGCGACGCAGCTGCCGTCGGCGTTGGTCGCAGGTCCGGAGCTGTTGGAGTTCGCCTGGCCGCCGTCGAACTTGACACTGACGCGCTCTACCGGTGGGACCGGATCTGTAGTCTGCGTCGTTGCCGACTGGCCGGTCAGCGCCAGAACCGCCGTCAGGATGCCCATCCCACCCAGCGTCGACCACATTGTGACCGCTTTGATTCGGCCGTTCATTCCGGTGTCTCCTCCCAAAATCCAGCAGCAGAGAGTGCACCCGCGACGCGTGTGCCAACCCCCCGTGCTACGCCCCAGTCAGTTCCCGATGGCCTCGAACGCCGAGTCGCCAACCGATCCTTTTACCCTCAAAGGTCGACCGGAATAGCGAATTGTTGCTGTGCGCGAACTGGACCAAATGCGTCGTTTGAATCCGGCGACGAGTGCCGTATGTCGGATCCCTCTGTGTGCCACACGCAGCGCCCAGCAAGCGATCAACCAGGCCGGAAGGTACACCGTTCACCGCCAAAGTCAACCCGTTTGATGCATGACATCGACGAGCCGAAGGGCGGAAAACCGCGCTCCCATCAGCGAAAACGCAGTCGCAGCGCCCACTGCGCCATGCCGTGCGAGAGACGTAGTCACGGCCAGACGGAACAGCGCGAGTTTGTCACATGACCGAGCGCCAGGAGACCGCGTTGGGGCGGTCAGGCGATCCCGACCACATGCAGGAAAGCAGTGGAGCTGAGCGGAGTCGAACCGCCGACCTCCTGAATGCCATTCAGGCGCTCTCCCAACTGAGCTACAGCCCCAATGTCTGCGTACGCGCGATCGGATAGCCTAATTTGAGGCGGTGGGCAAGGCGCCCCGACGCAGACGGATGCGACCCGCGGGGAGTCCGGCTAGCCGCCTCCGCGGCGCCTCGACCGCTCGGCGGCACGTTCGGCAATGGCCGCCTCGGCCCCGTTGCGGGTCGGCTCGTAGTAGCAACGCCCCTGCAGCGCCTCAGGCAGGTGTGGATGATCGACGGCCTGTTCGCCCTGGTCATGGGCGTACTGATAGCCACGGCCGTAGCCGAGGTCCTTCATCAGGGCGGTCGGCGCGTTGCGCAGGTGCAGCGGCACCGGCAATGCCCCGTGTTGGGCGACATCGGCGGCCGCGGCCAACATCGCGGCATACGCCGCGTTCGACTTCGGTGCGGTCGCCAGGTAGACGACCGCCTGCGCCAACGGGATCCGCCCCTCCGGCAGTCCGACGAAGTGAAAGGCGTCGCGGGCGGCGACGGCGATGCCCAAGGCCTGGGGATCCGCATTGCCGACATCCTCGGCGGCGAAAATGATCATGCGGCGCGCGATGAACAACGGGTCCTCGCCCGCTTCGAGCATGCGCATCATCCAATAGAGCGCCGCGTCTGGATCACTGCCGCGCAGGCTCTTGATGAATGCGGAGACCACGTTGTAGTGCTCTTCGCCGCCCTTGTCATAGCGCAGCGCGCGGCGCTGTGCCGACTCTTCGAGGACTGCGACCCCCAGGGTCTTCACCCCGCGCCGCGCCGCCAGGTCGGCGGCGGCCTCGAGCACATTCAGGGCGGTGCGCGCGTCGCCCTGAGCATGGGCGGCGAGAAAGGTCAGTCCTTCTTCGTCGATGCTCAGTTTACGGCCACCGAGCCCGCGGTCGCGATCGTCCAGCGCGCGCCGGACGATGGCGCGAATCGCGTCGTCATCCAGCGGCTGCAGGACCAGCACCGCCGCGCGCGACAGCAGCGCCGCGATGACCTCGAAGGAGGGGTTTTCCGTCGTCGCGCCGATCAGCGTGATGGTTCCGTCCTCGACATGCGGAAGAAAGGCGTCTTGTTGCGCCTTGTTGAAGCGGTGGATCTCATCGACGAAGAGGATCGTCGGACGCCCGTGATACTTGCGCTGCGTGCGCGCCTCCTCGATGACGCCCCGCAATTCCTTCACTCCCGACAACACGGCCGAAAACTCGATGGCGTGCGCCTGCGCGCCGCGGGCGATCAGGCGCGCGAGCGTGGTCTTGCCGCTGCCCGGCGGTCCCCACAGAATGAGCGAGCGCAATTGCTGTCCGTCAATCAGGTCGCGCAACAACCGTTCCGGCCCGACCAGATGCGTTTGACCGATGAACTCGTCGATCGACGCCGGGCGCATGCGCTCGGCCAAGGGCGCCACCACTCGCGGGGCATCCGCGGCCGGCGTGTCGAACAGGGTCGGTTGGGCGTCGCGCGGGGGCGTGGCCATCGCGGGCCACGCTAGCACAGTGCCGCGCGGCTCGCAGCGGCGCCCGGCCCAGCTGGCTGGCGCGCGCGGCGCTATGGTATGGGTACCCGCGTGCAGACCGTCGGCGTCGTCATCAAGCGCGGCCGTGGAGAAGCGCTCGACCTCGGGCGCGAGTTGGTGCGATGGCTGCAGCGGCGGCACAAGACGGTCCTGGGCGAGCACGAAGCTGCCGCAGCGATCGGCTGTACCGACGCGGGCGATATCGCCGACATTGTGCAACGCGCCGATCTCATCGTCGTGCTCGGCGGCGACGGCACGCTGCTCAGCGTCGCGCGCCGCCTGCGCGAACGCGCCGTGCCCATTCTCGGTGTCAACCTCGGCGGGCTCGGCTTCCTGACTGCCGTGACGGTCGAGGAGCTCTACCCGGTGCTCGAGGATGCCTTCGCCGGCCACTTGCTCCTCGATTCCCGCATGACGCTCGAGGTGCGCGTGCCACACGACGACCGTGTCTACCAGGTCTTGAACGACGTCGTGATCACCAAGGGCACGCCGTTGGCGCGTATCATCGACCTGGAGACCGCGGTCGACGACGACATCGTCGGCACCTACAAAGCCGACGGCTTGATCGTCGCCACCCCGACAGGGTCCACTGCGTACTCGCTTTCAGCCGGCGGCCCGATCGTCTTCCCCTCTCTCGACGTCATCCTGCTGTCGCCGATTTGTCCGCACACGCTCACCAACCGCCCGATGGTCCTGAGCGCGTCGGCCACCGTGCGCGTCACCGTGCGCTCGGTCGATCAACACGCCGAGGTCACGCTCGACGGCCAGGAAGGCATGTCGCTCGCCAATGACGACACCGTGGAGATCCGCAAGAGTGCCACCATGGTGCCGCTGGTGCGCACCCGCCAGCGGAGCTACTTCAGCGTTCTGCGCAGCAAGTTGCGCTGGGGCGAGCGGTAGGCGCCACGCGCCCGCCGAGCGACACCGCGAGCTGTCCTGCTATGCTGCGTGAGCTACGTATTCGCGACTTCGCGATCATCGACGATCTGACGATCAGCTTTCGCCCCGGTCTCAACGTCATCACCGGTGAAACTGGCGCGGGCAAGAGCATCATTCTGCACGCACTGGCGTTGATCTGCGGGGGCCGCGCCGCACCCGACGTCATTCGCAGCGATGCCGACGCGGCGTCGATCGAGGGACTCTTCGAGGGGCCGTTGCCGGCCGAGCAGCGCGAGGCACTCGGGCTTGCAGCGGACGACGAGCTGCTGGTACGGCGACAAATCCCGCGCACCGGCAAAGGACGCGTCTACGTCAACGGCAGCCCCTCGACCGTCGCCCTGCTCGCCCAGCTCGGCACCTGGTTGGTGCATATCTACGGACAGCACGATCAGGCGCTGCTGCTGCGGCCGGCGAGCCACCTCGACCTGCTGGATCAGTTCGGCGACCTCACCGAGCTGCGCGCTCGCATGGCCATCGCATACAACCGCCTGGCGGCCGCGCGGCACGAGCGCGACGCGCGCCTTGCTCGTTGCGCGGCGGCGGCGCAACGCCGCGACCTGCTCGACTACCAGGTTGCGGAGCTCGCCGCGGCCGAAGTCGGCCCCGACGAAGAGCAGGCCCTGCGCCGCGAGCGCGAGGTGCTGCGCCACGCCGAACGGCTGCATCAGACCACGGGGACCGCCGAGGAGGCGCTCTATTCGGGCGAGGGCGCGATCGGCTCCGCTGTCGCGCGCATCGCCGCGCAACTGCACGAGCTGTTGCGCATCGATCCGGCGCTCGGTCCCACCGCCGAGCTGCTCGATTCGGCCAGCGTGCAGATCGAGGAAGCCGCCCTGCAACTGCGCGCCTACGCCGAGCGGGCACAGGTCGATCCGACGCGACTGACGTCCGTCGAGGACCGGCTGGAACTGCTGGCGCAGTTGAGCCGCAAGTACGGCGTGCCGAGCACTGAGCTCGTTGCGGTGTTGGCGACCGCACGCGAGGATCTCGCCCTGCTGTCGGCCGATACGGCCGGCTCCGCGGCCGCGCAGGGCGAAGTCGATCGGCTCGAGGCAGAGGCGCGCGCGATCGCCCAGCAACTGTCGGCCGCCCGCAAGGCCGCGGCGCGCCGACTCGAACAGCAGATGACCGGCGAGCTCGCCACGCTCGGCATGCGCGACGCCGCCTTTCGCGTCGCCATGCAGCCCCCCCAAGCGCTCGACCGCGAGACCGCCCTCGGTCCGACCGGAATCGACGACGTCGAGTTCCACCTCTCCGCCAACCCCGGCGAGGACCCCAAGCCGCTGGCGCGCATCGCCTCGGGGGGCGAACTGTCGCGCATCATGCTGGCGTTGAAAGCCCTGACGGCGGCGGGCGGCGAGACTCCGATCCTGATCTTCGACGAGGTCGACGCCGGCATCGGCGGCGCGGTCGCCGATGCTGTCGCCCGCCGGCTGCACGCACTCGCCGCGACGCGCCAATTGCTCTGCATCACGCATCTGCCGCAGATCGCCGCCTACGCCGATCACCACTTCGCCGTGGAAAAGGAACGGGCCGACGGGCGGACGATCACGCACGCGCGCGCGCTCGATGCGGATGAACGCGTGCACGAGTTGTCGCGCATGTTGGGGGGCACCGTCGCCCCGGCCGAAGCCGAGCGGTACGCGCGCCGCCTCATCGCCCAGGCTCGCACGGTTTCCGTCCCCTCCCGCACCCGCTGAGGCCGCCGCCGGCGCGCATCCGTTGCCTTGACACGATCAGAAGCCCCATCGTATTCAACCGCGACCAATTGCTATCTACGACTCTCCCGCCATAGGAACAGGCGCCGAGGGGGGGCCAGGCTCGGAAGGAGGAGGCGATGAAGGGAGCAGCGTTCAGGTACGGGCTCGCCGTAGTGGTCTGCAGCCTGGCGGGACAGGTGATGGCGGAAGACGTCGTGCTGACAGACAACGACCGCACGGTGCGCAACTTCACCGTCGAGTCGGCGACGGTCGGCGACGGCAAGATTCGCCTCGAGGTCCGCGGCATGACCTTGGAGGATGACAAAGACACGAAGCTCGACCTGATCGGCTTCCCCGTCAAAGACATCGAGAAGAAGCTGAACCGCAGCGGCACCACGGACTTCGAGGTGAACCGCGTCAACGGTGGTACCATCGATCTGGTCGGCAGCTACGGACTGGGCGCCAACGCCGAGCTCGGCTTCGACATTCCCTTCGTAATCCAGAAGTATCGCGCCGAGGATTCCACCACGTCGACCACCGTGCACGACAGCGAGCAAGACATCGGCGACGTGCTGATGTACGGCAAGTTCAAACGCGAGATGGCCGAACACTGCACCGTGGCCGGCGGGCTCGAGATGAAGGTGCCGACCGGCGTCGAGCGCAAGTTTCTCGGTACCGGCGAGCTCGGCTTAAAGCCCTTTCTCTCCACCCGCTACCAGCGCGGGCGCTGGGGGGTCGGCGCGCATGTCGGCTACCAGATCTACAGCGGCAGCGTCGACGACGAGTTCAACTTCGGCGTCGAGGGTCTGGTGAGGGGCAGTGAGCTCTTCGCCCTCCGCCTCGAACTCGCCGGGCGCTACTTCAAGTCGTATGGCGACGAGTACATCGATGTGGTGGCGCTGCCCGGCATCGACTTCAACCTGACGCAGAATTTCACCATCCGCCCAACCGGCCTGGCCAACATCACCTACGACGCGCTCGATTGGGGTGTCGGGATCGGCTTCGTGCTGACGATCTAGTCGCACGGTCGTTCGCGCCCGATTCGATCAGTACGTCACCGCGGTAAGGCACAGGCCATGCGGCGGGGCGGTGGGCCCCGCGCGTGTGCGGTCACGCGCCGCGAGCAGCCCGGGCAACTCGTCGGCGGGACGCTGGCCGCGTCCGACTTCGACCAACGTGCCGACGATGTTGCGCACCATGTGGCGCAGGAACGCGGTGGCCTCGATCTGGTAACAGAGCAGATCGCCGTCGTGCTCGAACCGACTGACCGTCACCCGACGCACCGGGTGCCGGGCGTCGCAACCCGCGGCGCGGAACGAGCTGAAGTCGTGCTCGCCGAGCAACGGCGCCGCGGCCGCCGCCATCGCGGACAGGTCGAGCGGCAGCGGCAGATGCCAGGCATAGCGTCGCCAGAACGGCGACGCTGTCGGCCGATTCCAGACCCGGTAGAGGTACGCCCGGCTGTGCGCCGCGCGGCGGGGATCGAAGTCTTCTGCCACGACATCGACGGCACGCACCGCGATATCGGCTGGGGTGAGCGCGTTCAGCGCCCGCTGCACGGTTGCCGCGGTCAATGGGCGCTCGGTGCGAAACGTCACGACCTGTCCCGCCGCGTGGACCCCGGCGTCGGTGCGACCCGCGGCCGCGACGCGAGCGGGATGACCGAGCAGGCGAGAGAGGGCGTCTTCGAGCGTCCCCTGGAGGGTGCGCCCGTTGGGCTGAATCTGCCAGCCGCAGTAGTCGGTGCCGTCGTATTCGACGACCAGCCGGAAGTGCATGCCGTTCAGCCGTCGCGATGCTTCGCCGGCGCCCTGCCTAACGGTCGCCGCGGATCATCAACTCGGCGATTTGCACCGCGTTGACCGCCGCCCCCTTGCGCACGCCGTCGATCGCCAGCCACAGGTTGAGACCATACGGCACCGTGGCGTCGTCGCGCACGCGGCCGACGAACGTCGCATCGGTCTCCACGGCTTCGATCAACGTCGGGTACGCTTGCGCATCGACGTCGTCGAGCAGCACGATGCCTGGCGCGGCGCGCAACACCGCGCGGGCGGCGTCGGCATCGAGGGGCCGCTCGGTCTCGATGTTCACCGAATAGCCGAGGCCGAAGAACGCCGGTACGCGCACGCTGGTGACCGTGATCGGCAGCTCCGGCAGGTCGAGCAGCCGGCGCACCTGGGATTCGATCTGCCACTCGCCGCGTGTCTTGCCGGCGGCGACGAAGTCGCCCACTTGCGGGATCAGATTGAAGGCGACCCGGTGCGGGAAAACGGCCACATCGGGCGACCGCCCGCTGAGCAGATCGCGCGTCTGCTGCACCAACTCCTCGATGCCCTCGTGGTCGGCACTGGCCACTGACTCGCACCCCGTGGCTACGACGCGTCGGATCTGCGCCACCTCATCGAGCGGCTTCAACACCACCGACAAGGCGGTGGCGCCAGGAACCGGCGTCGCGAGCAGTGTCCCCGCATCGGCCGCCGCCGCCGCGTTGACCTCGGGGACGATCAGCGGCACGTCGAGCCGGTCGCCGAAAGCATGCGTCAAGTCCACGACCAGGACGCCCTGCTCCGCCGCGCGCGGCGCCCACTCGGCACTAAGCGCTTCGGTCGCACAGAGGAAGACGATGTCCACGCCGCTCAGATCGAGACGATCCAAACCCAGCATCGGCTCTTCCCACTCGGCCTCGTCCGCCGCAATGGCGCGATCGGCGGTATCGAACAACCGCCACGCGCTGATGGGAAAGTGCCGCTCGCGCAGCGCGGCGCACACCTCGCGCCCGACCACCCGCGCGGCACCGACCACCGCGACCACGTAGCCGCTCTCCTTCATGCAGTGCGCTCGAGCTCGCGCCGCACGGCAGCGCCCATCTCCCGGCAGCCGACCGCCCGCCCGCCTTCTGCGATGTCGGCCGTGCGCAGTCCCGCCTCGAGCACCCGGTGCACGGCGTGCTCGACCGTCTCGGCCGCCGCCACCTGGCCGAGCGAGTAGCGCATCATCATCGCCGCCGACAGGATTGCACCGAGCGGATTGGCGAGATCGCGCCCGGCGATATCGGGCGCGCTGCCGTGCACCGGCTCGTACAAGCCGAGCCGCTCGCCGAGCCGATTGACGGTGTCGCCCACTGATGCGGACGGCAACATCCCGAGCGACCCCGTCAAAACAGACGCTTCATCGGTGAGGATGTCGCCGAACATGTTCTCCGTCACCACGACGTCGAAATCGCGCGGTCGGCGCAGGAGATGCATCGCCATCGCGTCGACCAGCACGTCCTCGCACGCCACCTCCGCAAAATCGCCCGCCACCTCGTGCACGACTTCGCGCCACAAGCGCGACGTCGCGAGAATATTGGCCTTGTCCACCGAGGTCACTTTGCGCCGGCGGCCCTGCGCCAAGGCGAACGCCAGTCGCGCCACGCGCGCGATCTCGCCCTCCGAGTAGACGCAGGTGTCGACCGCCGCGCGCCCGTCCGGCGTCATGCGGCGTTCGCTCGGCTCGCCGAAATAGACGCCGCCGGTCAGCTCGCGAACGAATAGGATGTCGACCCCTTCGAGCAGCGCAGTCTTGATCGGCGCGCTGGCGATCAACGTCGGCTGGATGCGGATCGGACGCAGGTTGCCGAACAGCTCGAGCCCGCGGCGCAAGCCGAGCAGTGCTTGCTCGGGCCGCACGGTGCTCTGTGGGTGGTCCCACTTCGGCCCGCCGACCGCCCCGAGCAGCACCGCATCGCTGGCGCGCGCCATCTGCAAGCTGTCGGCCGGTAGCGCCGTCCCGGTCTGGTCGATGGCCGCTCCACCGATACACCCCTCCTGCCACTCGACGCCGAACGCATGGCGCGCCGCACACTGTTCCACCACCGCGCGGGCCTCACGCGTCACCTCGGGTCCGATCCCGTCGCCCGGGAACACTACGATCGTCGCTCTCTGCATCACTCCCTCGTTCTCCGGCCGGCCGTCACATCCCCACGGCGCCGTTCAGGCGCCGATAGCGCCGCCGGCGCTCCTCCAGTTTGTTCAGCGCATTGATGTACGCCAAGGCGCTGGCCATGATGATGTCCGTGTGCACGCCCTGCCCGGTGACGGTGTCGCCGTCCTCGCGCAGCAGGCACGAGACTTCTCCCTGCGCCTCGGTACCGCCGGTGATGGCGTTCACCAGGTAGCGCTCGAGCTGCGGCTGCTGCCCCACCATGCGCGCGATCACTTTGTAGCAGGCGTCGACCATCCCGTCGCCGGTGCCGTGATCGAGCCGCTCTTCGCCGTCGATGCGCATCTTCACGGTTGCGTGCGGCACCGCCATGCTCGACGAGGTCACGTTCAAATACACCAGCTCGTAGCGCTCCGCCGTGCGCGCCGTCTCCTTGGCGAACATGGCGATCAAGTCCTCGTCGTAGATGTTCTTCTTCTTGTCCGCCAGCGTCTTGAACTCGGTGAACGCGGTGTTCATGTCCAGATCCGACTCGTCGATCCCCAGGTATTTCAGGCGCTCAGCAAAGGCGTGCCGTCCCGAATGTTTGCCGAGCACCAGCTTGTTGCTCGGCAAGCCAATCGATTCGGGGCGCATGATCTCGTAGGTCGACTTGTCCTTCAGCACGCCGTCTTGATGAATGCCGGCCTCGTGGGCGAACGCATTGTCGCCGACGATCGGTTTGTTGATGGGAATCGGGATGCCGGTGATCTGCGACAGCAAGCGGCTCGACGGATAGATCTGCTCGGTGACCACGCCGACCTCGATGTCGGTGAACACGTCCGGGCGCGTCTTGATCGCCATCACCACCTCCTCGAGCGAGGTGTTGCCGGCGCGCTCACCGATTCCGCTGACGGTACACTCGATCTGGCGCGCGCCGTTGCGGACGGCGGCCAGCGAGTTGGCGACCGCCAGGCCGAGGTCGTTGTGGCAATGCGCGCTCCAGATGACGCGGTCGCCGCCCTCGGTGTGATCGATGAGGTAGCGGATCAACGCGCCGAACTCCTGCGGCATGGCGTACCCGGTGGTGTCCGGGACGTTCAGCGTGCACGCCCCGGCTTTGATGACCTCGCTGAACACATGCGCCAGGAAGTCCGGCTCGCTGCGCGACGCGTCCTCGGCCGAGAACTCGATATAATCGAGGTGCTGTTTGGCTTGCGACACCGCCAGGCACGCCGCCTCGACCACCTCTTCGTGACTCATCATCAGCTTGCGCTTCATGTGCAGCTCGGAGGTGGCGATAAAGATGTGGATGCCCGGGCGCGCCGCCTTCTCGACGCTGCGCACGGCCCGCTCGACGTCGGCGCGCCGGGTGCGCGCCAGGCTGAGCACGATCGGGCGCTTCACCGCGTCGGCGACGCGCGCGACGGATTCGGCATCGCCGTCGGACGACGCGGCGAACCCCGCTTCGATCACGTCGACGCCGAGCTTCTCGAGCTGCCGGGCGATGATGACCTTTTCCTCCACGTTCATGGTCGCGCCGGGCGATTGCTCGCCATCGCGCAGCGTGGTGTCGAAGATCTGAACCTTGTTATTCGTCGTCATGGTCTTCCCCTCGCATTCTCCACTGGACCGACCCTGGGGAGGGGGGTCGGTCTCGCCCCGGAATGGGCCGAGGCACCAAACAAAAAAGCCACGAGCTTCCCGCTCGTGGCTTCTTCAAATCTCGGTTTTACACAACCACGAGCGGGCTCTCCCCACTCGCGGCGTCGTCCTTGCGTGAATTACACTTCCCCAGACGCACCAAGCGGGAGCGGCGGCACTAGGCCGAGGGATAGGAGCAGCTCGCTGTTTCGTGCGACCGACGTCATCGTTCCTCGTTGCTAGAGTACCGCCGCGCCCTTGTCAAGGTATCGCCGGCACCCGACGGGTCAACAAACGGCGACCGCGGATGAGGACCCAGCGAGCCGGACCGGACATGGTGTAGCCGAAGAACCCGGTGAACAGGAACAGCTGCGGCTCGGCGATGAAGAACTTCAGCAGCAGGATGATGGCCAACAGCACCCAGAAAGGCTGCCGCCGGTGAATGTCGATCTCTTTGAAGCTGAAGTACCGCAGGTTGCTGACCATCAGCCCGGCGAGGGTGTAGACCATCAGCAACACGATCAAGTGGCGATACGTCGCGCCTTCGCCGCCGAAGAAGTAGTAGACCAGTACGGTCGACGTGATCATCTCCGCCGCGGCCGGAATCGGCAGACCGATGAAGTGGCGTTTCTCGACGTTGTCGAACTGCACATTGAACCGCGCCAGCCGCAGGGCGCCACAGGTGACGTATAGCGACGCGGCGAGCCACCCCCACGTCCCCCACGGCTCGAGCGCCCAGCGATAGACGAGCACCGCCGGTGCGACGCCGAACGCCACCAGATCGCACAGCGAGTCGTACTCGACGCCGAACTGCGAGGTCGTCTTCGTCACCCGCGCGATGCGTCCGTCGAGCGCATCGAAGACATTCGCCGCCATGATGGCGAGCGCGGCGATCAGAAAGTCGCCGCGGAAGCTGGCGATCACCGAGTAGAAGCCGGCGAACAGACCGGCGGTAGTGATCAGGTTGGGCAGGATGTAGACGCCGCGGTGCAGCGGCGCCCCGGCGAGTCGTTTTGCCGCCACGACGCGCAGAGGTCTCGGCTCGCTCATGCGACGATGTCTCCGCGGCGCCCGCGCGGGCGGGCGCCGACCGTCAGTTCTTCGCCCGGTCGACCAGACGATCGGACTTGAGCCACGGCATCATGCCGCGCAGCTTGTCGCCCACCTTCTCGATCGGATGGTTCTCCGCTTCTTTGCGCAACTCGCGAAAGTGCGGCATGCCGACCCGGTACTCCGTCATCCATTCTTCGGCAAACTTGCCGCTCTGAATGTCTTTCAGGATTTGCTTCATGGCCTGACGCGCCTCGGGTCCGATGATCCGCTTGCCGCGCGTCATGTCGCCGTACTCGGCGGTGTTGCTGATCGAATAGCGCATGTTGGCGATGCCGCCCTCGTAGATCAGATCGACGATCAGCTTCACCTCGTGCAGACATTCGAAGTAGGCCATCTCGGGCGAATATCCGGCCTCGACCAGGGTCTCGTAGCCGGCGCGGATGAGCTCGGTGATGCCGCCGCAGAGCACCGACTGCTCGCCGAAGAGATCGGTCTCCGTCTCTTCCTTGAACGACGTCTCGATCACCGCGGCGCGGGTGCCGCCAATGGCTTTGGCGTAGGCGAGCCCGAGTGCGCGCGTTTGGCCGCTGGGATCCTGATGGATCGCGAGCAGGCAGGGCACGCCGCGGCCCTTCTGATACTCGCTGCGCACGAGGTGGCCAGGACCCTTTGGCGCCACCATGAACACGTTCACCCCGGGCGGCGGCACGATCTGCTTGAAGTGGATGTTGAAGCCGTGCGCGAAAGCGAGGAACTTGCCGTCCTTCATGCCCGGCGCGATGTCGCGCTCGTACAGCTCGCCGCCCTGCTCGTCCGGCACCAGCATCATCACCACATCGGCCGCTTTGGCGGCCGCCGCGGTTTCCATGACCTTGAGGCCGGCCTCTTCGGCTTTCGCCCAGGATTTGCCATCACGGCGCAGGCCGACGACAACGTTGATACCGCTGTCCTTCAGGTTGTTGGCGTGCGCGTGGCCCTGACTGCCGTATCCGATCACCGCCACCGTCTTGCCCTCCAGGGGCTTCAGATCGGCGTCGCTGTCGTAGTAAATCTTCATGCGGATTTCTCCTTCGCTTCCCGAACGCTGAGCAACTGCATCCCGCGATGCATGGCCACCTTACCCGTCCGGGCGATTTCCTTGATGCCGAGCGGCCGGAGAAGCTCCAACAGCGCGGTGATCTTGTCCTCATCGCCGGTCACTTCGATGAGGTATGAACGCGGACTGACGTCGATGACCTTGCCGCGGAAGATGTCGACGATGTGCATCAGCTCCGAACGCGTGCGCTCGTCAGCCGTAACCTTGATCAACGCCAGCTCGCGCTCGACATGACTGGTTTCGGTGAAGTCGAGCACCTTGATCACCGAGATCAGCTTGTTGAGTTGCTTGTTGATCTGCTCCAGCACCTGGTCGTCGCCGCGTGTCACCAGGGTGATGCGCGACACGCTCGGGTCGAGCGTCTCAGCCACAGTCAAGCTCTCAATGTTGAAGCCGCGGCCGCTGAACAACCCCGCGACACGCGACAGCACACCAAACTCGTTCTCGACGAGCACTGAAATCGTGTGGCGCATGTCAGGCCTGCAGAACGGCGCCGGTGTCGGCCGAGGTGACGAGCTGCGCGTAGCGCTTGAGCCAGCCGGTGGTGATGCGGGGCGTGAAGGCCGGCAGCGCCGCGAGGCGCGCGGCCAACGCGGCGGGTTCGAGGTGTACGTCCAGACGCCGCGTCTCGAGATCGATCTCGATCACGTCGCCCTGCCGGATCGCCGCCAACGGTCCTCCGCTCGCGGCCTCGGGTGAGACGTGCCCGATGCACATGCCGCGCGTCGCGCCGGAGAATCGGCCGTCGGTGATCAACGCCACGTCGCGCCCCAGGCCGCGCCCCATGATCGCCGACGTGGGCGCCAGCATCTCTTGCATACCCGGACCGCCGCGCGGCCCCTCATAACGCACGACCACGACATCGCCTTTCTTCACTTCGCCCGCCAGGATACCCGCCAGCGCCGCCTCTTGCGAATCGAACACAACGGCGGGGCCAACGTGACGCCGCATGCCGGGCTCGAGCGCGCCGCACTTGAGCACCGCGCCGGCCGGGGCGAGGTTGCCGAAGATGGCCATCAGCCCGCCTTCGGGACTGTAGGCGTTCTCCAGCGGCCGAATGACCTCCCGGTCGAGGATGGCGGCGCCGGCGACGTTCTCACCCAGCGTCTTCGTCGTCACCGTGCGGCACTCGAGGTCGAGCACGCCGGGGCGTTTGGTGAGCTCGGCCAGGATGGCGCTCACGCCACCGGCGCGGGCAAAGTCCTCGATGTGGTACTCCGAGGCCGGCGAGAGCTTGCACAGGTGCGGGGTGCGGCGCGAGACGTCGTTCAGTCGAGCCACGGGATAGGCGAGTCCGGCTTCGCGCGCCAACGCCAGGGTGTGCAGCACCGTGTTGGTCGACCCGCCCATGGCCACGTCGAGCGCGAAGGCGTTGTCGAGCGCGCGCATGGTGACGATGTCGCGCGGCTTGAGATCCTGCTTGACCAGCTCGACGATCAACTCGCCGGCGCGGTGCGCCAGGCCGGCGCGCTCTTCGGTGATGAGGTAGCTGCCGTCGGGCCGGACATGCCCCGCCATGGCGCTGCCGTTGCCGGGCAGGGCCATGCCGAGCGCCTCCATCAGACAGTTCATCGAGTTGGCGGTGAACATGCCCGAACACGAGCCGCAGGTGGGACAGCCCTCGTCTTCCAGCTCCTTGAGCTCGCTCTCGCTCATCGCCCCGGCGCTGACGGCGCCGACGCCTTCGAAGACGCTCATGAGATCGACCACGCGTCCGTCGGCCGTCTTGCCCGCCGCCATCGCGCCGCCGCTGACGAAGATGGTCGGCACGTTGACGCGCATGGCGCCCATCAACATGCCGGGCCCGATCTTGTCGCAGTTGGGAATGCAGACCATGCCGTCGAGTTGATGCCCGACCACCATGGTCTCGACGGCGTCGGCGATCAGCTCGCGCGACGGCAGGGAGTACTTCATGCCGACATGGCCCATGGCAATGCCGTCGTCGAGCGCAATGGTGTTGAACTCGAACGGCACCCCGCCGGCGCTGCGGATCGCGCGCTTGACGATGGCGGCAATCTCGCGCAGATGGAGGTGGCCGGGAACGATCTCGCAGTAGGAGTTCGCCACGGCGATGAAGGGCTTGTGCATGTCCTCGTCGCGCACCCCGCATGCCTTCAGCAGGGCGCGGTTGGGAGCGCGTTCGAAGCCCTTCTTGATGGTGTCGCTACGCATGCGGTCGGACGACGCGCTCAGCGGTAGCGCGTCAGGATCTGCATGATGCGATCCTTCCCCGCCAACTTCAGCTTCTGGATGCGTTTCTTCTCCAGATCCTCTTCGGGAGTGAGGAAATGCTTGTGCTGCAGGCTCACCAACTGCCGCTCGAGATCGAGGTGCTCCTCGTAAAAGCGCTTCAGCTCGGCGTCCTGGTCCACAAGCGACCGGATCAATTCTTCATCGTTTTTTTCCATGACAGACAGCTCCGCGGAAGGTGTGGGACCTTTAGCTCACCACCCCCAACCTGTCAATTTTTCCACGCTCGGTGAAGGCAACGACGTCATCGGCGCGCTTCGCGCTGCAATTCTGCCTCCGACTTGCGCACATAGATCGGCTCGATACGGGCCAGATCATCGGTCTGATCGACGCGCCAGCGCGCCGCGCCGAGGGTAGCGACGACCGCGCCGCGCGGCGAAACCTCGCTCAGGGGCACCAACTCTGCGCCGGTGCCCAAGCAGCTGCGCCACAGGTCGGCATACGGCTCGACGGCATCGCCGATCAGCGTGCACGGCGTCGCCAGCCGCGCCGCCAGCCGTGCTGGCGCGAGCACCGATACCGGGACTACGGGTTCGAGCTCGGCATCGCTCCAGCGGAAGGCGGCGCCGTACACCTCGCCCTTGCGCGCATCGAGCACGGGACAGATCAGACCCGTTCGCGGACCGGCGGCACGCGCCAACGCCTCGAGGGTCGGGACGCCGATCACCGGGATCCCCGTGGCCAGACTCAAACCCTTGGCGCTGCTGAGGCCGATGCGCAGACCGGTGAACGAACCGGGACCGATCGAAACCGCGATCAGCTCGATCTGACGCAACTCCAACTGTGCGGCAGCAAGCGTCTCTTCAATCAGGGGCAGGAGGGCGGCCGCATGACTGCGCGCCACGGCAAGCGAGCGCTCGGCGAGGATGCCGTCTGCGTCGATGACTCCGATGCTTGCCGTCCACGTCGCCGTGTCGATGCCGAGGACGCGCACGCAGCGGCTATCCCCAGCCTTGTATGACCCGCGCGATATCGTTGTAGAAGGCGAACGCCATCAGGCAGATCAGGATCACGAGGCCCACCTGCTGCGCGATCTCGCGATGGCGCATGGCCAGGGGTCGCCGCATGACGGCCTCGACGGTGATGAACAGCAGGTGCCCGCCATCGAGGATGGGGATCGGCAGCAGGTTGAGAATGCCGAGATTGATGCTGATCACCGCCATGAAGTGCAGGAGCGATTCGAGGCCGACCTTCGCCTGTTGCCCCGCCGCCTGCACGATCAGGATCGGGCCGCCGATGTCTTTGGCCGGGATCTTGCCTTGGAAGATCTTTACGACGCTGACTGCCAGGGTCTGAATCCACCAGACCGTCTGCGTCGCCCCCATCTCCACCGCTTCGATCGGGCCGACCTGCTTGATGTCCGAACCGTACTCGATGCCGATCTTGTACGCCGTGCCGAGCAATTCGCCGAAGATGTTCTTCTCGGGACTCGCCTGCGGCAGCACGCGCACGGACAGCACTTCCGTCCCACGCTGCACCTGGAGCTCCACCTCGCGGCCTTCGCTGGCGCGGATGGCCGCCGAGAGCTCTTCCCAGGTGGCGATCGGCTTGCCGTCGATGGCCGTCACGACATCGTCGGCCTGCAATCCCGCCTGCGCCGCCGGCATCCCGTCCATCACGCCGCCGACTTTTGCGACCTGGCTCGGCACGCGCGCCCCGTACGTCATGAACAGAACCGAGAAAGCGAGAAAGGCGAAGAGCAGATTGAATCCAGGACCGGCAAAGACGATCGCGGCGCGCTTCCACAGCGGCTGATGCGCGAACGAGATGCGCGGATCCACGGCCTCCTCGGCCTCCGGATCCTCGCCGACCATCTTGACGAACCCGCCGAGGGGAATGGCGCTCAGCGCGTATTCGGTACCGTTCACAGTCCGACCGAACAACTTCGGACCGAAACCGACGGAGAACTTCAGGATACCAACGCCCGAGCGCTTGGCGACGATGAAGTGCCCGAACTCGTGCACGATGATCAACACACCCAGCACCGCGATCGCGGCGGCGATACCCAGCATCAAGGCTCCCTTGGTCCAGTTAGTTGAGGAGAGTCCTATAGTAGTACACGAGTGACACCGGGAAAAGGAGACTATCGATGCGGTCGAGGACGCCGCCGTGGCCCGGAAAGATCCACCCAGACTCCTTGGCGCCGAAGGTGCGCTTCATGACCGACTCGCCCAGATCGCCGATTTGCCCGATGCTGCCCATGATCAGGGAGAGGACGATCACCTCCGTCCAGCTGTGCCCGCCAAGCAGCACGAGCTTGGCGACCACCCCCGCTACAGCGCTGCCCGCCAGCACGCCCAGCGCCCCTTCGACCGTCTTGCCGGGACTGACGCGGGGGATAAGGCGATGGCGTCCGAACGCATGCCCGACGAAGTACCCCCCGGTATCGCCGGCCATGCCGGTCGCAATGACGAAAGTCACCCAGGCCGGGCCCTCGGGGGTCTGGTGCAGCCAGGCAAAGTGTGGCATCAGCACCCCGGCGTACAGCGTCCCCACCAGCGTCAGTCCCAGATCGCGCAGCCCGCGGTCGAGGTCGGCCCGACCGACCACGATCCAGGAGAGTCCCACGACGATGAGCAACGACAGCGCCGCCGTGAGCCAGGGGCCCGGCCCCGGCATGGCGGCAAGGATCACCATGGTGCCGAGCGTCAGGGCCAGAGCCCGTTCGCGCGGTTGAGCGGCGAAAGCGAGGCCGGCGTACTCCGCCATCGCCAGCACCGCCAGGACCGCGACGACCGTCGCCAGTCCCCAGGGCGGGACCAGGAAAATCAGCACCAGGAGGAGCGGGATCGCGACGGCGGCGGTGGCCAGCCTAGCGCGCAGCACGCAGCCGTTCCTTTTCCTGCTGCTCTCGAGTGCGCCCGAAGCGGCGCTCGCGCTGCTGAAAATGAGCCAGCGCCTGGATGTATTCGGCCTCGCGAAATTCCGGCCACAGCGTCTCGGTGACGAAGATCTCGGTGTACGCCAGCTGCCAGAGGAAGAAATTGGAGATGCGCATCTCGCCGCTGGTGCGGATGAGCAAATCGGGGTCCGGCATGCCGTGCGTGCCGAGATGGCTCGCCAGCGCGGCCTCGTCGATCTGGTCGGGCGTCAGCGTGCCGCGCTCGACCTCACGCGCCAACCCGCGCGCCGCTTGGACGATATCCTCGCGACCACCGTAGCTGACGCACAGCCCGACGGTGAGGCGCGTGTTGTCGCGCGTCTGGACGATCGCGGCCTCGAGATCTTGGCGCACGCCATCGGGCAGACGCCCGAGGTCGCCGATGGCGACGACCCGCACTTCGTTCTTCATCATGCGGTTGAGCTCGGTGCGCACGTAGCGGCGCAGCAAGCTCATCAGCGCGTTCACCTCGCGCCGCGGCCGTTGCCAATTCTCGGTCGAAAAGGCGAACAGGCTGAGGTAGGGGATGCCGAGCCGGCGACTGGTCTCGACCACTGCGCGCACGGAGTCCTTGCCGCGCTTGTGGCCTTCGATCCGGGGAAGGCCCCGGCGTTGCGCCCACCGACCATTGCCGTCCATGATCACGGCCACGTGTCGGGGGAGCCGCTCCGTATCAAGGACGGACGTGTCCACTGCGGGCACGGCGCTCAGACCTCCATGATCTCATCTTCCTTGGCCTTGAGCACCTTCTCGAGGCGGTCCGTGAACTCCTTCGTCAGCTCCTGAATCTTCTCCTGGCCGCGCCGCACATCGTCCTCGGTGATGTCCTTGTCCTTCTCCATCACCTTGAGCAAGTCGATCGCATCGCGGCGGTGATTGCGCACCGAGACGCGGTACTCCTCGGCCACCTTGCGCATGTGCTTGACGAGCTCGCGCCGCCGTTCCTCGGTGAGCTCCGGAATCGGCACACGGATGACTTTGCCGTCGTTGATCGGCACCAGGCCGAGATCGGACTGCAAGATGGCGCGTTCGATATCGGCGATGACGCTGCGGTCGTAGGGTTGAATGACCAGCAGGCGCGGCTCGGGAACGTTGACGGTGGCCATCTGGTTCAGCGGGGTCCGCGCGCCGTAGTAGTCGACCGAGATCCCTTCCAGCAGGGCCGTCGACGCCCGCCCCGTGCGGGTGCGCGACATCTCGCGCCGCATGGCGTCGATCGTGCCGCTCATCTCGTCGCGGACGTTGCGGATGACTTCGTCCATCATGGCAGTCAGTGCACCAAGGTCCCGATCGGCTCGCCGATCACGGCTCGTTGGATGTTGCCCTCCGTGAACATGTTGAAGACCATGATCGGCAGGCGGTTCTCCATGCAGAGGGAGACGGCGGTGGCGTCCATAACCTTCAACCCGCGGCTGAGAAAGTCGAGATACGTCAGCTCGGTGAAGCGCACGGCATCGCCGTGCAGATTCGGGTCGGCATCGTAGACGCCGTCGACCTTGGTCGCCTTGAGGATGACCTCGGCGCCGATCTCGGCCGCGCGCAAGCTGGCCGCCGTGTCGGTACTGAAGAACGGGTTGCCCGTGCCGGCGGCGAAGATCACCACCCGCCCCTTTTCCAGATGGCGCATGGCACGGCGGCGGATGTAGGGCTCGGCGACCTGGCGCATCTCGATCGCCGACATGACGCGCGTCTTCACGTTCAGGCGCTCCAGCGCGTCCTGCAACGCCAGCGCATTGATCACGGTCGCCAGCATGCCCATGTAGTCGGCCGAGGCGCGCTCCATGCCCTCGGTGGCGCCGCGAACGCCGCGGAAGATGTTGCCGGCGCCGATCACCAACGCGAGCTCCAGGCCGAGATCGTGGACATCGCGCAGCTCCCGCGCGATCGCGGTGAGGACGTGGCTGTCGATCCCGTAACGCACCTCGCCCATGAGCGCTTCACCGCTCACCTTGAGGAGCACGCGGCGGTAGCGCAGCGGGCGGGACGGCTGGGTTGACGTCGACCGAGTTTCGTCCCGCTCGCTCATCGAGGTGTCAGCTGTCGCTGGTCGACTGCTCGCCGAGCTGGAAGCGGGCAAAGCGCCGCACCACCAGGTTCTCCCCGAGCCGCGCCACCAAGTCGGTGATGAGCCGACCCACCGTGCGGTCGGGCTCCTTGATGAACGGCTGCTCGAGCAGACAGGCCTCGGAGTAGAACTTCTCGATCTTTCCGTCGACGATCTTCTCGACCACCTGCGGTGGTTTGCCGGTGTTGGCGGCTTGCACGCGATAGATGGCGCGCTCGGCTTCGATCACCTCCGCCGGCACGTCCTCGCGGCGCACGAAGCGCGGGTTGGTCGCCGCGATCTGCATGCCCAGCTCTTTGAGGAGGCTCTGGAAGTCGTCCGTCCGCGCGACGAAGTCGGTCTCGCAGTTCACTTCGACCAGGACACCGATCTTGCCGCCGGCGTGGATGTAGGCGGTGACCGCCCCTTCGCTCGCCGACCGCCCCGCCTTCTTCGCCGCCGCCGCCAGCCCCTTTTCGCGCAGCAACACCAGGGCCTTCTCGACGTCGCCCTGCCCTTCGGTCAGGGCGCGCTTGCAATCCATCATGCCAGCACCGGTGCGGTCGCGCAGCTCACGCACCAGTGCGGGGTTCACCTCGCTCATGCCAGTTCGCCCTCCGCTGCCGCCAGCGTCGCCGCCGGCTCGCGCACGGGCGGCTCGACTACCTCACCGCCCTTGAGCTTCTCCTCCATCTGCGACTTGCCGTCGATGACGGCATCGGCCATGGCCGCGCAGAACAGACGGATGGCGCGGATGGCGTCGTCGTTGCCGGGGATCGGATAATCTATGAGATCGGGGTCGCAGTTGCTGTCGACCACCGCCACGACGGGAATGCGCAGCTTGTTCGCCTCTTTGACGGCAATGTCTTCCTTGATGGTGTCGATGATGAACAGCGCATCGGGCGGCTTGCGCATGGTCTTGATGCCACCGAGGGTGTGGATCAGGCGCTGGCGCTCGCGGCTCAACTCCAACAGCTCGCGCTTCTTGAGCGCCTCGGAGACCACTTCGTCTTCGAGCATCTCCTCCAGCTTGCGGAGCCGGTCGACGCTTTGCTTGATGGTCTGGAAGTTGGTCAGCGTGCCGCCGAGCCAGCGGTTGTGGACGTAATACATGCCGCAGCGTTCCGCCTCTTCCTGAACGGCGTCCTGGGCCTGCTTTTTGGTCCCGACCATGAGCAGCGACCCGCCGTTGGCGGCCAGGTCGCGGATGAACGCGTAGGCCTCCTGGAACAGCTTGACCGTCTGCTGCAGGTCGATGATGTAAATGCCATTGCGCGCCCCGAAGATGTACGACTTCATCTTCGGGTTCCAGCGGCTCGTCTGGTGGCCGAAATGGACCCCGGCCTCCAAGAGCTGCTTCATGCTGACTTCCGCCATTCGTGTGCTCCTCGGTGTAACTTGGGTAACGGGTACAGCTAGCAGAAACCACGCGGGGTCAGCAACCGACCCCCGCCGGTCTATTGATTCATCGCCTCCAGGAACTCGCTATTGCTCTTCGTGCCCTCGACCTTGTCGGTGAGGAACTCCATCGCTTCCACGGGGTTGAGCTGGGCGAGCAGCTTGCGCAGGATCCAGATGCGCTTGGTCACCTCGCGGCCGAGCAGCAGCTCCTCCTTGCGGGTGCCGGAGCGGTTGATGTCGATGGCCGGAAAGATGCGCTTGTCCATCAGACGCCGGTCCAGATGGACCTCCATGTTGCCGGTCGCCTTGAACTCCTCGAAGATGACCTCGTCCATGCGGCTGCCGGTATCGATCAGCGCGGTGCCGAGAATCGTCAGGCTGCCGCCGTCCTCGATGTTGCGCGCCGCGCCGAGAAACTTCTTCGGCTTGTGCAACGCGTTCGAGTCGACGCCACCCGAGAGGATCTTGCCGCTCGGCGGCACGACCGTGTTGTAGGCGCGCGCCAGGCGCGTGATGCTGTCGAGCAGAATCACCACGTCGCGCCCGTGCTCGACCAGCCGCTTGGCCTTCTCGATCACCATCTCCGCGACCTGCACGTGCCGCGTGGCCGGCTCGTCGAACGTCGAGCTGATCACTTCGCCCTCGACCGAGCGCTGCATGTCGGTCACCTCTTCGGGCCGCTCGTCGATGAGCAACACGATCAGCACTACCTCTTTGTGGTTCTGCGTGATGCCGTGCGCGATGTTCTGCAGCATCATGGTCTTGCCGGTGCGCGGCGGCGCCACGATCAGGCCGCGAGTGCCCTTGCCGATCGGCGTGAATAGATCGATCAGGCGGGTCGTAAACTCCTCCGGATCGTGCTCGAGGCGCAGCTGCTCGTTGGGGTAAAGCGGGGTGAGATTGTCGAACAGGATCTTGTCGCGGGCCCGCTCCGTCTCCTCGTAGTTGATTGCCTCGACCTTGAGGAGCGCGAAGTAGCGCTCGCCTTCCTTGGGCGGGCGGATCTGCCCCGAGACGACGTCGCCGGTGCGCAGATTGAAGCGGCGGATCTGACTCGGCGAGACGTAGATGTCGTCGGGACCCGGCAGGTAGTTGTAGTCGGGCGCGCGCAGAAAGCCGAAACCGTCGGGCAGGATCTCCAGTACGCCCTCGCCGTACACGAGGCCGCTTTGCTCGGTCTGGGCGCCGAGAATGGCGAAGATCAGCTCCTGCTTGCGCAGGTTGGAGGCGCCTTCGATGCTGAAGTTCTTGGCGATCTGCGTCAGCTCGCTGATCTTCTTGGCCTTCAGCGCCTTGAGGTTGAGGCCCTGGTCGGCGTTTTCCGGTTCGGCCTCGACTTCATCCGCTGCCTCGCCCGCCGCTCGCACGCGACCAGTGCCGTCGCCGGAATCGTCGTTGTCCATCCGGCGTCGCCGCTCGGGCCGCGCCATCACGGGCGCGGCGGCGGGTCGGTTTTTCCCGACGGTTTCGTCGGCCATACTTCCGTCCTCTCGTGTCGTTAAGGCTCTCGGTCTAGGCAGGAAGAATGCGATGGCGCCCGGCCGCGCACGGCGCGTGGGCGGCTAGTTCACTGAGATAGCAGTGGAGCGGGAATGCGGCGGAAGCTACTGAAAGGCCTCCGCGATGTCAAGCTGGAACGGCGCGCCGGCGCCCGCCGCGCAAGGCGTCCAACGCCGCGCCAAAGTCGGCGGCGAGCGGTGCCTCCACGGTCACCGCATCGCCGCTGAGCGGATGGCGGAAACCGATCGATTCGGCGTGCAGCGCCTGGCGTTGGATCGCCACCGGCGCCGCCGCGCGCGCGCCGCCGTAGGTCGCATCGGCCACGATCGGATGCCCGATGGCCGCCAGGTGCACACGGATCTGGTGCGTGCGGCCGGTCTCGGGATAGAGGCGCACCAGCGTGATCTGGGCGAAACGCTCGAGCACCTCGTAGCGCGTCGTCGCCTCGCGTCCGCGTTCGCGCACCGCCATGCGCTTGCGCTGCACCGGATGGCGCCCGATGGGCTTGCGGATCACACCACCGGCGGGCTTGATTTGCCCGCAGGCCAGCGCGAGGTACTGCTTGCGCACCTCGCGGCTGCGGAACTGTCGCCCCAGCTCGGCCAGCGCGGCGGCGTCCCTGGCGATGATCAGCACCCCGGAGGTATCCTTGTCGAGGCGGTGGACGATCCCCATCCGCGCCAGATCCGCCGGCTGCGCATCCCGCCAGCGATACAAGAGCGCGTTGACCAGCGTGCCCTGCCAGTGGCCAGGCGCCGGATGCACCACCAGTCCGGGGGGCTTGTTGATAGCCAGGACGCTGGCGTCCTCGTACAGGACATCGAGCGCGATGGCCTCGGCCTCGAGCGTCGACGGCCGTGACGGCGGACATGCCACGCGCACGCGCTGCCCGACCCGCAGCACCGTCCCCCCCTTCACCAGGGCCCCGTTCACCTGGACGCAGTTCGCGGCGATCAGGCGTTGCACCTGCGACCGCGTGCCCAACTCAGGTTGCGCCGCCAGAAAGCGGTCCAGGCGCATACCCGCCCCGTCCGGCCCGACGACCCAGTCGTGCGTTGGCCCGCCGCTGACCGCATTCATCGTCGCGCCAACAACTGCCGCGCCGCGGCGATGTCGGCGTGGATCTGCTCGACCAGGGCGTCGACATTTGGAAATCGGCGCTCGCCGCGCAAGCCGGCGACAAAGGTGAGGGCCATGCGCTGGCCGTAGAGATCGCCCTCGAAATCGAGCAGGTGCGTCTCCAACGAGCGCTCGTGATCGCCAAAGGTCGGCTTCACCCCGATGTTGGATACGCCGTCGAGCCACCGGCCGGCGACCCGCGCGCGCACCGCGTAGACACCGTCGGGAGGCAGCTGCACGCCGCGCAGGTGCACGTTGGCCGTCGGCACGCCGATCTGTCGCCCGCGGTGATGGCCGTGCACGACGCGGCCGCCGACCTCGAACGGCCGCCCGATCAAGCGCGCGGCGCTCGCCAGGTCACCGGCCGCAATCGCCGCGCGAATGTTCGCGCTGCTGACCGCGACGCCGTCGACCTCGACCGTCGGAACGATCTCCACCTCCGCACCGAGAGCGCGAGCGCGCGCTTCGACCGCGGCGCCGATCGCACGCCCCGGCTCGCCGAGGACCAACGCGGCGATTTCGACACCGGTGGGCAAGGCCTCGGCCAGGGCGCCAGGCGCTCGGTCGCGCCTCATCACCACCGTCTCCACACCGGCCGCGCTCAGCCATTCGAGGCGTTGGCGCAGGGTCGAGAGGCTCGGTGGGACAGTCCCCCCGCGCCGCGGCCAATCGAGTAAGACGACGACCCGACGCGCACCGGTTCGCTTCCCGTGCGACGCCAACGCACGCAGCACCGCCTGGTGTCCGCAGTGCATTCCGTCGAACCGGCCGACCGCCACGGCGACCGTGTCGCCGCCCGGCACTGCACGGGGAATACGGCGCAGCAACTGCATGGCAACTCTCGCCGCATGAAATTGGCGAGCGGCGCGCCGCCAGGGCCGCTCGACTCGGCCTACTCGGCCATTGCCTGCAGCTGCTGCCGTCCGACCACTGCCTCTTCGCTCTTGGGATGGTCGGTGATCAACTTCTGCAGGATGAGGCGCGCATCGATCTTATCGCCGGACTCGGCAAAGGCGGTGGCCAGCGCCAGGAGCGCACCGGGCACCTGGTCGCCCTGCGGGTACTTCAGCAACACCTCGTTGAGCTCGATGATGGCGCGATTGTAGTCGCGCGCGTTGTAGTACGACTCGCCGATCCAGTATTGCGCGTTGTCGGTCAGGTCTGAGGTCCCCGCGCCGCGAATGAACTGGCGGAACTGTTCGATGGCCTTGGTCGCCTGTCCTTCGCGATAGGCCTGCAGCGCCGCGCGATACGTTTCGTTGACATTGCCCGCCTGCAGGCGGGCATCCTCGCGCCGCAGCGCGATCACCGCGGCTTGCGTCGAGGGCGACGGGACAGCGGCTGTCGTCGTCGCCGGCGTCTCGCCGGAAACGGGCGCGCCTTCGACCGGCGCGATCGGCGCGGCCCCCTCGATCGCTCCAATGCGGGACTCGACGCGCGCCAGTCGGCGCTCGAGCCCCTTCACCGTCGCGCCGCTGCCACCGCGATCTTCGGCCTCGCTCTGCACCGAATCCACGCGCCGGCTCAGCTTGTCGACTGACACCTGGGTGTCAGCCAGGAGGGCGCGCATCTCCTGCTGCTCGCGACGGACGCGCTCGAAGTCGGCGCGCGACACGCAGCCAGCCGTGGCGAGCACGGCGACCAACGCGAGCAGGCGAGACAACCGAGGCATTGCAGTCGTCTCGCTCACTCCCCGATCACGACGAAGTGCGCGCGGCGATTGCGCTCGAAGCACGACTCCTGTTGCTCGTGACACAGCGGCAGCTCCTCTCCGTAGCTGATCGTGGTCAAGCGTTCTCCCGACACACCGAGCGAGGCGAGGTACGACTTCGCAGTCGCCGCGCGCTTCGCCCCGAGCGCCAGGTTGTACTCGATCGTGCCGCGTTCGTCGCAGTGCCCCTCGATCTCGACCCGCGCTCCCGGGTGATCGCTCAGCCATGTCGCGTGCCCTTGCAGGGTGCTGCGCGCCGCGTCGTCGAGATCGAATGAGTCATATGAGTACTGAATGTCCGCCAGTGGTCCGCCACCGGGCAAGCCCAATGTTCCGGCCTTTGCCTGGGCGAGGCTACCGCTACCGCTCAGACTTTCTTCTCCCAGCGCCCCGTCGGCGCCGCCAGCGAGACTCCCATCGCGCTTTTTGCTGGAGCATCCGTGCGTGCCAAGCACGACGAACGCCGCGAGCGCCACCATCACGACCGCGTCCCTACCACGCCACACCATCATCACCCTCCTTCTCGATCGACACCGCGTATCAATCGAGCCACCGCGACCACGCGGGAGTCGTATCACCGCCATTTCCACCAGTCAATTCGAGCTGGCTGCGCCCGCTGCGGTCGGCCAGGTACAACCGCGACGCGCCGGAGCGCGTCGAGCTGAAGACCAGGTAGCGCCCGTCCGGCGACCAACTCGCGTCCTCGTTGTCGCCCGCGCTCTGCGTCACCTGCTCGACCTCGGTGCCGTCGATCTTCACGGTGAAGACCTGGAAGCGCCCGCTGACGCGCGACGTGTACGCCAGGCGGTCGCCTTTTGGCGACCAGCTGGGCGAGGTGTTGTAGCTCCCTTCGCCGGTCACCCGGCGCGCCGAGCCACCGCTCGCGTCGGCGATGTAGATCTGCGGCGAGCCCGAGCGGTTGGAGCAAAATGCAAGGCGCCGGCCGTCGGGCGACCACGACGGGCTCACGTCGATGGCCCCGTGGTTGGTGACCCGTGTGCGCAGCGTTCCGTCCGGGTTGAGGATGGCGATCTCCGAATTGCCGTCGTATTCGAGTGTGACGGCGAGCTCGGTGCCGGCAGGCGACCAGCGACCGCCGAGGTTCAGCCCGCGCAGGGCCGACAAGCGGCGCCACTGGCGTCCCTGGAGATCGAGCGCGTACAAGTCAGGGTTGCCGGTGCGGTACGACGTGAGCACGATGGAGTGGCTGTCCGGAGCCCAGGTCGGCGACAGATTGAGGGTGTTCTCGTTCGTCACGCGCTGCACGTCGCCGCCGTCGAGGCTCATCGTGTAGGCGTCCTTGAACCGGCCGCCGCGCGTCGACAGGAACACGATCTGCGAATCGAACGGACCGCGCTCACCGGTGAGCTGCTCCATCACCGCATCGGCAAAGCGGTGGGCCATGCGGCGCGCGTCATTGGGCCCGCCACGGTAGCGCCGGCCGGTCAGCTGCCGGCGCTGCGAGACGTCGAACAGCCGCGCCTCCACGACGATCCCCCCGGCATCCGCACGCACCGTGCCCTTCACCAGGGCCAGCGCCCCGATGACGGACCAGTTGTCGAAATTGATCGTCTCGGCTGTGGTCCCCGAGGTCTCGGGAGGCTCGATGTAGGCGTCGCGCCCGATGACACGGAACAGCCCCGAGAGCTGCAGATCGCGCGTCAGGACGTCGATGAACGTCCGCGCGGCCGCCGTCTCAGCGCCCGTCGCATTCAGCGGCGACAGCGCGATCGGATACTGCCGCACGCCCGGGCCGAAGATCGTCCCGCGCACCTGCGCACCAGCCGGCGCAGCGAGCACCAACGCGAGCAACCCCACCCACATCCGAATCGACAACCCGTGCATTTACGACCTCAGCTCGTCGGCCAGAAACTCCAGCTCGACCGTGGAAAACTGCTCCTGATACTCAACCGGCGGGGGATCGAGCGGACTGGCTGCCCGCACGGCCCGTTCGACCGACGCGTCGTACGTCGGGTCGCCGCTGGATTCGATGGTGCGAATGTTGATCAACTCACCCGTCGGCGTGATGTTGAAATGCACGACCACTTTGAGCGAGCTGTTTGCTCCGGCCCATGCCCACGTCGCCTTGATCCGCTCCTGCATGTGGGCCAGGTAGCGCACATACGCCTCGCCGACGACTTTGCCCCCCGGCTCGGTTCCAGGACCGTACCCGATCGGGCCGCCGCTCCCGGGCGCTGTCGCAGTCGAACGGACGCCAGTGGCGGCACCGCGCGCGGCGTCCTGCACCCGACGCCGCACGGCGGCGGATATACGCTGATCGACATCGTCGGGCGCCGCGGACGTCGCGGCGCCGGCCTTCACCTCGTCTGCCTTGCGCTGCACTGCCGCCGCGATCTGCTGATCGAGCGGACGCGCGGCGGGAGGCGGCGCTGGCGCCGCCTTGGGCGCAACCTTGGCCGGTTCAGCTGGCGGCGCGGGGGGCGCAGGCTTCGCCGCGGCTGCCGGAGGAGGTTCGACCTTGGCCTTTGGAGGTGCGGCGGCCGGCTTGGGCGCAGGCTGCACTTCGGGTTTCTTGGCCTCCGGCGCCGGCGGTTTCGGCGGCGGTTCGGCCTTTGCCACCGGCTTGGGCGGCTCGACCGGCTTCGGCACCTCCGGTGCCACCGCCTCCTTCGGCGGCTCGGCCTTGACCGGCTCGGGGGGCTTCGGCGGAGGTACTGCTTCCGCCTTCGGCGCTTCCTCGACCTTGGGTGGCGGCGGCGGGGGAGCAGGCTTGTTCGGCACTGCTTCGGGCGCGGCCACTGCGCCAGGGGCATCCTCCATCTCCGGCTTCGCAGCAGCCACAGGCGGCTTCTGTGCCGACACTGGCTGCTTGCCCGCTCCGGGACCGTGAACGAGGTTGGTTCCCCCCACCGCCGCGGGCGCGACCAACTCGACCGTGGTGAAGGACTCCAGCCGCGGTGGCGGACCGAACAGTCGCTGCGGCGCAAAAGCGATGGCTGCCAGCGCGCCGAAATGGATCAGCGCCGATGCGCCGATGGTCCAAACCAATCCGCTGTCGCCATTCGAGCGGATCAGGATGTCCGGGTTTGAAGTCGCCATCAGCCGCCCGCCGGCGGGGCCGTCACCATTCCGAGTTTCTGTACGCCGGCTTCGCGGATCGTCCCCATCACCTTCATGACCTCGCCGTAGGGTACATCGGCGTCGGCGCGCAGATACACCTGGCGATCGGGGCGCTCGCGGAGAATCGCCTGCAGCTTGCCGGGGAGCTCCTGCGGTGCCATTCCAGCGTCGTTGAGAAAGACCTTCCCTTGCTTGGTGATGGCCACGACGAGTTGCACTTCCTCGCCGGTCAAGGCGCCGGCGCGCACCTGGGGCAGATTGACCGCGATGCCCTGCTGCAGGATGGGTGCGGTCACCATGAAAATGACGAGCAAGACCAGCATCACGTCGACCAGAGGGGTGACGTTGATCTGCGACATCGCGTCGCCACTGTTACGGCGGTCGCTGAACGACATGGTTCGGGTGCGCCCCTACTTGAGGAAGTGACGCTCGGCGATGTTGAGGAATTCGAAAGCAAAGTTATCCATCTCTACCGCCAGCACACGGATCTGGCGCGAGAAGGAATTATAGGCCACGACGGCCGGAATGGCTGCAAACAGGCCGGTCGCGGTTGCGATCAGCGCTTCGGCGATGCCCGGCGCGACGGCCTGTATGGTGGACGACTGGGTGGTGCTCAGGCCGAGGAATGCGTTCATGATCCCCCAGACGGTGCCGAACAGGCCGATGAACGGCGTCGCGCTCGCCGTGGTGGCGAGGAACGTCAGCGATCGTTCCAGCTGTGTGAGCTCCTGGCTCGCGGCACGCCGCATGGCGCGCTCGACGTTGGCGATCCCGCTCAGCTCGGTGGTCAGCGGTGCGTCCTCCGCGCGTGCCTGGCGCTTGGCGCGCGTCAGGCGGACGAGCTCCTGGTATCCGGCGCGAAACACCTGCGCGACGGGACTCTGGCGCATCTCCTGGCTGGCGGCGTGAATCGTCGTGAGGTTCTTGGTCTCCCAGAAGCTCTCGATGAAACGCTGCGACTTGCGGCGCGCGCCATGGATCTGCCGCGCCTTGTATAGGATCACGCCCCAGCTGGCGATGGAGAAGAAGATCAGGACATAGAGCACGAGCTGCACCACGAGACCGGAGCCGGTCATCATGGTGAAAATATCGTGGTGCTGTCCTGCTACTGCCGCGTGCTCCACACCCACCTGGCCCGGGGCGGTCGGCTTCATGCTACCGAAGCCATCCCGCATCCTCTTCCTCCACCCAGCGCGGCGGAGCGTAATATACGCCCCATGGTGAGTCAACGCGGTGCGGGCGCCGATGCAGCGTACTTTCTTGACTCATATGTATGAACGTGAAAGTGAACGTGTCTTCGGTGGGTCCCTCGGGGCGCTGGTGCCGAACCGGATTTTGAATGAAGTTGATCGATCAGCTGGATCTCGACGACAAGCGTGTCTTCATTCGGGTGGACTTCAACGTTCCCCTGCGCGACGGCCGGGTCACCGACGCGACGCGCATCGACGCGAGCCTCCCGACCATCCGCTACGCGCGCGAGCACGGGGCAAAGGTCATCCTCGCCTCACACCTCGGACGACCCAAGGGCAAGCCCGACCCCAAGTTCAGCCTGGGTCCGGCGAGCGCCGCCCTGGCCGAGCGGCTCGGTGTGGCGGTGCCGCTCGCGCCGGACTGCATCGGCGGGCCGACCCAGGCGCTGGTGGAGAAATTGCGCAAGGGAGACGTGCTGCTGCTCGAGAATCTGCGCTTTCACGCCGAGGAGGAAAAGAACGACGAGCAGTTTTCTCGCGCCCTCGCCGCGCTCGCCACCGTCTACGTCAACGACGCGTTCGGCACGGCGCACCGCGCGCACGCGTCGACAGTCGGGATGGTGGGTTTCGTCGCCGAGCGCGCGGCCGGTTTTCTTCTCCGCCGGGAATGCGACTATCTGGGCAAGGTGCTCGCGGCACCCGAGCGTCCCCTCGTTGCCATCCTCGGCGGCGCCAAGGTGTCGGACAAAATCAAGGTGATCCGCAGCCTGCTCCAGCGGGTCGACGCGCTGCTGATCGGTGGCGCAATGGCCTACACGTTTCTGCGCGCGCAGGGGCTGCGCACGGGCAAGTCGTTGGTGGAAGAGGAGCAGATCCCCCTGGCCCTCGATCTCCTGCGCGAGGCGCGCGAACGCAACGTCGCGCTGCTCCTCCCCACCGATCACGTCGTCGCCGAACGAGCCGAGGCCGGGAGCGTGGCGCGCACGGCCGCGGGCGACATAGCGGACAACTGGATCGGCCTCGACATTGGCCCCGCAACGATCGACGCTTTCCGCGCCCAGATCGCGGCGGCGCGCACAGTGTTCTGGAACGGTCCGCTCGGCATGTTCGAGATTGCCCCCTTCGACGCCGGAACAATGGCGATTGCCAACGCGCTGGCCGACAGTTCGGCACTGTCGATCGTCGGTGGCGGCGACTCCGTCGCGGCGCTGAATCGCTCGGGCCGTGCCGACTCGATCTCTCACATTTCCACCGGCGGCGGGGCATCGCTGGAGTTCCTGGAAGGCGAGCAATTGCCCGGTCTCGCGGCGCTCGAGGACGGTTGATGGCGGGGCGGGTACCATTGCTGGCCGGCAACTGGAAGATGCACGGCACGCCGCGCGAGGCAGCGGCGCTGGCCACGGCGCTGCGTGCAGCGTTGTCGGGCGTGAAAGGGCGCGAGGCGTTGGTCGCACCCGCGTTTCCCGCCCTGCCGGTCGTCGCGGAGATACTGCGCGGAAGCGGCATCCTGCTGGCTGCTCAGAATCTGCACTGGGAGGACCGCGGTGCGTTCACCGGCGAGGTCTCGGCCCCGATGCTGGTCGACCTGGGGTGCTCGCACGTGATCATCGGCCATTCGGAGCGGCGCCAGTTCTTCGGCGATACGGACGAGTGGGTCGCCCGCAAGGTCCGCGCGGCATTGAGCCACGATCTCTCGCCCATCGTTTGCGTCGGCGAGACCGACGATGAACGCGAAGGCGGCGCCACGCTGCGCGTGGTCGAGCGCCAGCTGCGCGGCGGCCTGTCGGGCCTGACGCCCGCGGAGGCAAGCCGCATCGTCATCGCCTACGAGCCCGTGTGGGCTATCGGGACGGGCAAGGTCGCGACCCCTGCCCAGGCGCAGGCGGTCCACGCCGCCATTCGTCAGATCCTGGCCGACATTGCATCACCGCCCGTTGCTGCCGACTTGAGAATCCTCTATGGAGGCAGCGTGAAGCCCGACAACATCGACGCCCTGATGCGCGAGCCCGATCTCGACGGAGCACTGGTCGGGGGCGCCAGCCTCAAGGCAGAGGACTTCGCCCGTATCGTCGACTTCCAGCTCTAAATCCTTTCCACCGCTCGAGGCCCATCCAATGTATACGATCATCACCATCATTCACGTCCTGGCGTGCATCTTTCTGGTGCTCGTCGTACTGCTGCAGACCGGTAAGGGTGCCGACATGGGCGCCGTCTTCGGTGGCTCCAGCTCGACCGTGTTCGGCAGCAGCGGTGCCGGGAACTTCCTCACCCGGCTGACTACGGCGACGGCAATCATCTTCATGTTCACCTCGATGAGCCTGACCTATCTGTCTGCACGCCGCACCACCGCCACGGTCTTCGACGCCGCTCCGGTGGCCGCCCCGGTTGTCCCGGCCGCGCCGGCCCCGGATGCAGCTCAGTCGCCGAATCCAGGGGCCCCCGTGCCTCCGGCCGCTCCAGCAGCGCAACCGCAGGCAGCGGAACCGCAGGCCGCGGCAGAGCCCGCTCCTGCTGCCGAAGGAAACGCACCTCCGCCCGCGCCCTAGGTAACAGCTCCCATCCACGCGAGGATGGCGGAATTGGCAGACGCGCTAGCTTGAGGGGCTAGTGGGGTAACACCCGTGGGGGTTCAAGTCCCCCTCCTCGCATTCACTCCTCCCTGACAAATGCCAGAGAGAGAAGTCCCAGTTCGCTGGAGTTCGCCCAAAGCGGGCGAGTTTCCTGGGGGCTAGCCCGCCTTCAGCAAGGCATCGGCGACCTGCTTCAAAGTCTTGGTCGAAAGAATCGCCTGCTCTCACGCGAGAATGAGGCGTCGGTCTCCTTTACGGCGGGCCCGTCCCCGATCAACTCGGTACAAACCGGGCACATAGGTAACACTCTGGACCGGGGACATGGGTAACACTTACTGGCAGGAGCAACGGGAGGTTGCCGGTGCCGTGGAAGGATACCCGCGTGGAAGAAGAACGCATCAAGTTCCTGGTCGCCTGGCTCGATGAGGACAGCGGCTGGAGCATGAGCGAGTTGTGCGCCGCGTTCGGTGTGAGTCGCAAGAGCGGCTACAAATGGGTGCAGCGCTATCGGGACGGCGGCATGGAAGCGCTGCGGCATCAAGGGCGCGCGCCGCATCATCACCCGAATGCGACCCCGGCCGCGGTGGTGAAGCAGTTGATCGCGGCACGGCGGCGGCATCCGACGTGGGGCGCGCGCAAGTTGTTGGTGGGGCTCCAGCAGCGCGAGCCCGCTCGGGCGTAGCCGGCGGCGAGCACGGGCGAAGCGATTCTCAAGCGCCACGGGTTGGTGCGCCCCCGGCGCCGGCGCCGGGATACGCTCCGGGCCGCCCGCTCGCCCCTGAGTCTCCCGACGCACGCCAATCAGGTCTGGGCGGTGGACTTCAAGGGGTGGCTTCGGACGCGCGACGGCGTGCGCTGTGATCCGTTGACGATCTCGGATCTGTATAGTCGCTATGTGCTGGAGTGCCGGCGCGTGCGGCGCGCGGATACGGCGTGTGTGCGAGAGATCTTCGAGCGGGTCTTTCGCGACTACGGGCTGCCCGAGGCGATTCGCAGCGACAACGGGCCGCCGTTTTGCGTCGCAGGGCTTGGGCGGCCTCTCGCGCTTGTCGGTGTGGTGGGCGAAGCTGGGGATTGCCCTGGAACGAATCGACCCGGGCCGCCCGGATCAAAACGGGTGTCACGAACGGATGCACCGCACCCTCCAGAACGACACCGCCGTACCCCCGTGCGCGACCGGGGCCGCCCAGCAGCGCCGGTTCAATCGCTTCCGGGAGAGCTTCAACAGCGAGCGGCCACGAGGCCCTGAACGATGCGGTGCCCGCGCAGTGGTATCAGGCCTCGAGTCGGACCTACCCGAGCCGAGAACCCACGGTCGAGTATCCCGGCCACTTCCAGGTGCGGCGGGTCCGCACCACCGGGGAGATCAAGTGGGCGGGCGGGGAGCTGTACGTCAGCGAGGCGTTGATCGGCGAGCCGGTCGGACTCGAAGCCATCAGCGCGGACCGTTGGAAGCTCTACTTTGGCCCCATTGAGTTGGGGATCATCGATGCCTAGACGAAGAAGCTGTTGGCCTACACACGGCGCGCACGGCGTGAGAGCAGAGTGGAAACCGAGCGCAGTTAGCTGGGGAACTGTGTCACCCATGTGCCCGGTCTAATCTGTTACCCATGTCCCCGATTGCACCCTCGCTGCCCGGTGGGGCACCGTCCTACCCCCTTCCTGTAGCGCTTGCCACGACGCACCTCGCCTGGGTCACGTCAGGCGCCAAGGACTCCGGCGCCAGGATCTGGTGGATGGGAGCCGGGACGACCGCGGCGCGGACCTACGAACGACCCGCTCTCATCCGAGCACAAGGCGTCGCTCTCTCCGGCCCCGACGCAACTCGCTGCCTGCCAGAGCGCCGTGCAACGTTGATTTTGTGTCAAGGCCGCCGAAATGGGGATCATCCCGGCCTTTTGGAATCCCTGTAGCAGCTCGCGGCGCCACCCCTCCCCCTGAGGCAACCCCAGCGGCTATGGGCTCCGGCGCCGCAGCCTGGCAGGCGCTGAGACCGCCAGACGGGCGCCGACGGATCCCGTCTGGTACGGACCAGGCTTCATAACGCCATGGTCCCCATAAGCCCCAAAAAAAAGGGTGGGAGGCTTTGAGCCTCCCACCCCGATCATACGAACTGCGTGCGATTGAGTTATGGAAGTGTGATCACGTCCGAGGTTTCACGATCACCCTGATAGTGCACGTTGAAGTCCGCCGTGAACGTATCTCCGCTGTCATGGAATTCGTCCGCAATCGCCAGTACGCCACTGCCGATCGGAGTCAGGCGGGTCTGCCCTGCCAGGGTACCAGCGACGCCCGCACTGAAGATCGACCGCTCTTCTTGCGTCGTGTCGATCAGCGAGATCTGGAGGTCCTGCTTGCAGTCGACGGTCCGGCTCGTGGAGAAGCGCTGCTCAAACTCGTTGTAAACGAGGTACTGGATCACCGAGGTGCCAGGAATCTGGCGCAGGTAGTCGTCGGTGCACGGGACGAGAACCAGATTCGTCGTGATCTCAGCGCCGTTCAGAGGGTTGATCGCGAGATCAAAGAAGTGATTCAGGATCAAGACGTTCGGGCAGCCATTGTACTCAGCGTTCTCACCGCCGAAGACGAGTTGCTTGTCATCGTTGACCGCTCCCTCGATGGCCTTGATGCCGACCGCATTGTACTTCGCCACGTCTACGAAACCCGTCGAGTAGTCGTAGATCGTCGCCTCGCCCTTGAACACGTTGGTGTCCAGTGGCGTGTTGGTATCGTCGACAACGATGCACCGCAACGCGCCATTAAAGGAGTCTTCTGGCACCGGCGGGATCCGGCTCCCGGCATTGCTGGTGCCCTGGCGGCCTACGCGCGACACGCCGTCGAGCGGAAAGTCCACCAGGCCTTCGCTCGCGCGCCATCCGATCGGCTGACGCGGGGTCAGCCGAATACGGAAGTCGGTCTCGTTCCAGCCCGGCAAACACACGCCGCAGAGGCCACCCGAGCAGCACTCGCTGGCTTCCTCGCACACTTGCCCGTTGTTCGTGCAGTGTGAGTTCGCGTTCTCGTAAAAGCACCAGGCAATCGCTGGATTGTTCGAGGTGTTGCTCAGCTGCAGCACCGTGTCTACCGATTCCCCCCCGTCAACCAACACATGGGGGTAGACAACGATAGCCGTCGCCTGATCGGATGTGACGTCGCCTACTGCCGGCTGTACGCCGCCGAGCGCGAACGCCATGGCCAATGCCACCGTCCCACTCGCCCATCGCACCTGTCGCATGATCTTCTCCTTTCCCTACGTTCGCGGACTAGATACCGGCAACGTCTCTACTGAAGCTGTTCGCTAGGAATGACGATCAGGTCCGGACCAGGCCGGGCGCCTTCGTTGTGTACGTTGACCGCCGCCGTCGCCGACACCGTGGCCGGATCCGCCGGATCACCGGTGTAGTGACGCTCGTTAGCCACCACCATGAAACCCGAATCTGTCCCCCGCGACGGCCGCATGCGCGTCTGCACGAAGGTGCGGTCCAGCGGTCCCGGCTGCAATCCGGCGACCGGCCCGCGCGTGTTGAACACGTTCGAGATCTCGCTCAGCTGCAACTCGGCCCAGCACGTCACCGTGGTCGATGCCGAGAAAGCCGACTCGAACTCGTCGTACACTTCGAACTGGATCGTGACGCTCTCCGGGATCTGCGTCTCGAAGTCCTGCGCGCACGGCACCACCGTGATGCTCGTCCGCACCTGCGAGTCCTCACCCAGCACCGGATCCTCGGTCCCGTAGGCCTCGTGGTTCAAGATCCACGTGTCCGGGCACGCGTTGTACTCGGCGCCCAACGGGCATTCGTCCGTCGGCTCGCCACCCAGGCACAGGAACGGATCGTCGTTCAACGTTTCGAGCCCGATGACGCCCAGCGCGTTGTACTTCGCCACATCGCCTGTCGTTCCCGGGCAGTCCGCGTTAGTCGTGCAC
>CAYVUV010000091.1:0-21891 GCA_964455095.1 uncultured Binatia bacterium (SeqCode)
GGGTTGCGCGACATGGGGCTGCTGAAGTCGGCCGAGCAGGCGCGTCCGTTCACCGACGCCGTGCCCGGTGTCTGGCCGTCGGAAGGCGCGGTGGTCGCCGTGCTCGAGGGTGCCGAGCGGGCGCGCCGGCGCGGCGCGCGCTGCTGGGGGCGCAACGACGGCTATGCGGCCGGCTTCGAGCCCAGCCTGGCGCGCCGCGCGCGCACGCCGCAGGGCATTGCTGCTACCATGCGCCGCGCCCTGGCGTTGGGCGGACGCCGTGCCGACGAGGTCGGGGCCGTTTGTGCCAGCGCGCACGGCACGCCGCTCGATGCCACCGAGCAGCTGGCCATGCGCGAGGTGCTCGGTGGCGCGGCGATGGCGATGGCGTCGAAGGCGGCCCTGGGCGAGAGTTTTGGCGCCAGCGGGGTGTTGGCGCTGGCGCTGGCCGCTGGCCTGTTGAGCGCCCCGCGACCGCCGGCGATGGGGCTCGCCTTCGACCTGCAGGGCCGGCCGATCGCCGCTGACGCGGCGGCTGCACGCCTTTCCTCGACGCCACTCGTGATGGTCAATGCCCTGTGCTATGCGGGCAACGTCGTGAGCCTGCTGCTCTCCGGCGGAAATGAAGATGGCTAATCGATCGCTGCGCGTGCTGCTCGTCTCTGCCAACACCGAGCAGCTGCCCGACCCGGTGTTTCCGATCGGCGCCGCCTACATGGCGGCGGTCGCCGAGGGCCACGGGCACGACGTGCAGACACTCGACCTGTGCTTTCTCGACGGCCTGCGCCCGGCGCTCGACGAGGCGGTGCGCGCCGCGCAACCCGACGTCGTCGGCATCTCGCTGCGCAACCTCGACTCGTCCTCGTATCCGCAGAACACGTCGTACATCGGCGACTACAAGGCGCTGGTCGACGGCGTGCGCGGGCTGACCGATGCCCCGATCGTGCTCGGTGGGGCGGGGTTCACGGTCATGCCGACCACCATCATGGAGTACCTCGGCGCCGACGTCGGCGTCGTCGGCGAGGGCGAAGCGGCCTTCCCGTGGATCCTGCAGCGCCTCGCCGATCGCGAGCCGATCGCGTCGACGCCCGAGTATCGCTGCGAAACGGTCAACGGCGGGGTGTGCGTGACGCCGGCAACGCGCATCAAGCGTCTCGACGTGACCGGGGTGCCGGCGCGGCGACATTTCGACTTCAAGGGCTACTACGAGCGCGGCGGCGCGCTGAACATCCAAACCAAGCGCGGATGCTATTTCGAGTGCGTGTTCTGCAGCTACCCGCTCATCGAGGGCGCGACGGTGCGCATGCGCACGGCGACCGCCGTAGTCGACGAGATCCAGGGCATGCGCGAAGAGTTCCAGGTGCGGCACTGGTTCTTCGTCGACAACATCTTCAACATGCCGATCCGCCACGCCAAGGAGATCTGCCAGGAGCTCATCGCCCGCCAGCTCGACATCGAGTGGTCGGCGTACCTGAACCCGAAGTTCGTCGACGAGGAGCTGTGCGTGCTGATGGCGCGCTCGGGCTGCAAGGCGATTGAGTTCGGCACCGACTCTGGCTCGCCGGCGATCATGGCCAGCCTGAAGAAGGAGTTCGACGTCGACGACCTGCGGCGGGCCTCGGCGCTCTGTCATAAGTACAAGCTGAAGTTCTGCCACAGCTTGATCTTCGGCGGTCCCGGCGAGACCGGGCAGACGGTTGGCGAGACGATCGAACTGATGGACGAGCTCAAGCCGACCGCGGTGATCGCCCTGACCGGCATCCGGGTGTTGCCGGGCACGGAGATGGTCGACATCGCGCTGCGCGACGGGCAGATCGACGTCGACGACAACCTGCTGCATCCGAAATTCTACATCGCGCCGACGCTGCAGGGCGATTTGATCGAGCGCATCGAGTCGTACGCGCACAGCCACACCAACTGGATCGTGCCGGGGCAGGGTATCAAGACCAACATCCAGGTGTTGCGCAAGCTGCGCGAGCGCAAGATCAAGGGGCAGCTCTGGCGGCTGCTGCGATGAGTGGCGATCCGCTGCGGCTGGACGGCAAGCGGGCGCTGGTCACCGGCGCGGCGCGCGGTATCGGGCGGGCGGCGGCCGAAGCGCTGGCGGCGGCTGGCGCGTCGGTGGCGATCAACTATGCGCGCTCGGCGGCCGAGGCCGAGGCACTGGCGACCGAGCTGCGCGGGCGCGGCGCCGATGTCGAGGTGGTGCAGGCCGACGTCGCCGATGCCGCGGCAGTCGCGGCGCTGTTCGAGCGCTTGCGCGAGCGCTGGGACGGCGTCGACATCGTCGTCAACAACGCCGCGGTGACCCGCGATGGCTTTGTCATGCTGATGCCGCTCGAGGCCTGGGACGAGGTGCTGGCGGTCAACCTGCGCGGCGCCTTTCTCTGTGCGCGGCAGGCGTTGCGGGCGATGATCCGGCGCAAGTGGGGGCGGGTGATCAACGTCGTCTCGCCGGCCGGGTTGTTGGGTAAGGACGGCGCCGCCAACTACGCCGCGTCGAAGGGCGGCTTGATGAGCTTCAGCAAATCGCTGGCGCGCGAGGTGGGGCGCTACGGCATCACCGTCAACTGCGTCTGCCCGGGGTTGATCGACACCCGGCTGATTGCCGGCATGCCCGACGCCGAACGCGAGCGTTACGTGCGCCAGATCGCCCTCGGTCGCTTCGGTGAAGCCGCCGAGGTGGCGCAGGCGATTCGCTTTCTCGCCAGCCCGGCGGCGGGATACATCACCGGGGCAACGTTGACCGTCGACGGCGGCTTGACGATGGCGTGAGCTCGCTGCTCGCGTTCCTCTTTGCATGCAGCGCATAGCCATTACCGGATTCGGCAGCATCAACGCCCTGGGTGGCGATGTCGCCGCTTTCGACGCGGGGTTGCGCGCCGGCCGCTGCGGCATCGGCCAGCTCTCGCTGTTTGCTGCCGAGGGCTTTCGCAGCACCTGTGCGGCCGAGGTCGCGGCGCTGCAAGCACCGGCCTCGGTGCCGCCCGCGCTGGCGCGGCGGGCATCGCGTTCCGCGCTGCTGGCGTTGAACGCCGCCGACGAGGCGTGGCGCATGGCCGGTCTCGGCGCGCGCGATGGCGCCACCGTCGGCGTCGTGCTCGGCACCTCGACGGGCGGCATGGCGACCGGCGAGATGGCCTATCGGCGCATCGTCCTGCATGCCGCGCGGCGGCCGCGCCTGGCGCACTGGCTCGAGACGCCCGTGTCGACGCCCACCGACGCTCTGGCGCACGCCTTCGGCTGCGCCGGCCCGCGCCTGACGGTCTCGACGGCGTGCTCTTCGAGCGCCAACGCCCTCGGGATCGCGGCCGATTGGATCCGCGGCGGCCGCGCCGAGACGGTGCTCTGCGGCGGCACCGACTCGCTCTGCGTCATGACCTTCTCGGGCTTCAACTCCCTGCAGGCACTCGACCGTGTGCCGTGCCGGCCGTTCGACCGCGAGCGTGCCGGGCTGACGCTGGGCGAGGGGGCGGCAATGTTCGTCTGCGAAAGCTGGGAGCACGCCATCGGCCGCGGCGCGCCGATTCTGGCCGAGCTGGTCAGCTACGGCGTCAGCGCCGACGCCCACCACGTGACCCAACCCCGCCCCGACGCCGCGGGCGCGATGATGGCCATGCGCCGCGCCCTCGCGGAGGGTGGCGTGCGGGCGGACGAGGTCGACTACATCAACGCCCACGGCACCGGCACGCCACTCAACGACGTGGCCGAGACGCGCGCGATCAAAGCGGTGCTCGGCGCGCGCGCGCACGCCGTGCCGGTGTCGTCGACCAAGTCGATGGTCGGCCACTGCCTCGGCGCCGCCGGGGCCATCGAAGCGCTGGCGAGCGTTCTCGCGTTGCGCGGTCAGTTCGTGCCGCCGACGGCGACGCTGGTGCATCCCGACCCGGAATGCGACCTCGACTACGTGCCGGGGCACAGTCGGCCGGCGGCGCTGCACACCGTGTTGTCGAACTCGTACGGCTTCGGCGGCAACAACACCAGCCTCGTACTGCGCGGGGCGCCGCGGTGAGCGTCGTCGTCGTCACCGGCGTCGGCGTCGTCAGCCCGATCGGGGTCGGGCGGGGGGAGTTCTGGTCGGCGCTATGCGCGGGTGAGAGCGGCATCGGACTCGTCGAGCGCGCCGGGCGCGCCGAAATGGTGGCGGCCGCGCGCGAGTTCGTCGCCAAGGACTTCATCCGCTCGCCGCACCTGCGGCGCATGGACCGGATGTCGCGCATGATCGTCGCCGCCAGCCGCATGGCGCTCGACGACGCCGGCCTGGTGCGCGAGGCGATCGCGGACGACGGGCTGGGCATCGTGGTCGGCTCGGTGTTGGGCGACATCTCGGAATCGGCCACCTACCTCGCCCGCGTGTTTCTCAAGGGTGCGGCGGCGGCGAGCCCGATGGTCTTTCCCAACCTGGTGCTCAACGCCCCGGCGAGCTACGCGGCGATGGAGCTCGGCGCCACCGGGATCAATCTCACCGTGGCGCAAAACGAGATCTGCGGCGAGCAGGCGATCATCGAAGGCGCGGCGATGGTGCGCGCCGGGCGGGCCGAGGTCGTGCTGGCGGGCGGCGGCGACGAGTTGGCGGACATCGTGGGCGACATCTATCGGCAGGGGCGTCTGCTGTCGGGCCAGCGCGGCGGGCCGCAGTGGTGCAGCCCATACGACGCCGCGCGCAACGGGCTCGTCCTGGGCGAAGGTGCGGCCATGCTGGCGTTGGAATCGCGCGACCGTGCGCTGGCGCGCGGCGCGGCGATCATCGCCGAGATCGAGGCCGACGCCATCTTCAGCGTACCGTCGTCGCGTTTCGACTGGCCGCGCCGCGCCGGCGCCGCGCTCGCTCCGCTGTGCCGCGCCCTCGCCGGACAGTCGGTGGAGTTGATCTGCGGCGGCGCCAACTCGACGCGCGCGCTCGACGCCTGCGAGCTCGACCTGTTCGCGCAGCTCGGCGGCGCGGAAGTCAGCGTCACGTCGATCAAGGGCGCGATCGGCGAATTCGGCGCCGCCGGTGCGCTCTCCGCGGCCGCCGCCTGCCTGGCGCTGCGCGAGCAGGTGGTGCCGCCGCTCTGTCACCTGCAGACGCCCGCCGCCCATGCGGGGTTGCACCTCGCGGCCCAACGCGGCGAAGCGCGCCCGTTGCAGCGCGCGCTGCTCTGCGGCCTCGCCCGCGGCGGCGCCGGCGCGGCGCTGGTGCTGCGGGCTCCCTCCTTTTCAAACAGGGGCTAGCTTCTCCGGTCCCCCTCCTTCGAGGGAGGGGCTAGGTTCTCCGGTCCCCCTCCTTTCCACGGAGGGGCTAGGGGTGGTAGCGGCTTTGCACACAAAGTCACCGTTGAACGGCGCTCTGGTCGGAGTCGGGGTCGGAATCGGTATCGGGATCGAGGGCGCGAAATGAATCGCGGCCTGTGTCGATGCGATCCGCCAGGAGCCGCGGAATCCCTCGGACAGGAATTGATTCCGCTGCCGATACCGATTCCGACCCCGCCGGGAGAGGCATGCTCGGCGATGAAAGGGGTTTCTGTGCAAGGCCCGTAGCTCCGCGCAAGATCGACCTCCCCCTGACCCCCTCCTTGGAAAGGAGGGGGAAGATGGGACGCTCCTCGGAAAAAGCGGCTGGCGCTACGCCGGCGGCTGAAAGTTCTGGATCAACCCGCGGGCGGGGAGGTGCTCGCGCAGGATCTCTTCGAACGGGCGCTGGTCGATGACCTCGAACTGGCTGGTCTCGAGCGGGAAGTTGGCGCCGGTCTCGGTGTACGGCGCCACCGCCGCCGAGCCGGCCGAGAGCACGGTGACGATCGGCAGCAGGCGGCGCTGGATGGCGGCGGGTTCGCGAGTGGTGAGCACGATCTTGCAGGTCGGCAGGCCGAGCGAGAGCAGCGAGACCAGGCGGATGAACGAGGTGTCGTCGGCGCCGCGCTGGTCGTGGCTGCCGGCGATCTGGCGCAGGCGCGGCACCGACAGGTAGATCTCCATGCCCAGCCCGAGCAGGTGTTGCGCGTGCTGGGCCATGGCGGTCATCTCGAAGCACAGATCGGGGTTGAGGCCGACCAGGATGCCGGGATTTGCCACGCGGATGCCGGCGCGGTGGGCGCGGTCGAAATTGGTCAGCCGGCGCGCGAAGTCGGCGCGCGGGTTGTCCGGGTTCGTGCCCATGAATTTGGCGTAGTGCGGGCGGGAATAGGTCTCCTGAAAGGTGCACATCGTCACCTTCGGCACGACGCTGCCGTCGTCGTCGCGCGCCACCCCGTCGAGCAGGGTGTCGAACTCGTCGGCGTCGATCGAGCCGACGTTGATCAGCACGTGGGAGAACGCCATCTCCTGCGTGGCACGCAGGGCCTGGTTGACGTAGGAGAGGGCCCAGGGGCGCGAGGCGGGTTGGTACTCGCCGGTGAGCAGGGCCACGGCGCGCATGCCGCGCCCGGTGAGCAGGCGGAGCTGGTGGGCGACGCCGCCGATGTCGACCGTCTCGCGCCGCAGCGCGCGGTTGTCGCGCCGCATGCCGCACATGCGGCACTCGGCGTCGCAGGTGTTGGTCATGTACAGCGGCGAGAACGTCTCCAGCGGCACCGGACGCTGCGCGCGGACGCCAACCGCCAGCTCGTAGAGCGCGTCGGCGGTGAGCTGGGGCGCAAACCAGAGCACGGCCATCTCGTAGGGTGTTAACCCCTCGCCGCGCCGCGCGCGCGCCAGCAACGGGTCGAGATCGCCCTGTCCGGCCTCCGCCTCGGCGCGGCGCAGGTCAGCGAGCAACTGATCGGAGTGGAGCTGGAAACCGTCCATGTCGCTTCTGACTTCGAGTGGTGTAGCCCATGCGCCCGAGCAGGGTCAATGCACCCCTGCGAATGGGTGGATGCCGTGGACGCGGTGCGTGAGGCGGGCTAAGAACGAAGCGATGCCTTCCGAGCCTTTCGCGGCGGCGCCGGGCGGACCCGCCAGGGCTCACGCGCTCAGCGTCGACGTCGAGGACTGGTACCACGACGGCGCCCTGCCGGTGCCGGACGGCCACGAGCGCGTCGTCGCCAACACCCAGCGATTGCTCGATCTGATGGCGGCGCGCGGCGCCCGCGCGACGTTCTTCTTCCTCGGCGAGGTGGCCGAGCGGCATCCCGGCCTGGTCCGCCAGGTCGCCGCGGGCGGCCACGAGCTCGGCAGCCACGGCCATCGCCACCGGCCGCTGTCGCAGTTGCTGTGGCGCGAGTTTCGCGACGACGTGGCGCGCTCGTTGCGGGTGATCGAGGACGCCGGCGGCCAGCGCGTGCGCGGCTATCGGGCGCCGTATCTGTCCATCAAGGCCGGCGTGCGGTGGCCGATCGAGGTCCTGACGGAGCTCGGCCTGGCGTACGATTCCAGCATCCTCGCCATCGACCGGCCGCCCGGGCTCGAGTTGGTCTGCCCGCGCGGCCCATTCCGGCACCATACCGGTCTCTGGGAAGTGCCGGTCGCCGTGCTGCGCATCGGGCCCTGGAACCTGCCGCTGGCCAGTGGCTCGGGCATGCGCATGCTGCCGCCGCGGCTGCTGCGGCGCAGCGTGCAGCGGTTCGAGCGCGAGGTCGGACCGCCGCTGTACTACCTGCACCCGTGGGAGCTCGACCCGGATTCGCCGACCGGTCCGGGTGCCGGGCGCTGGTTGTTGCGCATCGGTCGTGCGCAATTCGCCCAGCGACTCGACGGCGTGATGGCCGCGCGCCCGATGGCGTCCATCGCCGAGGTGTTCGCCGACAGCCTCGGCGGCGCGCTCGACGGGGAGGGCGCCGACCAGAGGCCGCAAGTCGCCACGGCGCAGCTATGACGTGGCGCCGGCTGAGGCTCCTCGTCGGGGCCGGCATCGTCGGGGCGCTGTTCTGGTCGTTCGGCTTCGATCAGATCGGTGCGGCGGTGCGGGATGTGCGCGTCGGTCAGCTGGCAATCTATGCCGGGCTCGCGGTGGCGGCGACCGTGGCGTACAGCGCGCGCTGGCTGATGGTCAGCCGGGCGGTCGGCAGCCGGCCGTCGTTGGCCGGGCTGGTGGCGGCGCGCCTGGCGGGGGACGCCGTCGGCAGCCTGGTGCCTTCGGCGAAGCTGGCCGGCGAGCCGGTGCGCATCGCGCTGCTGCGCGCGCAGGGCATCTCCGGCGCCCGGGCCAGTGCGGGGGTGGCGCTCGACCGCATGCTCGAGATGACGGGCAACATGCTCTGCGTCGTCGCCTACATCGCCGTATTCTCCGCCACGCGCGCCCTCGGCAGCACGCAGTGGGCGGCGGTGCTGCTGCTGCTGGCAATGCTCGCCGGGCTCGCTGGCCTGGCCGTGCCGCTGGTCATGCTGCGGCGCGGTCAGCGACCATTGGCGCGCTTGTACGGCGCGCGGCGCCTGATGGCGATCGAACGCCTGGCGGCCTGGCTAGTGGCGCTGCGCCGCACGGAGGATCACCTGCTCGAGTTCTTCCGCGATCGCGCCGCGGTGTTCGTCTGGGGCATCGCAGCCTCGCTGGCGATCGAGGCACTGGTGCTCTGCGAGTACCACTTCCTGCTCGCCGGGTTTGGCGTCGACACCGACCTGCCGACGCTGCTCCTGGTGCTGCTCGGCAGCGGTGTCGCGCGCGCCGCGCCGACACCGGCCGGGCTCGGGGCGCTGGAAACCGGTCAGGTCGCGGCGCTGACACTGGCGATGGGGCATCCCGAGACCGGCTTCGTCGTCGGCATGGTGCTGCGACTGCACGAGACAATCTGGATGGCACTGGGGCTGGTGGTCCTGTCGGCACAAGGCCTGTCGCTTGCCAGCCTGCGCGCTGCCGCCGTGCCCAAAGAGGTGTGAGGCGCGATGAGCGGATTGGCGCTGTCCATCGGCTTCACGATCGCCTGGATGCCGATCTTCGTGTTTCGGGCCGAATCGATCGGCGACGCGCTGCCGGTCTATCGCCGCGGCGAGCGGTTCTGGGTCGTGGCGACGCCGTTCGTGGTCTCGGTGCATGTGGCGTTGAGCTGTATCGCGCTGGGCCTGACTCCCGCGGTCGGCACAGCATGGGCGGTTGCCTGCCTGGCGATCTGCGCCGCCGGGGTCGCCTTCTATCTCTGGGCGCGGCGCGCGATTGGCCCGATGCGTCGGACCCGTCTGCCCGATGAGCCGCCACTGACGCTGCGCAGCGACGGGCCGTTTGGCCTGGTGCGCAATCCGATGTACCTCGCCATGCTGATCGCGGCGGCTGCCCCGGCGATGGCGGCGCGGCGCCCGCTCCTCGCGCTCACGTTCGCCGCCTGTTTCGCGACCCTGGCGATCCGGGCCGTGCAAGAAGAACAGCGCCTGCATGAGCAGATCGGTCCGGCCTACGCGGCCTACTGCCGCCGCGTCAGGCGACTGGTGCCGTTCGTCTGGTGAGGCGGGCGCGCCGTCGCCAGCGCGCCCGCACCAGTTGGGGATTACTCTGCCGGTGGATGGCCCGGCTCGCTGGGGTCGTAGTCGACGCGCATGACGGTGCCGCCGCCGCCGCCGAAGACGTTGCCGTCGGCGAAGACGACGCGGCCGACGCCCTTGTAGTACCACGACGTGCGGCGCACATCGTCGCCGAAGTAGAAGGGGATCCACGCCTTGCCGGTCGCGTAGCTGTTCTCGTCGGTCGGCTCGCCGAGCGCGGTGCGCACTTCGGCCTTGCGCATGCCGACCTTCACCTTCGACAGCGGGCTGCTGGCCGGAACCGCTACGGCGACCTCCTCTGGCTGTGGCGGGGCGTCGGAGCGCGCCGCGCAGCCGGCCAGGCCGATCGCGAGCACGCCGGCGAGTGCGAAGCTAGTCAATCGATGCATGTTGTTCCTCCCAGTGGTGATCGCGCCCAATCGCGATCGCTAGCGCATACCGTCTGCTTCGTGGCGGTGCAAGTCAGGCCTAGCGCACTTGCTGCGCTGCGCACCCCGGTGTAGCGTCCGGCCCATGTTCAGTGCCGAGCCCAGCCGCGGCGCGCGCGACAAGACGTTGGTCCTCTGCGAGCCGCCGTACGTGTTCTGGGACCGCAGCATGGATCGGTTGCGCCAGGGCGAGGAGACGATCCCCGGCATGGGTGTGCTGACCCTGGCCGCCGTGGCGCGCCAGCACGGCTACCGCGTGCACCTGGTCGACGCCAAGCAGCAGGGCACGCCGATCGAGGCGATCAGCCGCGACATCGCCGCGCTCCGGCCGGACTATCTCGGCCTGTCGGCGACCACCATCTCGGTCACCAACGCGGCGCGCATCGCGGCGCGGGTCAAGGAGCTGGTGCCGGCCGTGACGACGATCGTCGGCGGCGCGCATGTCAGCGCGATTCCCGAGCGGACCATGGACGCCTTCCCGGCCTTCGACTTCGGCGTCGCCGGCGAAGGCGAGCACTCGCTGTTCGATTTGTTGGATCGGCTCGGTGACGGGCGTGCCGTCGACGACGTGGCCGGGCTCGTGCACCGCCGTGACGGGCGCGTGCGCGCCAACCCGCGCGCGCCGTACATCGACGATCTCGACGAGCTGCCGGTGCCGGCGTGGGATCTGCTGGCGGACTTCCCGCACCGCTTCCAGCCGTCGCTGTTCAGCTATCCGCGCACGCCGGTGGCGACGCTGATCACCTCGCGCGGTTGTCCCTTCTCGTGTTCGTTCTGCGACCGCTCGACCTCGGGCAAGAAGGGCCGCATGCACAGTGTCGGCTACGTCGTTGACCTGTGCCGGCGCCTGGTCGACCTCGGCGTGCGCCACATCATCTTCGTCGACGACCTGTTCACGGTGCGCAAATCGCGCGTCGTCGAGCTCTGCCAGGCCTTTCTCGACCACGGCTTCCGCTTCTCGTGGAGCTGCAACAGCCACCCGAACCTGCTCGACCTCGACACCATGAAGTTGATGCGGCGCGCCGGCTGCTGGCAGATCGCCTACGGCATCGAGTCGGGCTCGCAGCGCGTGCTCGACGTCGTCAAGCACGAGGTGCGCATCCCCAAGATGCGCGAGACGCTGCGCATGACCCGCGCGGCGGGGATTCGCACCAAGGGCTACCTGATGATCGGGCATCCGACCGAGGGGCTCGACAGTCTGGCCGAGGACGTCGAGTTTCTGAAGCAGATCGAGCTCGACCTCTGTCAGATCACGAAGTTCACGCCGTATCCGGGCACGCCGGCGTACGCGACCATTCGCGAGCACGGCACCTTCGACGAGAGCTGGGAGCAGATGAACGCGATGAACTTCGTGTTCATCCCGCGCGGGCTGAGCGAGGACGTCCTGGAGACGTACTTCGACCACCTGTACCGGACGTTCTACAGCCGGCCGGACGTGCTCTGGGGCCTGGCCAGGCTGTTGGCGCGGGAGCCGAAGTACATCAAACGGCTGGCGGCGTCGTCGCTGGTCTACCTGCGGAGCAAGTTCAACGCCGGGCGCTATAACATCGGCCGCCTGCCGGCTCGATACCGAGCCAACGGCGTTCTCGAGACCGAGTCGTAAAGCGGACCGCGATCTACCGTCCCTCGCAATCCAGTGTGACGAATCGCACGAGGGTTCCTTCTCCCGGATGGGAGAAGGTCAGGATGAGGGGGATACGATTGATCGGCGAAGCCGCCCTGCGGATTTCGCGGTTCATTCAAGGCATTCGTTGCCTTCGGCGCGATTGAATCCCCCTCACCTTAATCCTCTCCCATCCGGGAGAGGAAACACTTCAAGAGGGCTTCGCCGTAACTTGCGAAGGGGCAGTACTTAGCCGCGCACGGCGCGCGCCGGCGCCTTGCGCCGCGTCGGCTCGGGCAGGGCGATCGGCACCACGTGTACGTGACCGCCGCGCGTGCCGCTGCGGATCTCGAGCTCTTGGAGCAAGATCTCGAGCTCGGGCTGATCGGCCGCCGCCACGCCGATGAAGAACAGGATGCTGCTGCGGTGGCGGGTGCGGCGCTGCGAGAACGAGATCAGCCGTTCGTGGCATTGTTTGCGCGACAGGTCGGCGTGCAGCACCGTCTCGCCGTAGGCGATGCGGCCGCGCACGGGGCTGACGCGGACGACCTCGGGCACCGGCGGGCCGGCGCGCGTCGGGCGTGCGCAAGAGTACCCCAAACTGGTCAGGTGCGCTTCGAGCTCTCGGCGCAGGTGCAGGCGGGTAGCGGAATCAGCCATACGCTCAGCGCGGATCAACACCCGTCATCGGCGAATGCGTCGCGGGCTGACTGTGGGGGCGCAGATACATCGCGCCGATCCACCACTCGCTGTCGTCGATGACTCGACGGATCTGGTAGAGCGATCCTTCGCGCGATTTCGGCTTCCAAGAGAGAATCTCGACTTCTTGCCCGTCGACCAGATCATTGCTCAACGGCCGCCCATTGTCATCGACGATCGGCACCGGATCCCCAACCTGGCCGGCCTGTGTCGGCCAGTGAACGAACGCCCGCCAGCCGACGCAGAAGACGGGCTGGTGCTTGGCGCGCCGCGGGGCCGGCTTTGATGGGGGCAGGTTGTCGTAAGTAGCCACATATCCTCCTGGGGGCTCGGACGTACCGTGAGCCTGATTGATTGGGGCGGAAGAGCCCACCGCGGAGGCCCTTTTGCAGGGGCTCCGCGGTGGGGCTGCCTCAGATCAGGTCAGGCTAGCGGCGATTCCAGCCTCCGCCGCCGCCACCGCCGCCTCCACCACCGCTCTCGCGGTCGCGGGCTTCGTTGACCTTCAACGCGCGGCCCTTGAACTCTTGTCCGTCGAACTGCTGAATGGCCTTTGCCGCCTCCGAATTCGAGCTCATCTCGACAAATCCAAAGCCGCGCGACTGTCCGCTGTCACGATCCGTGATGACCGCGACCGAGTCGCACGAGCCCGCTTGCGCGAAAAGCTCTTCGAGATCCTTTTGGGTCACGTCGAAGCCGAGATTGCCAATGTACAGTTTCCGTCCCATAACACTACTCCTTGTTGGGCCGCTGCCGCGGCATCGTTGGCGTGAAGCCCTGTCGCAGGGCTTCGGCCTGGCCTTGATAGGGCCAGGCCTCCCGGTCAACGACACCATTTGTCGTCACCGAGTGTGCCTGAATGCATGAACGGGAAGGCACCGAACAGGAGTGCGTGGTGAAAATTCTCGTCAAACAACCGGGAAGCAGACTCTAGCAGGACCCCCCACCATCTACAACCGGGGGTCCCGCTGAATGTCCGGAGCGCCGGAATCGCCCCGTGCCCGCTTAGTCATCCAATAGTCGCTCTTCCAGGCGGGCCAGCGCCGCATCGGAGACGCCGGCGGACCGCGCATAGGCGCGCATGGACCCGTACTGGGCGCGCATGCGGTCGAGAAAGCCGATCATGGTTTCCGGCTCGGCGTGCAGCGTGTCGGGCGGCAGCGCGCTGAGCATCGCCTTGTACCCTTCGAGGCCCATGAGGCGGTCGATGATGGCTTCGAGGTTCTCCTTGGTGGCCGCGTAGTCGGCGACGATGACCGGATCGGGGACCTCGAGAATGCCGAGCAGCACGGCGGAGATGACCCCGGTGCGATCCTTGCCGGCCGCGCAATGATAGACGATCGGCGCATCGCAATCGGCGATGGTCGTGAGCACGCGGCCGATGGCCTCCTTGGCGAACTCGGCGAGGAGGAAGTAGCGATCGGTGAGGTTGTACAGCGGCACGTCGGCGGCGCGCTCGACGGTGGCGCGGTCGAACAGCGGCAGGTGATGGAACTGCACCGCTTCCTGCTCCAACAGGCCGCGGCCGTCCGATTGCACCTCGCCGGTCGAACGCAGGTCGATGACGGCGCCGAGCTCGAGCTCGCCGCGCAGCCGTGCCACGTCGGCCTGGGTGAGGCGGTGCAGGGCATCGCTGCGGTAGAGCACCCGCCAGCGCACGCGGCGGCCGCCGCGGGTGGCATAGCCGCCGAGGTCGCGGAAATTATAACAGCCTTCGAGGTCGATTGAGCGCTGCATGGGGTCCACATTTGAGAGCGGGGCGTCGAAAGTCAAAGGTGACGGGCGCACCGGTCCGGCAGAGTCGCTGGGACTCCGGACCCGTAAACACGCCGCACAACCTGGGGGGTACGGGGTTGCACCGACGGCTGGGGCCGATCGCGTCATCCAGCTGGGTGGCTCCGCCGGAAGGTCTCGCCCGTACCACCACGGTCCCCTTCCGAGAGGGGACTGGGCCGATCTTGGCGTCTTACTTGCGGCTCATGGGACAACGCGGCCGTTCAATGCTGCCCCACGGCGGCGACCACATCGTAGACACCCAGTGCTCGGCGATCCGGGAGCCGGTGTGAACGTCGAAGTGATAGGTAATCCAGTCGACCAGCTCAGGCACGCCAAGCCTTCCGTCCGGAAAGCTGGCACAGCCTGCACCCCGGTCTTCGTGGAAGGTCCGATACGCTCTCTGCGGTTGTGTCGACGGTAACGCTCAGTGACTCCGAGCGCCAAACAGGGAAAACCCTCAGTCGTCGTATTCGCTTCTTGAGTCGGCCGCTGCGTGGATTTTAGTTGACCATCACTAAGGTGCCTTGTTACAGGAAATGCTGTTCAAGTAACGGGCAATACCCTTTGAGTCGAATCGGCACAGTGAGTGTGTTGTGTATTCTGAAGGGATGTGGGGCAGGTCCTCGCCTGGTCTCGAGGGGACGTGGCTATGGGAGCGGGGCGCCCGTGTCCGGTGAGCGTTCTGGGGGCCAGCAAAATGTCTGTTCCAATCACGGTCGCGGAGAAGCGTCCGATCGATGGGTGGTTGCAGGACACCGCGATGGTCGACTCGCCTATTCTGGATCGGTGAGAATGGGGTGAGTTTGAGGAGGCATCGACACGGGGCAGCGAATACCGGTCGTGTGGCCGCGCTGATTGCAGTCTGCATGTTGCTGTGTGGTTGCAGCGAATCGGCGATGATTCGGAGTTATCCCCCCGGTGCACGTCTTTACGTCAATGACAAGCTCATTGGGATCGCTCCGATTGAGTACCAGATGCCGCATTCTGAGATCGGCGATGAGCGACGCGTGCGCTTGGAGCGAGATGGGTACGAGCAACTGAATGGCAAGCTGCGCACGCAGATCTGCGGCGGACGCATCGCCGGCGGAATCTTCACTCTCGGCCTCGTGCTCCTGATCCGAGGTCCGACGTGCCTCGTGTCGCCACAGGATTTCTCATTGCAGCCAGTCCTCAGGCGTGCCGGGGACAGTGCCCAGGGCGGCTCTTCGTCGCCGAGCGTCGAGGATCGCTTGGAGCGCCTCGAGCGAATGCGCGAGCGCGGGCAGGTCAATCAGCAGGAGTTCGAACAGTACAGACGGGAGATTCTGAAAGGGCTGTGAGCGGCTGGAAAGAGTGGCAGGTAGCAGGAACAGGAAGGAGAGGATCATGCGGAAAGAAGGCCGATTGAAGATTGCGGCGGTGCTGTTCGCGCTGGGGACGCTATCTGGGTGCGTCAACCGACTTACGGCGAACATCAGCCCTGGGGCGGACCTGAAGGGGCGACAGAATTTCCATGTCATCCAGCACGCCGAGGACAGCAATGGCGTCGGCGACCTCATCACCGGGCGACTGGTTGCCATGGGTTATCAGGCCACGATCGGACCCGAGGGATCCGCGGTCCCAGCCGCTGCCAACGTGACGGTGACCTACATCGACAAGTGGATGTGGGACATGACGATGTACCTGATGGAGCTCACCATCACGCTCAAGGATGCGAAGAACGACTTCCCCCTGGCGAGTGGGAACGCGTTTCACGGGTCGCTTACGAGACGCTCGCCGACCGAGATGGTGGAGGAGGTTCTGACGGAGATCTTCAAAAGCGCGGAGAAGCAATGAGAGAGCCGGATGGAGGAACGGCGCCTTTGAGGCTCGGCGCGATCGTACGGCTTATCACCTTCGCAGCCGTACTTTCGGGTTGCAGCGCGAAGATGTCGCCGCAGGCGATGGTCCCCGATTCGGTTTCGACGTCGCGTAAACACTCGAAGCCGGTGGCGACATCGGTGAGCGGAGGTCAAGAGGAGGATCCGGCGACTGGCCTGCCAAAGATTTCGAACGAGGCGTTCACCGAGGCCTTGGACACCGCCATACGGGACTCAGGTGTGTTCCCCAAGGTCGTACCGGACAACGAAGCCACCTATTTGCTGATCGTCAACATCTCGGCGCTGCAGCAACCGCTCTTCGGAGGTTCCTTTACCGTGACGATGACCACGGGTTGGCAGCTGAAGAACCTGATCACGGATCAATTGGTGTGGCAGCAGGGCGTGACCACCAACCATACGGTCAGTATGGGAGAGGCGTTCTTCGGCCCGACACGACTGAAATTGGCCACGGAGGGCGCGGCCCGCGAGAACATCCGCCAGGGGCTGCACCTGATCTCGCAGCTCGAACTGTGACAAGTCCGGGCGGGCGAGTCGATCTGTGAAGGTCCGTGGACTTGGGGGGCCCACAGAGAGTTCCACGGGTTCTATCGCGAACGCACGGAAGGAACGTTGGCACCGGGAACGGGTGAGCGCGGCCCAACGTCGGACAAGGGTCGGGAGAGGCGCCTTGGAGGGCGTGTCGCCGTCAGGGCGAACTGGGGTTGCCCAGCTCACCGCGGTCGATGAGGCCACAGATGGCGTCGACATCGGCGGTAAGCGGCCGGTCGTCGAGCAGGCCGGAAGCGCAGGTGCGGATCAGGGCATGCGCGGCGCGCGTGCCGTGGCCGGCGGCGTCGGGGCCGCGCAGGTCGAGAGCCTGCGCGGCGCAGAGCAGCTCGATCGCTACCATGCGTTCGACGTTGTCGAGCACGCGGGCGGCCTGGCGCGCGGCGACCATGCCCATGCTGACGACGTCTTGATTGTTGGCGTTGGTTGGCACCGAGCGGATGCTCGCCGGGGCGGCCAGGACGGCGTTGTCGGCCGCCATCGAGCTGGCGCAGTACTGCAGCCCCATGAAGCCGCTGTGCAGGCCGGCCTGACCGCGGACCAGAAACGGTGGCAGTCCGCTGTTGAGCGAAGCGTCGAGCACGCGCGCCAGGCGGCGTTCAGACATGACGCCCAGCTCGACCAGGGCGACCTTGAGCTGATCGATCGCCATCGCCACCGGCTGGCCGTGGAAGTTGCCGCCGTGCACGACGCGCCTTTCGTCGACCAGGAAGAGCGGGTTGTCGGTGACCGAGTTGAGCTCGATCTCGACCACGCCAGCGGCGGCCGCGATGGCGTCGGCGACGGCGCCGAGCACCTGCGGGATGCAGCGAAGCGTGTAGGGGTCCTGCCGCCCGGCCGCCGAGTCGTCGCGGCGCACCAGCGCGCTGCCCTGCACCAGCGCCGCCAGGCGCTCGGCCACCGCGCGCTGCCCCGGGTGCGGCCGCGTCAACTGGAGCTCGGGGGCCAGGGCTTCGATATGCCCGTTCAATGATTCGAACAACATCGCCGCCGCGACGTGCGCGGCCGCGGCCACGCGGCGCGCGCGGGCGATCAGCAGCGCGCCGGCGCCGGTGTGGAACGAGGTGCCGTTCATCAGCGCCAGCCCCTCGCGGTAGCGCGGCACCAGCGGCGCCAGGCCCGCGGCGGCCAGTGCCTCCGCCGCCGGCGTTGTCTTGCCGTCCACTTCGACGACGCCCTCGCCGATCACGGCCAGTGCAATCTGCGCGAGTTCGACCAGGTCGCCGCTGGCGCCGACCGATCCCACCTCGCGCACGATCGGGTGGATTCCGGCGTTGAGCATGGCGAGCAGCAGCTCGACTGCGGCCGGATCGACCCCGGAGTAGCCCTGCGCCAGCACGTGCGCGCGCACCGCCATCGCAGCGCGCACGAAGGGTACCGGATGCGGCACGCCGAGCGTGACGGCGTGGCTGCGCACGAGGTTGCGCTGGAACTGTTCGCGCTGGTCGGCGGCGATGCCGTTGGCGGCCAGGGGGCCGCAGCCGGTGGTGAGGCCGTAAACCGGGGTCGTCGTGGTGGCGAGCTGGCGGGCGAAGGCGTACGAACGCGCCAGCCGGTCGCGGGTGACACGGTCGATGGCGGCGACGCCGTTCAGTCGCGCCACGGAGTCGACGTCGTCGATCGCGAGCGATCGGCCACCGATTGCAATGCGTTGCGTCATGCGTGTGTGAGAGCCAGTCGAGACGGCGGCGGTGCGGCAAAATCCTTCCCACACGGTTATCGCCCGGTTCGCGAAGGGTCAAGGCAATGGGCCAGGTGGCGTTGACCGCCCGTGGGCGCTCTGGTACGCGGCCGAGATGCGTACCACCGGCCGGCGCGGCAGTGCCGAGCGCAGCGGCCACCCATGACCGACACCGTGAACGTCGACGTCATCGTCATCGGCGGAGGTCCGGCCGGCAGCACGGCGGCGGGGTTTCTGGCCCAGGTCGGCTGCCGCGTGCTGCTGTTCGAGCGCGAGCGGTTTCCGCGCTATCACATCGGCGAGTCGCTGCTGTCGGCGACGCTGCCGATCCTCGATGCCCTCGGCGTCACGCCGGCCATCGAGCAGGCGGGATTCATCAAGAAGCCCGGCGGCACCTTCGTGTGGGGGGCGCGCGCCGAGCCGTGGAGCTTCTATTTTCGCGAGGACCCCGGCGGCCGCCCGCACGCTTTCCACGTCGTGCGCTCGCAGTTCGACCACATCCTGCTGAAGCACTGTGCCGGGCTCGGCGCCGAGGTGCGCGAGGAGCACACGGTGCAGGAGGTGGCCTACGACGCGCAGACGGGGCGCACGCGCGTCACGGCGCGCGACGCCTCCGGCACTCTGGTCGCCGCCGAGGCGGCGCATGTCATCGATGCCAGCGGGCAGCAGGCATTGCTCGGCCGGCGCGACCGACTGCGCGAGTTCAACCCGTTCTTCAAGAACCTGGCGGTGTTCGGCTACTTCGACGGCGCCGAAGCGCTGGCGGGAGAGATCGCCGGCAACATCCTCTCCGCCGCCTTCTCGGACGGTTGGTTCTGGTTCATCCCGCTGCACGACGGCACCACCAGCGTCGGCGCGGTGGTCGACGCGCACCGCTTCGCCGGGGAAGCGGCCGGCGACGCGGCGAGCCTGTACGAGCGCCTGGTGGCGGCATGCGAACCCGTCGCGGCGCGGGTGCGCGGGGCGCGGCTGGTGTCGCCGGTGCGAATCATCCGCGACTATTCCTATTGCAGTCGCCGCTTCTACGGGCCGGGGTACCTGCTGGCCGGCGACGCCGCGTGCTTCATCGATCCGGTGTTCTCCACCGGCGTTCATCTGGCCTGTCTCTCGGGATACCTGGCCGCCGACACAGTCGCGGCGATTCGCCAGGGCGCGGCGGCGGAGGAGCAGCTGGCGGCCTACGATCGGCGCTACCGGGCGGCGTTCGAGCGTTACCTCAATTTTCTCTACGCCTTCTACGATCACCACCGCGACCCGGATTCCTACTTCTGGACGGCGCGCAAGGTGCTCGGTCCCGAGGTGCAGCTCGATCAACGCACGGCGTTCGTGCGCTTGATCTCCGGCGCCGGCGATCTGCACGACGATGCCGGTGCGTTGCAGCACGCCATCGCGTCGTGGCACACGCGCTTCCAGGACGCCATCGAGCGCGGCCGCTTCGGCGCGGCCCCAGGCGCCGGGTTGTTCCGCGTGCGCGAGACGATCAACGCCACCGACGGCGTGCAGCCACTCGGCCGCAAGCGTCAGGAGTAAGCCTTACGAGATCGTCGCCCAGGCGTTCTCGTGCGTGCGCAGGAAGCGGTTCACCTTGAAGTTGGCGACCAGGTACGCCAGCGTTTCGAGGTAACTCCCCGACGGCGGCGGCAGCAGGCGGCGGGCGATGGCGCGGGTGGAGTAGAAGCCTTCGTAGACGTACTTGAAGCCGTCCATCATCTCCTCGCCCGACATCTGCGCCGGACGGATCAGCGGGCTGCCGTAGTCGTACCGACCCCAGTCCGTTTCGACGATGCGCCCGGCGCGCGTCATGTCGTCGTAGTACTTCGTGCCGGGGTAGGGGCACGGCGTGAACAGCTTCAGGAACGAGATCTTATTGTCGATCAGAAACTGCAGCGAGCGGCCGAACGTCTCGACGGTGTCGCCGTCGAGCCCGACCATGAGCAGCGCGATGATCTGAATGCCCTTGCTGCGGATGGCGGCCAGGTCGCGGTCGAAGCGGCGCGGCAGGTTGAAGCCCTTGTTGACCGATTCGAGGCTCGCCTCGTTGATGCTCTCGAGGCCGATCGAGAGGCTGACGCAGCCGCTGCGCGCCGCCAGGTCGAGTAGCTCGGGGTCGCGGGCGATGTTGATCGTGCTCTGGCTCGCCCACTTGAGCCGCAGCGGGATCATGGCGCGGAACAGTTCCTTGGCCGCTTCCGGGCGCGCGATCGGGTTGTCGTCGAGGATCAGAATGCGGTTGGCGCCGAGGGCCTTGATGGCGCGCAGCTCGTCGATGACTTCCTCGACCGGGCGGGTGCGAAAGCTGCGGCCGTAGTAGGTCTGCACGGCGCAGTACTCGCAGGGGTGCGGGCAGCCGCGCGAGAAGACCACCGGCCAGTGGAAGTACATGCGGTAGAACCAGCTCGACTTGAACGCTTCGTACTTGAGCAAGGGCAACGTGGTGTAGTCGATGCGCGGCAACCCCTTGAGGTCGTGCCAGGCGGCGGCACGGTAGATGCCGCGGCTGCGGCCCTCGCTGAAGTCGGCCAGCAATTGCGGCCAGACGTTCTCCGCCTCGCCGGAGACGACGGCGTCGGCGTGGGCGAGCGATTGCTCGGCGGTCAGCGTGACCCAGGTGCCGCCGAGGACGACGCGGCGGCCGCGGCGGCGGAACTCGTCGGCCAGGTCGTAGGCGCGTTTGATCTGCGGGCCCATCGCCGTGATGCCGACCACGTCGCACTCGAAGTCGAGGTCGACGTCGTAGAAGAGCTCGTCGACCATGGCGACGTCATGCCCCGGCGGCGTGAGCGCCTTCAGGTACGGCAGCGTGATCCCGCTGGTCCAGTACCGGGTGGTTTTATGCAGCGACCCGTCGGCGTTGTAGTGGGTCGGCGAGATCAACAGGATACGCACGGCCCCCGAGACTTAGAGGCGAGATTTGGGCATGTCAACGCCGTTGCACGTCGCGGCGGTGCGGGCTAGGGTCCCGGCCCAAATGACCACTCCGAGCTCGACCCAAAGCGAAGTGCTGGCGGCGCCGGTTCCGCGCGCGCGCATCTTTCTCAATCGGCTGATCTTCCGCGGCATGCTGTTCGTCATGGGCACCATCGCCGTGATCATGTACCGGTTGATTCCCGACAAGCGCGTCACCTGGCGCTTCGCCAAGGTGCAATGCCGCAACCTCTGCCGCATGTGCGGCGTGCGGGTGAAGGTGCGCGGACTCGAACAGCTCGGCGACGGGCCGTACATGTACACGCCCAACCACCAGAGCCACTTCGACATCGCGGCGCTGCTCGGTTACCTGCCCGGTTACAACCGCTTCGGCGCCAAGAAGGAAATGTTCAACGAACCCGTGCTCGGGGCCGTCCTGCGCACCATGGGCATGATTCCGATCGACCGCGAAAACCCGCTCGAAGCCATCGACCGGCTCAACAAACTGACTGCCGATCGCTACTCGACGATCATGTTTCCGGAAGGAACGCGCAGCCGCGACGGCGTGCTGCTGCCGTTCAAGAAAGGCGCCTTCGTCGCCGCCATCTACCTCAAGGTGCCGATCGTGCCGGTGGTCTGCAAGGGCACGACCGAGATCATGCCGAAGGGAAAGTATCTGTCGATTCTGCCCGGCGAAGCCGAGATCGTCGTGCTCGAGCCGATCCCCACGTCGGGGATGACCTACGAGGACCGCGACCGCCTGCGCGACATGGTGCGCGAGCGCATCAAGGACGAGCTGAGCCGCTGAGCGGCGCTCGTCCGCACCGCTTCCGCGGCCATCGACCTTCAGGGCCTCCTCTCCCGGATGGGAGAGGATTGAGGTGAGGGGGCCTTGCACAAAAACCCTTTCATCGCAGAGCCTCTCCCGGCGGGGTCGGAATCGGTATCGGCATCGGAATCGATTCCTGTCCCAGGGATTCCGCGGTTCCTAGCGGATCGCATCGACACAGGCCGCAATCCATTTCGTCGCCCTCGATCCCGATA
>CAYVUV010000092.1:0-6349 GCA_964455095.1 uncultured Binatia bacterium (SeqCode)
GGTCGACAAGATGTCGACGGACTTCCGTGGCGACCCGTCTTCGGCGCTGCTGGAGGTGCTCGATCCTGAGCAGAATGCCGCCTTCAACGACCATTACCTGGATGTCGATTACGATCTGTCGAAGGTCATGTTCATCACCACGGCCAACACCCTCGAGGGCATTCCGCGCCCGCTCCAGGACCGCATGGAGATCATCCGCATCGCCGGCTACACGGAAATCGAGAAGCTCCACATCGCCAAGCGCTATCTGGTCAAGAAGCAGCGCGAGGCCAACGGGCTCGTCGACGACAACGTGGAGGTGTCGGACAACGGACTGCTGGCCGTCATTCGCCACTACACCAAAGAAGCCGGCGTCAGAAACCTGGAGCGCGAGATCGCCGCGATTTGCCGCAAGGTCGCGGTTGAGGTGGTGAAGAACGACCGCAGCGCCCACGTGCGGGTTAGCGGCAAGACCCTCTCGAAATACCTTGGGCCGCCGCGTTTCCGCTACGGCAAGGCTGAGGAAGGGAACAATGTTGGAATGGCTACCGGCTTGGCGTGGACCGAGTTGGGCGGCGAGCTGCTCGTCACCGAGGTGACAGTCATGCCCGGCAAGGGCAAGCTCATCATTACCGGCCGGCTGGGTGACGTCATGCAGGAGTCAGCGCAGGCGGCACTTAGCTATGTGCGCTCGCGTGCCGATGAGCTGGGCTTGGACAAGGACTTCTACCAGCGCGTCGACATCCACATCCACGTCCCAGAGGGCGCGATACCGAAGGACGGTCCGTCGGCGGGGATCACCATGGCTACGGCGCTGGTGTCGGCGCTGACCCGCATCCCGGTCCGCCACGACGTCGCGATGACCGGCGAGGTCACCTTGCGCGGGCGCGTGTTGCCTATCGGTGGGCTGAAGGAGAAGGTCCTCGCCGCTCACCGTGGTGGCATTACGACGGTCCTGGTGCCGAGCGAGAACGAGAAGGACATTCGCGATATTCCGGTCAACGTGCTGCGCACGGTGAACATGATCCCGGTCGACCATATGGACCAGGTGTTACGGCGGTCCTTGGCGTTGAGCGATCCGGAGAGTTTCCTGCGCAAGGTCGAAGCGCCGCCACCCCAGCATGAGACCCAGGCGGCCTTTGTTCCTGCGCCAGAGCCTCCCTCGGACGTAGTAGCGCACTGATCGGGTGGGGCCGGATTCCTTGACTCGCCCGACGGGCGTTGTTATAGCCGCTAGGATTCAGCGGTTAGGCAAGGGGGCGGGATGACGAAAGCTGAGCTCATCGAATCCGTGGCAAGCAAGGTTGATCTGCCTCGCGCAATCGCAGAACGGGCGGTCAACACGATGTTCGAAGACGTTGTCGAAGCGCTGAAACAGGGCGATAAGGTCAATATTTCCGGCTTCGGAACGTTTTCGGTGTCGACGCGCAAAGCCCGCATAGGCCGCAATCCTAAAACTGGCGAGAGCATTGAGATTGCGGCGTCGCGCGCCGCGAAGTTCAAAGCCGGCAAAACCCTCAAGGACTGTCTGAAATAGGTACCACGCACGCTCCGTTCGCGCCCGACGTCCCGGGCGGTTAGCTCAGCGGGAGAGCATCGGCCTTACAAGCCGGGGGTCATCCGTTCAAATCGGATACCGCCCACTCAATCGAGCCGCGTTGAGCAAGCAACAGGAGCGAGGAGCAAGTAAAAATCAATTAGGGGTGGTAGTTCAGTTCGGTTAGAACGCCGGCCTGTCACGTCGGAGGTCGCGGGTTCAAGTCCCGTCCACCCCGCCATTTGTAGAGACCCCAGGCAGCGGCCGTATGAGGCGCGCTGGAGACGAGGAGCTTCATGAAGACGACATCTATGCTGACCCGCGAGGAGGCGCTTGCCAACCGGCGCTGGTTCCTCATTGACGCGCGGGAGCAGGTGTTGGGTCGGCTGGCTTCTGAAGCCGCGAATCTCTTGCGGGGGAAGCGTAAGCCCAGCTTTACCCCGCACGTGGATTGCGGCGACTTCGTCGTCATCATCAATGCCGAGCACGTGCGGCTGACTGGGGACAAGGAACGCACCAAGACATACTACCGACACAGTGGATTTCCGGGGGGCTTGCGAACCGCGTCGGCGGGCGAGGTGCGCGCGAGTCACCCGGATCGGCTGGTGCGCGCGGCCGTCACCGGGATGCTGCCGAAGAACCGTCTCGGCAAGCGCTTGGCGACCAAACTCAAGGTTTACACGGGTTCCGAGCATCCGCATGATGCCCAGCAGCCGGTTGCGGTGACGTTGCCGACACCGACGGGTCGGTAGGCGAGGAGTGAGCAATGGCTGAACGAAACGTGATGTTCGCGGCGACGGGAAAGCGCAAGACCGCAGTGGCGCGGGTGCGGATGACCGCTGGCGATGGCAAGGTGTCGGTGAATCAGCGAACCCTTGAAGACTACTTTGGTCGGCCGACCTCGCGCATGATCGTGCACCAACCGCTCGAGCTCACGGGCACGACCGGTCAGTACGACATCGCGGCCAACGTCAATGGCGGCGGCATCGCAGCCCAAGCCTCGGCGATTCGCCACGGTATCACTCGGGCGCTGATCGACCTCAACCCGGACTATCGACCAGTCCTCAAGAAGGCTGGCTACATCACCCGCGATCCCCGCAAGGTGGAGCGCAAAAAGTACGGCCGTCACAAGGCGCGCAAGCGTCCGCAGTACTCGAAGCGCTAACCGCAGTACGCGCCGTTCTAGTCACTGGACAGAAACAGCGCCAACCCCACCAGAACGAAGATGGCGTTGGCGGCCCACGCCGCCGCCAGAGGGGGCAACGCGCCGCTCTGTCCCAGAGAGTTGGCCAGCGCGAGGATCACCCAGTAGCAAAAGCCGACCGCTGTTCCGACGCCGACGATGGCTGCAATGCTCGGGTGGCGGCGCAGCCGACCGCTGATTGGAATGGCGACCAGTGCGAGCACGGCGCTGGCAAATGGCAGCGCGAGCTTCAGATGCAAGTCGACGAGGTAGTGCGAAGCGTCGATTCCCTTGCTCGTGAGCGCAGCGATGCGTTGCCGCAGCATCGAGTAGCTGAGCTCTTCGGGTTCGCGCTGGACCTCGAGGAAATCGCCCAACGTCTCGGGGATCACCAGGGCATCGGGCGGGACGGGGAGGGCGGAGAAGGTCTTGTCGCCGATCTGATGCTGCACGGCGCCGGTGGCGATCCAGTGCTCATTCCGCCATTGGGCCTCTGGGACCTGGATGACGCTGACCAGGCGGAAATGGTCGTCCAATTGGTAGATCACCAACCCATAGACGGTCTGGCGGACTCGGTCGACATGCTCGATGCTGTAGAAGCCGGTCGCGCCGTGGTACCAGATCTCGCGGTCGCTCAGGATGCCGCGCAGGCCGCGCTTGCGGATCTCGACGTTGTTGACGTACTGGAACTTGCGCGAGCTGTACGGCACGACGGTCTCGTTCCACGCCAATGCGACGAAGCTGATGGCGGCCGTGGCGACGAGCAGCGGCAGCGCGGTCTGGCCGAGGCTGACGCCGCTGGCCCGGAAGGCGATGATCTCGTTGCGCCGCGACATGAGGCCGAGCGTCAACAGGACCGAGACGATCACGGCCGGCGGCGTGATCTGTGTAAGCATCAGCGGGATCTTGTAGACAAAGTATCGGGCCGCCTCACCGGCGCTCGCCTGGTGGCGCAGCAGGATGTCGAGTCGGTCGAAAAGGTCGATCACCACATACAACAGGACGAACGCGGCCATGACGGGCAGGAAGGTCGCGAAGAATTGCCCGATCACGTAGCGGCTCAGGACCGACAGCGGGCTGTACTGCGAAGCGGGCATGGGTCAGCTGGCCGATGCGCGCGCGGGGCGCAGGCGCGCCCACAGGGACGCGATGCGCGCTTCGAGACCGAAAGCCCGCGTAGCGCCGGCATCGCGCGCAGCGCGCGACAGCAGCGCCGCCGCAACGGCCGAGAGCAACGCGTTGGGGAACCACACCGCCAGGACAGGGGGGACCGCCCCGCGCTCGCCGAGGTTCTCACCCAGGGTTTGGAGCAGGTAGTAGGTGAAGATCAGGACCAGACTGACCGAAAAACCACGCGAGTGCACCGCCCGCGACGGTTGGATGCCGAGCGGAACGCCGAGCGCCGCGAAGACGAGACAGGCGACGGGAATGGAAAATTTGCGCTGCAACTCGATGCGTTCGATGAAGGTGGGCTGGCCGGCCGCCGCGCGCTCCCCGACGGCTTTGCGCAGCTCGGCGACGGTCATCTCACTGGCATCCTTTGGCCGGTTGCGGAGCTCCGCCAGCGCCAGGCCGAGGTCGAGGGTGATGTCGTAGGTCGCGAAGCGCGTGTCCTGATAGCCGTCCTTCCAGACAGACGCGCTGTAGATGCCGCCGTCGAGCAGCCGCAGTGTAAGCGTATGCGTCTCTTCCCGTGTGAACACGGTGCCGGACTCCGCGTAGACCGTGTTGCGCAGTTGCGCGTCACGCGTGTCCGAGATGAGGATCCCGTGCAGTTCGTTGCCGGGCGGTTCGATGCGGTCAACGTAGATGACCAGGCCGTCGAAGTCGGCATTGAAGATGCGCGGTTTGATGCCGGCGCTGGCCCGCGCCTTGACGATCTCGTAGAGACCGGTTCGCAGCTGGGCGTTGCCCCATGGTCGCGCATAGACCGACAGGCCCAACGTCAGGACTGCGACGGCTACGGCAAACGCCCCAACCGACCGCAGCAGGCGATAGAGGCTGATGCCCGACGCGCGCAGGGCGATGATCTCGCTGTCCGAGGACAGCCGGCCGAAGGCGACCAGGACGGCCAGGAGCAATGCCATGGGTACCGTGACTTCGAGGAAGGCGGGGAGGATGTACGAGAACAGCTGCACAACCTGCAGGAACGGCACGCCGCGGTTCACCACCATTTCGACCAGCTTCAGGATGCGAACGACGAGCAGGATCGAGGTGAAGACGCCGAGGCCGAGCAAGAAGGGGATCAGCAGTTCGCGCAGGATGTAGCGATCGACAATCCGCACGGCTGAAGGATGGTAGTGAAAGGCTCACGGGATGTAAACGCGACCGCGCGCACCGCCGAGCCGGCGGGCGACCGGTGGCTGTACGGCGTGAACGCCGTGTTGCGGCGCCTCGAGGTTCAAGCCGCATCCGTGCGCGAGATTCGCCTTTTGCCGCGACCGACGGGGCGGTTGGCCGATATCGCGGCGCGCGCCGCCGCGGCTCGGATTCCGGTGCGACAGGCCGACGAGGCGGCGCTGCGTCAACTGGTCGGTAGTGGCGGGCATCAAGGCGTGGCCGCTCGGGCGGAGGCTTTTCGCTACGCCGACCTCAGCGCGATCACCGCCGCGCATCCGGGCCCGTTCCTGATGCTGGACCAGATCCAAGATCCGCACAACCTTGGTGCGCTGTTGCGCACGGCCGCGGCTGTGGGTATGGCCGCGGTCATCATCCCTCGCCACGGTGCGGTCGGGGTCACCCCTGCCGTTGAGAAAGTGTCGGCAGGAGCCGCGTGCGATGTGGCCGTATGCCAGGTGGCCAACGTCAGCCAAACGCTCAAGGACCTCGCGAAACGTGGGCTGTGGAGCATCGCGCTGGTCCTGCGCGACGCTCCAAGCTTGTTCGAGATCGAGATTCCGTCAAGGGTGGTGCTGGTCCTCGGCGGAGAGTCCGGGCTTCGTCCCCTGGTCGAGCGCACGTGCGATCTCCGCGCCTCGATTCCCGTCCGACCAGGGGTGGAGTCGCTCAACGCCTCCGTCGCCGGCGCGATCGCCATGTATGAGGTTCTTCGACGCGGTCGCCTAGCTTGACAGGGGTAAGGACCGGTGGTAGTGAGCACGTTTCACGCCAGGCGGTACTTCGCAATTCATTATAGTTCCGGAAGGTGCCGCATGGGCCGATGTAGCTCACAAGGTAGAGCGACTGACTTGTAATCAGTAGGTTGCCAGTTCGATTCTGGCCATCGGCTCCATGCTGTGGAGAGGTGCCCGAGTGGCCAAAGGGAGCAGACTGTAAATCTGCCGGCGTCAGCCTTCGGAGGTTCGAATCCTCCCCTCTCCATCGTCAAGACGGCGCGCCAAGAAGGGAAAGCAGGAACACAACACATGCGGTATGCGGGAGTAGCTCAGTTGGTTAGAGCATCAGCCTTCCAAGCTGAGGGTCGCGGGTTCGAATCCCGTTTCCCGCTCTCGTCGCCCTGCGCTTGCAGGAGCGGCGCGGCCAGGTCGCGCGCACTGCCCAGGTAGCTCAGTTGGCTAGAGCACGTCCTTGGTAAGGACGAGGTCGACGGTTCGATTTCGTTCCTGGGCTCTCAACTCTCTCTTTCTCGAAGTAGCGAATACAGAGGAACGACGATGGCGAAGGCGAAGTTCGAGCGGAACAAGCCGCAC
>CAYVUV010000093.1:0-84898 GCA_964455095.1 uncultured Binatia bacterium (SeqCode)
GCCAAAGAACTTCTCGGACGGCGCCGCCGCCACGACCTCGCCCAACTCGGGATTGGTTTCCGCGTCGGGGATCGGCGTCGCTTGCACGGCGACGACCTCCGCACCAGGGGTCGCGGCGGGCGCGGGCGCCGCGACCTGCGCTTTGACCTTCTTCAGCTCGGCTTCGAGCTCGTCGATGCGCGCGTCCTTGGCCTTGATCTGCGCGTCCTGCGACTTGATCTTCTCATCCTGCGCGGCTTGGCGTCCTTCCAGGCGTTGCAGCCGCTCGAGGATCTGTTCCTGCGTCGGCGTTTGCGCGAGCGCCGGAAGGCCCAGTACCGTCACGCACGCGATCGCGACGCATGCCCAGCCACGGCGTCTCCCCACGTCGCAACCCCTCGATGCTTCGCTGCGCTTGCCGCCGCCCATTGCGCACCCCGTGCTGCCAATGCCCCCGCCGGTGACCGGTCTCGTGGCGCTTATATTTCCGAGAAGACTACTTTACAAGCAAAGCGGCTCGCGCGCTTCGCGTCGCTCGCGAATCGGCACAAGTGGTGAAAAGTATGATCACCTTGGACAAGTGATTGACAGAAATCCGATCGATCGATCAGAGTCGCGCGCATCACGGAGAGGTGCGACATGGCGAATCACCGGGCTCGATACGGCCCCCACAACCCGGACGAGACGTACGTCGCCCATGCGTTCCCCGAGCAGCTCGTCGAGCTCGGCGAGGTAGAGATGAACTACGCAACCGCCGGCGACAAGTCGTCACCGGCGTTGCTGCTCATCCCCGGGCAGACCGAGTCGTGGTGGGGCTACGCAGCCGCCATGCCGCGGCTGGCGGAGCATTTCGAGGTGTTTGCCGTCGATCTGCGCGGCCAGGGCCGCAGCACCCGCACGCCGGGTCGGTACACGCTCGACAACATGGGCAACGACCTGGTCCGTTTCATCGACACGGTCATCGCACGCCCCACCTACGCGAGCGGCCTCTCGTCGGGCGGTGTCCTCGCTGCCTGGTTGTCGGCCTACGCCAAGCCTGGGCAGATCGTCGCGGCCTTGTACGAGGATCCACCGCTGTTTGCGTCCGAAGTCCGACCGGCCATGGGGCCAGGCATCCGTCAGTGCATCGGTCCGATCTTCGACCTGTGGAGCACGTACCTCGGAGACCAGTGGTCCATCGGGGCGTGGGACGCCATGCGTGCAGGCGCCCCGGAGCGCCTGCCCGAGTGGCTGAAGGGCGTCCCGGTCCCGGACGAACCACCCCAGAACATCAAGGAGTACGACCCCGAGTGGGGTCGATCCTTCTGGACGGGAACCGTGGCCGCGTCGTGCGATCACGAGCGCATGCTGCGCAGCGTGAAGGTGCCGGTGCTCCTCACGCACCATATGCGCTTCACCAACGACGCGACGGGCTTCCTGTTCGGCGCCATGTCCGACCAGCAGGCCCAACGGGTGCAAGATCTCCTGCAGGCCGCCGGCGTGCCGGTTGAGTACCGCTCGTTCCCCGACGTGGGCCACTCGATGCACGGCGATCAACCCGATCTCTACGTCGATACCCTGCTCCACTGGGTCAAGTCCCTCGGCGTGTGACCGTGTCGAACAAGATCGACGTCCACGCCCACTACCTCCCGGCCCCCTACCGGTCCGCGTTGCTAGCGGCGGGTCACGAGAAGCCCGACGGATTCCCGATGGTACCTGCCTGGTCGGTCGAGGAACATGTGGGCGCGATGGACCGCCTGGGCATCGCCACGTCGCTGCTGTCGATCTCGTCGCCCGGCGTCTACTTCGGCGACGAGGCCGCCGCTCGGGAGCTCGCTCGCGAGATGAACGAGACCGGCCGGCGCGCCGTGGTGGACCATCCGGGGCGCTTCGGGCTGTTCGCCGCCTTGCCACTGCCCGACGTCGATGCCGCCGTCGCCGAGATCGCCTACTGCCGCGATCACCTCGGCGTGGACGGGTTCGCGTTGCTCACCAACGTCGGCGGCACCTACCTCGGCGATCCCTCGTGGGAACCGGTCTTCCATGATTTGAACCGTCGGAAAGCGCGGGTGTTCATCCACCCGACCTCGCCGGCGTGCTGGGAGCACACCTCGCTGGGACGACCCAGACCGATGCTCGAGTTCTTCTTCGACACGACGCGCGCCGTGGTGAATCTGGTCCTCAACGGCACCATCGCCCGTCACACCGACATCGAATTCATCATCCCGCACGCCGGAGCGACGCTGCCGATGATCGTCGACCGGATCAACGTCTTCTCGCGATTGCTCGACGTCGACGCCTCCGTCGACGTGCTGCGCGACATCGCCCGCCTCCACTACGACCTGGCCGGCTTCCCCGTGCCCCGTCAGCTCGATGCCCTGCTGACCATCACAACGCTCGAGCATCTCCACTACGGCAGCGACTATCCGTTCACCCCGGAGTTCGCCGCCGCCATGGCCGCGGAGCGCCTCGAAGCCGCCGGCGACGCTCCCGGATCGTTGACCGCAGCGCTGCGGGCCAACACGCAGCGACTCTTCCCCGCACTCGGCGCGACCTCGCGCTGAAGAGATCGCGGTCCGCCGGATCGTCGGCCAGTTCCTGGAGATCGCCCAGCGGCAAGAGGACTGCTGATGAGACAAGTCGAGGGTCCACCACGCGCCGCCAGCTCGGCTTTCCATAGCCCAATTGAACATGCCATAAGAGCGGCATGAGCACACGAGAGCTGCTCGAAAAGGAGCTCGACGCCCTGCCCGAGGCATTGCAGCAGGAAGTGTACGACTTCGCATGTTTCCTGCGACGGCGGGCGCAAGAGGAACGCTTCGATGGCTTGCTGTTGAGCGAATCCGCGCTGGGCAAAGACTGGAATGCGCCCGAAGAGGATGCGGCGTGGGGAAACCTGTAGCCGGCGACGTCGTTGTCCTGCCGTTTCCCCAGACCAACCTGCAGGCGGGCAAGCGCCGCCCAGCACTGGTCGTCGCCGAGCTCACCGGCGATGATCTCATCCTCTGGCCAGATCACTACCCGGGCGCACTCCGACGCCTACTCCGTTCCGCTGCTCGCGACCGATTTCGAGCACGGCCGCCTCGCCGTCGACAGTTTCATCCGCCCGAACCGCCTCTTCACCGTTGAACGCTCCGCGGTTCTATATGTGGCGGCCAAGGTGACGCCGGCGAAGCTGCAAGAAGCTCGCACGGGGATTCGTCAGTTGTTTGCGTGATGTGGGGCATCTCGGCACCGCTGGCGGGAATTCGGGTCGTCGAGTTGGCGAGCTTCGTCGCCGCGCCGGCGGCCGGGGCGTTGATGGCGGACCTCGGCGCCGAGGTGATCAAGATCGAAGTGCCGTGGGGCGAAATGTACCGCCACAGCGCACCGCGCTACGCCGGCTACGACAGCGACTTCCCTCTGGCGCCGCACTTTCACATGGACAATCGCGGCAAGCGATCGGTGACCCTCGATCTGGAGCTGCCGCAGGCGGTCGCGGCGCTGCGGCGGTTGGTCGATCGCGCCGACGTGCTGCTGACCAACATGCTGCCGGCGCGGCTCGCCAGGTTTGGCCTCGATCCGGCGACACTGCAGGTCGCGCGGCCGCAGCTGATCATCGCGCGGCTGTCGGGTTTCGGGCCGGTAGGTCCCGCAGCCGACTCGCCGGCGTTCGACTACTCGAGCTACTGGGCGCGCACCGGCTTCATGGACATTCTGCACGAGCCCGACGCGCCGCCGGCGTTTCAGCGGCCCGGAATGGGAGATCACTCGGCCGGGCTCGCGCTGGTGGTCGGCGTGCTCTCGGCGCTGCGGCAGCGCGATCGCGGCGAGCCCGCTCAGGTCATCGACGTCGCGCTGCAACCCATCGGCGTCTACAGCATCGGCAACGACACCGCCGCCACCCTGGTCACCGGCCAGACACCACCGCGCCACGATCGCCGCGCCGCGCGCAATCCGCTCTGGAACCACTACCCGACGCGCGACGGTCGCTGGCTGTTTCTGGTCATGATCGAATCGGATCGCTACTGGCCCGAGCTCATCCGCGCCGTCGGCCTGGACGCGCTCGACGGCGACGAGCGCTTCAAGGACGCGGTCGGGCGCTATCGCAACAACGCCGAGCTGATTCGGATCCTGGACGAGCGTTTCGCAACCAAGACGCTGGCGGAATGGACAGCGCTGCTGTCGAAGCACCGTCTGATCTGGGCGCCGGTCCTCACGCTCGCCGAAGCCGTCCAGGACCCGCAGGCGGAGAGCTTCGGCAGCTTTCCGACGGTCGATCATCCGACCGCGGGCCGGTTCCGCACGGTCGCGCCGCCGCTGAAGATGTCGGGCCACGGCCTCGACGCTAGCGCCCCGGCGCCGGATCTGGGCGCGGATACCGAGGCCGTGCTGCGCGAGGCCGGTCTACCGGAAGATGAGATCGCGCTCCTCGTCGCCGCCGCCAGGAGATAAATCCCAGGAACGCGCCCGATGTGCGAGGAGGTTTTGAGCGCCCTCGAGTTGAAGCCCGAGCTCGCCGCGGATCAGGCTGGCCCACGAGATCCCCGCGTGCTTCTCGATCAGCACCGTGCGGACGCCGAACCTGGCGAGCTCCAGCGCGGCACCGAGGCCGACCGGGCCGGCGCCCACGATGATTACCGACGGCGAATCGCGCCAGGTCATCGGATCTCCGGCCCTATCCTTGCGCCCATCGAGCTCGGCACGCGCCGGTCAGGTGAGGCGTTTCAGCGTCTGCAATGCCTCTTGTACGTGACGTGTCGCTTGCAGTTGCGAATTGAACACATGCCGTACGACGCCTTCACGGTCGATGACGAATGTTACCCGCCCGGGCAGCAGTCCCAGCGTAGCGGGAACGCCATAGGCTTTGCGGACCTTGCCATCGGTGTCAGCGAGCAGAGTGAATGGCAGCCGATGCTTGGCGGCAAACCTGCCATGCGTCGCCGCGGAATCGGAGCTCACGCCGATCACCTCGGCCCCCGCCTCTTTGAACGCCTCGTAGCTATCGCGGAAACTGCACGCCTCCTTCGTACACCCCGGGGTGTCGTCCTTCGGATAGAAATAGAGCACGACGCTGCGGCTGCCGCGAAAGTCCGCCAGTCGCACGCGTTTTCCCTGCGCATCGGGCAGGTCGAACTCAGGCGCTTTCTGCCCGACATCGACGGCAGGCTGCGCGCCCCCAAAGAGATCCAATAACCCCATTACTGACCTCCTTTACGCCTCAGTAGCACCAGTGCCGGATAGGCGCGACCGCGCGAGGCAGCCCAGGGTCGACGCCGAAGGGAAGCTTCGTCGACGCAAGAAAGTTACTCAACCGCAGCGTTGCACGTCGCGACGCGGCCGACCTATGCTCCGCGCCATGACACATGCCGTCGCGCAACCGGCCGTGGGGTCGTCCCTCCTCTCGCTCCCCGTGCAGCCCGGCGGCCTCGCCTGGCCGACGGAAGCCTGGCCGCGTGGGGAGCTCGATCCGCGCGCCGACCGGCAGGCGATCGAGCAGATGCTCGACCATGCCTTCGACAAAATCGAACCCGATGATCTCGAGCGCACGAACGCGGTCGTCGTCGTTCAGCGCGGCAAGATCGTCGTCGAGCGCTACCGGCAGGGAGTCGAGCCCGACCGGACTTTCATTTCGTGGTCGATGGCCAAGAGCATCGTCAACGCGCTGATCGGAATCCTGGTGCGGAACGGCAAGCTGGACATCTCGCAGCCGATTCCGGTGAAGGAATGGTCAGCGGGCGATCCGCGGCGACGCATCACGGTCGACCAGATGTTGCGCATGGTCGACGGGCTGCGCTTTCGCGAGGCCGAGCATCTCGGCGACGGCTCGGTGCGCTACTACCCCGAAGACGAATCCGACGTCATCCCGATGCTCTTCGGTGCCGGGAGGGAGGATGTCGCCGCATTCGCCGCCACCCTTCCCTATCAGGTCGAGCCGGAGGTGCGCTGGAACTACAACAGCGGCGCCAGCAACCTGCTGTCGCGCCTGGTGCGCGAAACCGTTGGCGGCGGCGAAGCCGAGATGCGCGCCTTCATGCACCGCGAGCTGTTCGATCGCATCGGGATGAAAACCGCCGACCCGCGATTCGACGCCGCCGGCAACTTCATCGGCTCGAGCGATTGCTACTGCAGCGCGCGCGACTTCGCGCGCTTCGGCTACCTCTACCTTCGCGATGGCGTGTGGGACGGCGAACGGATTCTTCCCGCCGGCTGGGTGGACTATTCGCGCACGCCGACGGCGCAGTCGGACGGGCTCTACGGCGCCCACTTCTGGGTCGTCCCAGGCAGTCTGGGCCTGTTCTATTGCAGCGGCGCCTGGGGGCAACGGATTCTCATCAGCCCGAAGCTCGACCTGGTCGTCGTGCGCCTCGGGCAGACCGCGCCGCACAAGGTCGCCGCGGTCGTTCGCTACTGCAAGGCGCTCATCGACGCGTTTCGCCCGACCGCGTGACGGAACGACTGCGCCTCGCAATTGCGGTGAATAATCGCACGAAGGTTCCTTCTCCCGGATGGGAGAAGGTCAGGATGAGGGGGATTCAACTGATCGGCGAAGCCAACCCCATCTTTGGGACCTGTCCAGTCAGAGTTCATCCGTGGCCTTCGGCGCAATTAAATCCCCCTCACCTCAATCCTCTCCCATCCGGGAGAGGAAGCCGGCGCGACACACGTTACCGAACTTATGAACTGGTGTACTTCAGCCCGTTGAAGAACCCCGCCCCGTGCTTCGACGGGCTCAGCATGAGCGGATCCCCTCCTCCATTTTCAAAGGCCGCCGAACTCCTCCGCGTGAAGGGACACAAAATCCCGCACGCTCATCGCTGGGCGGCCGGTCACCCGCTCGACGCCGTCCGCCAGCCGGTCGTAGCGACCAGCGCGATGCAACGCGGTCATCGTGATCAGGTGTTGGGCCACGTGTGCCGGAAGCCCCGCCGTCTTCAGCTCCCGTTCCCACTCGGCGGGAGGAACGTCGTAGTAGGTGATCTCGCGATTCAGGGCATCGGAGAACTCGCGCGCGACCCCGTGCATATCCTGTGATCGCGGCCCGGTGAGCTCGTAGATCTTGCCCAGGTGCGGCGCGGGGTCGACGAGGACGGCAGCGACCACCCGCGCGACATCGGCCGCAGCGACCGGAGACGTCTTGCCGCTGCCGAACGGCACTTCGATGCGGCCTCGCTCTCGAACGGTCGGACCGGCGAAGAGGAGGAAGAAGCCGTCCAGGAACACCGTCGGCCGAATGGTGACAACCGGCAGGCCGGACCAAGCGAGCGCCTGCTCGCTGAGCCAGTGCTGGCGCTGTTGATGGCTCGGGGTGGTGTTCTGGATGCTCATCTCGGAGACGGTCATCTGGGACATGTTGACCAGCGCGTCCACGCCAACCTCCCGGGCGACCGCCGCCATGAGCACGCTTGCCTCCAGATATCCGACGGAGACGGACATGCCGAAGTAGATCCGTCGACAACCGCTGACGACCCGATGCACGTCGGCCGGCTCGAGCAGGTCGCCGACCACCACCTCGGCCCCCGCTGCGCGCAGCGCCGCCGCCCGATCGTCCGCGCGGCGGACCATGGCGCGGACCGCAAGCCCCCGCTCCAGCAGCAGGCCGGTGACCGTTCGCCCGACCGCCCCGAGTTGACCCGCCGCCCCGGTGACGAGGATCGGTCCGCCATCGCTCATGCAACCTCCCCCGGTGCGAAGAGAACTCGACGCGAGCTACGCCGGCGATTGCAGGTTGTGCACCAGGCGGAGAACGGTGCGCCGCGGCAACATCGGGACGAGCCAGGCGAGCACGGCATTGCGCGCGCCGGTCACTACGACGCGTTGATTGTCGCGGAAGCCGCGATACCCCAGCTCGGCCACGCTCATCGACGTCATGGGCGTGCTCGCGCTCGCCAGACGCGTCCTGCCCGTGCCGGCGCGCTCGCGGAACTTGCTCTCCGTCGGCCCGGGGCACAGGCAGCTCACGTGCACGCCGGTCCCTTCCGCTTCCTTCCACAGCGCTTCGGAGAACGAGAGCACGAAGGCCTTGGTGGCGTAGTAGATCGCCATCAACGGCCCGGGCTGGAACGCCGCGGTGGAGGCCACGTTGAGCACGCCACCGCGACGTCGCGACAACATGCCGGGCCAGTAGATGTGCGTCAGCTCGACCAGCGCCCGCACGTTCAGGTCGATCATGCCCAGCTGCTCCGATTCGCGCGACTCGTTGAAGCCACCGGCGATGCCGTAGCCCGCGTTGTTGACGAGGACGTCGACCGCGAGCTTGCGCGCCTCGATCTCGCCGGCGAGCTTGTGGCCCGCGCCGACGGCTTCGAGGTCGAGCGCGATCGGGGTCGCGGTGACGCCGTACTTCGCGGAGATCCGCTGCGCCTCGGTTTGCAGAGCCGCGGCCGAGCGCGCCGTGAGAATGAGATCGTAGCCGTCTTGCGCGAAGCACTCGGCCAGCGCGAGGCCGATCCCCGCGCTCGCGCCGGTGATGAGCGCCGTCTGTCCCCTGCCGCTTGCCGCGTTGGCCATTGTGTCCTCCTGATTCCGCGGTGCCGCCGCGTAAGAATGGGCTTTTTAATCGCGGGCGCTCGATAGGCGCAACCCCTCACCCAGTCGGAATGAGACGTAGGAGCGTGTTGGGCAAACGACGCAGGTGTTCTTCAACGGGCTGGATTTCTCTCCTTGGGTCGAATTACAAGTGGCGTCCATGCACCGCGGGAGGGGGCGTTCGCACTGGCGGGGGGTCTGGGGGGTATTGTTCGGCTGGGTCTTCCTCGGTTCGGCTGACGCGGCGCCTCCGAACCACGAAGTCACGTCCCAGCCGTTCCGCGCCAGCTACGGCAGCCTCCCACTGACCTTCGAGGCGAATCGCGGTCAGGCGCCGGGTGAGGTTGCGTTTCTGGCACACGGGCCGGGGTACACGGTGGCGACCACGCCGGGCGGGATGCTGCTGGCGCTGGCGCCGCCGCGGACGATTGGATCCGATGCGCCGGTGCAGAGTCGCGTCGTGCGCGTTCATTTCGACGGTGCCAATCCGGCGGCGCCGGTCGGCGGCGTCGACGAGCTGCCGAGCAAGAGCAACTACCTCATCGGCAGCGACCCGGCGCAGTGGCGCACCGGTGTGCCGCAGTATCGGCGCGTTTCGTATAGCGATCTCTATCCCGGCATCGATCTCGTCTATTACGGCAACCAGCGCCAGCTCGAGTACGACTTCATCGTCGGCGCCGGCGCCGACCCCCGGCAAATCCGCCTGTCCTTCGCAGGCCTGTCCGGCGGCCGCACGGATCCGCCGCCGCTGCGCGTCGACCAATCCGGTCGCCTCGTCCTGCGCGTCGACGGTGGCGAGATCGCCTTCGACGCGCCGGTCGCCTACCAGATCGTCGACGGCGAGCGACGTGCCGTCGCGGCGCGCTTCGCCATCGCCGCAGCGGGAGCCGAGCGGGCGCGCGTCGAGTTTGCGCTCGGGCACTACGACACCACGCTGCCGCTCATCATCGACCCGGTGCTGGTCTACTCGGGCTACCTTGGCGGCAACTCGGTCGAGCGCGCCGGCGGCCTCGCCGTGGACAGCGCCGGCAACGCGTACGTGACCGGCTATACCTACTCGCTCAATTTCGACACCCACCTCCCCCTGTTTCCCACCAATCGATATCCGCCCACGGGCGGATCCGATCCGACCACGACGTCCTTCGTTGCCAAGCTCAACGCCGCCGGCGATGCGCTGGTCTACTCGACCTATCTCGGCGGCAGCCAACTACGCGCCGGATGCTTCTCCGGCGACGAGGGCGCCGACATTGCCGTCGACGGCGACGGCAACGCCTACATCGGCGGCGGGACCTGCGCGTTGGACTTCCCCGCAGCGCAGAATAGTCCCAATGGCGGCACCGGCAGTGACGCCTTCGTCGCCAAGCTCAACGCCGCCGGCAACGCGCTCATCTTCTCGCGCTACCTCGGCGGCGCCCCACAACACGATCGCGCGGTGTCGATCGCGGTGGACCCCGCCGGCGATGCATACGTCGGCGGGATCACGGTCGGGCCGGGCGATTTCCCCACCACCGCTGGCGCGTGGCAGCCGCAACGCAAAGTCATCCCGACGGAGGGGATCGTCATCGACGGCTTCGCCGCCAAACTGTCGTCGAACGGCGCCCTGCTGTGGTCGACCTATGTCAGCGGCACCGACATCGACGTCGTCGAAGGCGTCGCGCTGGATCGGCAGAACCCACCCAACGTCTACCTCAGCGGCGATACGACGTCGGAAGATTTCCCGACGACACCCGGCAGCTTCGATCACAACAACGACGACCAATCGATCGATACGTTCGTCGTCAAGCTGAGCTCGTCCGGCACGCCGGTGTACTCGACCTACTTCGGCGGCTCCGGGCGCGATGAAACGGCCGACATCGCCGCCAGCCCCGACGGCCGCGCCTATCTCATCGGGCAAACGGATTCCAAGGATCTGCCGCCGCTCGGATCGATCCAGCCGTTCGATTCGACGCTCGGAAGCAACGCCACCGGCTTCCTCGCCGTGTTCTCGGAGAACGGCGCGGCGTTGCGCTACTGGACCTACCTCGAAGGCGGCACCTTCGGCTCCTTCCTGCGCGGAGTCGCCGTCGGCGCCGACGGCGTCGGCTGTGTCACCGGGGCCACGTCGGCGCCCGACTACCCGGTCCGCGATGCGATCCAAAGCGCCGACGGTGTGAACTGTCCGGGCGGCATCTGTTTCGGCGGCGCCGCCGTCGTGAGTTGCGTGCGCCCAGACGGATTGGGTCTGGCCGATCTCGTCTTCTCGACCTACCTCGCCGGCAGCAAGGCCGACAGCGGCATGGACATCGCTATCGATGCCGCTGGCAGCCTCTACATCCTCGGCAATACCGAATCGACCGATTTTTCCCCAGGCCGGCTTCCCGGTACAGGACAAGAACGACGGTCTCGCCGATCTCTTCATCACCAAGATCGGCCTCGCGCCGCCCGGCCCGACGGCGACGTCCACGCGCTCGCCGACGGCCACCCGTACGCCGACGGTGACGGCTACGTTCACGCGTTCGCCGACGGCGTCGTCGACGCCGACGCGAACCCCGTCGAGCACTTCGACCTTGACAAGGACCTCGACCAGAACGGCGACCCCGACGCGGACGGCGACTCCGACCCGCACGCGGACGCCGACCCCGTCACCAACGGCCACCCGCACCCCGACGCTCACGCCGACCCCAGTACGGTGTGGCAACGGGCAACTCGATGACGGCGAAGAGTGCGACGACGGCGACGCCAACAGCGACACCGAGCCCAATGCCTGCCGCTCCGATTGCACCGATCCGCGCTGCGGCGACAACGTCGTCGACGACGAGCCGCCGTTCTCCGAAAGCTGCGACGACGGCAACACCGAAGACAACGACGGCTGTCCGGCCGACTGCAAGCTCGGCATCTTCCTGCGGCCGCTGCTGATCATCGGCAAGGGGTTGTGCGACAACCAACCGGTGCCGATCGAAGTGCGCGAGACCGGCGGCCGCATCGTCACCACCGATCCGGACATCGAGTACGAGTGGCTGCGTCCGGACGCTGATCCGAGCTCGTTGGAGCAGGCGATTCTCAACCGCGCGCTGCAGGAGTTCATCGCCGCCGTCAACCGCCGCGTCGAGAGCGGAACACCGGTCCTCGGCACCGCCACGATCGACGTCGATCGCACCACCGGCGAGGTGCGCTTCGCCGCCGGACAAGCGGGGCTCGGCGTCAATGTTCTCCAGGCGGTGCGCAAGCGCGACGGTGAAGTGGTGGAGCGCTCGAACTTCTCGCTGGTGATCTCGGGCATGCGGCTCGGCGAGACCACCGGACTCGAGATCGAGCCCGATTCGCTCGGCAACTTCGTCGCCAACCGGATCTCCACCGCGCTCGGCCGCGAGGTCGACGATGCGCCGATGCTCCTCTTCGCCGCCGGGCCGCTGTGCAACGGCACCGCCGAGTCCATCGGCACCACCGGCTTCGTGCGCGTCAAGAAGATCCGCTTCGATTTCTTCGGCGGCCTGGTGAGCGACGTCGATCTGATCAGCGCCATCCAGCGCGTCATCGGCGCCATCCCGGTCTCCGGCGGCCCGCTGGCCTTCCTCGCCCGCGCGCTCCAGCTCGGCACGCCGTTCATCGCCAGTCAGTTCCTCGACTTCGAAGTGAGCTCGCAGGCGGCGATGGACGCCGAGGCCGCATCGGGTCGCACGCAGACGATGGACAACGTCATCGAGGTGCGCGACCAGTTCAGCACCACCTTCCCCTTCTTCAAGGGTTTCGTCGCGGCGAAGAACCCCGGCATCTCGGCAGTGCAGGCGACGCTCGACCTCGAGCGCTTCTGTCTCGGCAAGGCCGACGACGCGCTGCTGGTGCTGGTCGCGCCGCAGCTCGACAAGGTCGAGATCCGCAACGAGCCGGGTCTGTTCGAGCACCCGATCGCGGTGCCCCTCGCCGGCATGCGCCGGCCGCACGCGGTAGCGATGCTCAACGGCCTCTCCGGCGGCACCGAGTCGGTCGACATCGCCCTCGATCCGCTCGCCGCGCTCGGCGACCCGGAGAAGTTCCGCAAGAAGATCGAACGCCTGCTGCCCGGCATCGGCCAGATTCTCGACGACATCGGGGTGCCGATCGAGATCGTCGTGCCGCCGGGGGCGGAGCTGACGGACGGTGTCTATCGCGGCGGCAACGCCTACTTCCGCCTGGCGCTGACCTACAATCCGTTCGCCGCCACCATCACGCTGAACGAGGTCCGGCTGCAAGTGCCGCTGCCGAACGTGCCGCTGGTGACGTCGTGGCAGTCGACCTTCCCGCCTGATCCCGTGGTCACCATCGACCCCAGCACGGCGTTGACCACCGGCATCAAGCGCGGCAACGGCCAGATTCGTGTCGATGTCTGCCTGCCCTTTCTCACCGGCCCCGGCAGCGACCCGGTGGACTTCGAGGAGGTCGTCGTGAGCGGCGAGGACGTCGTCGTCACCGGTCTCAAGTACGAGGACGTGAACGGCAACGGCCGGCGCGACGACGACGAGCGCGGTCTCTCGGACTGGCAGATCGAGATCGCCGACCTCTACGGCACGACGATCGCCAGCACGGCGTCGTCGGCCTCGGGCGAGTTTGCCGTGGTGGCGCCGCGCGAGCGCTTTCCGCGTGAGACGACGCGCTTCGCCGTGCGCGAGATCCTCAAGCCCGGGTGGAGCGCTTCCGATCCGCGGTTCGGCATACGAAGCGATCTGCCGCTGGCGGCGGGCACCACCGTCGTCGAGTTTGGCAACTTCCGCGACGTCGTCGTCAAAGGCGTCAAGTTCCACGATCGCGACGGCGACGGCCGGCGCGGGCCGTTCGAGGAAGGTCTGTCGAACTGGAAGATCGATCTCATCGACAGTTTCGGCCGCGTCCGGCGCACCAATACCGACCCCGACGGGCGCTACGAGTTCGAGGTGCCGCTCGACGCCTTCCGCGGTCCCGACCTCGTCTCTGTGCGCGAGGTCACGCAGAGCAGCTGGACGCAGACGGCCCCGCTCGGCGGCGCGGCGCAGCCGGTGCTCGTGCCCGGCGCTCCGCTGCAGAGCGGCCTGCCGATCACGGTGAACTTCGGCAACTTCCACGACCTGCGCATCCAGGGTCGCAAGTTCGACGACGCCAACGGCAACGGCGCGCAGGACAACGGCGAGCCGGGTCTACCCGAGTGGACGATCGAGTTCGTCGACACCTTCGGGCGCGTGCGCCGCACCGTGACCGACGGCGACGGCGACTACTTCTTCCGCCTGCCACTCGGCATCTTCAAGGGCCCGGGACAGGCGCAAGTGCGCGAGGTTCAGCAACCGGGCTGGGTGCAGACGTTCCCGTCCGGCGGCCAGGCCCGCGACTTCCCCGACGCCGGCGCCGGCGGCCTCATGAGCGACGGCCGCTACGACGTCAATTTCGGCAATCGCCGCGCGCCAACGGCCACCAGCACGCCGACGGCAACGCCGACGCCGACCAGCGACACGACAGCGACGCGCACGCCGACGTCGACGAGCACGCCGACGCCGACCAGGACACGCACGCCGGCCATCATTCTCACCGGCGTGAAGTACGAGGACCAGAACGCCAACCGCCAGCGCGACGTCGACGAGCCGCGGCTGGCGGGGTGGGTCATCTTCCTCGACGACAACCTGGACGGCGTGCTGAACAATTCCGCCGGCGACGGCATCTGCGATCCGTCGGCGTCGGAGCGCTGCACGCGCACCGACGGCGGTGGCGTGTACGCCTTCGCGGTCTCGCCCGGATTCTATCGTGTCCGCGAGGTGCAACAGCCCGGCTGGGTGCAGACCAGCGCCAACCCGCCCGACATCGTCGCCGTCGCGGGGCAGTCGTACCAGTTCCTCGACTTCGGCAACTTCCGCGCCGGCAGCGTCCCGGGAGCGAAGTTCGAAGATCGCGAAGGCAACCGGCGGCGCGATTCATTCGATCCGGGACTCGGTGGTTGGACGATCTTCGTCGATGACAATGAGAACGGCCGCTTCGACGCCGGCGAACGCTTCGTCGAAACCGCCGCCGACGGCACGTATCGGTTCTTGGAGCTGCCGAACGGCATCCATGTCCTGCGGGAGATCAACCGCTGCGGCTATCGGCAGACGTTCCCGCCCGAGCAAGGAACGCATGTCGTCGCGATCGGCAGCGATGGCGCCGGCATCGAGCCACGCGACTTCGGCAATCGCCCGCCGGTGGCGCTGCCCGGTGATGCGAATCGCGACGGGCGCGTCTCCGCCGCCGACCTGACCGCGACCACACAGGTGCTGACGAGCGGTCGCAGCCATCCGCTCGTCGATGCGAATGAAGACCGCGTGATCGATGCGGAAGATGTCCGCGCCGCCGCGTCGAACATCTTTGCGTGCAACGGACTGTTCGCGCTCGTCCCGCCGCTGGAGACCCTCACGCCGACGCCGACGCGCACGCCGACCCGCACCGCGACGGTTCCGGCAACGCCGACGCGCACGCCGACCAGTGGGCCATCGACCGCAACGCCCTCGCCGACGGCGACGCAGGCTCTCTTCTGCCGGCAACCGGCGGCGCCGCTGCCGATCCCCGACAACAATCTTGCCGGCCTCGACGACACGCTGACCATCTCCTCGGCCGCGCTGGTCAGCGATCTCAACGTCCGCCTGGTGATCGATCATTCCTGGGTTGGCGATCTGACGATTCGCCTCACCCACGTGGGCACTGGTACGAGCGTCGTTCTGGTGAATCGTCCCGGCGTACCGGCGTCGGAGACCGGCTGCGGCCGTCCGGATATCGAGGCAACGCTCGACGACGAGGCAGCGACGCCGGCCGAGACGAGCTGCGTCGACCCGCCGCCTGCCCTGGGCGGATCGCTGTCGCCCGCCGGTGCGCTCGCTGCCTTCGACGGCGAGGGGCTCGGCGGACAATGGCGGTTGACGGTGACCGACGCTGTCGAGCTGGATACCGGCGCGCTGGTAGGCTGGTGCCTCGAGGCCAATAGCGGCGCTGCCTCGGCGACTCCAACCCCGACGCCGACGCACACCGCGACACCGGAGGGCATGACCGTCTGTGCCGGCAACTTGCCGGCGGCAATTCCAGACGACGATATCGATGGGGTCGCCTCCGAACTCGTGTTCGCGGCTGGCATGGTGATCGCTGACGTCGACGTGCTCGTCGAAGTGGCGCACACGTTCGTCGGCGATCTGGTCATCGAGCTCACGCATGTCGCCTCGGGCAAGAGCGTCGTCCTCCTCGATCGACCCGGCGTGCCGGCCACATTGGACGGGTGTGGCCGCGATGATATCTCGGCCACCTTCGATGACGCGGCGGCGACTGCCGCCGAGGACGCATGTGCTGCCACGCCACCGGCCCTCTCCGGCCCGTTGCGTCCGAGCGAGCCACTTGCCGCGTTCGCCGGCGACGACTCGGGCGGTGCATGGCGCCTGACGGTCTCGGATCACAACATCGAGGACGAAGGACAGCTCGACGGCTGGTGCCTCGACGTCAGGCCCCAGAGCAGCCGCCGTCGCGCGCCGACCATTGGGCGTCGGTGACGTTCTTGACCCGCGGGCAGGCGTGCGTGACAGTGCGCCGAGTGGAAGGCACCCATGTCTGAACCCTTGTCCGCCAAGAAGCTCACCACCTGGGCCGCGGGGAGCGAGAGCCGCGTCGTCGAATGGATTCGCACGACGCTGGGGCCGCTGTTCCTCATTCTCGTGACGCCACCCGCGGCGATCATCTTTTGGATCGTCTGCACCTTCGAGCCGTTCGACGGCTCACTCTCGCCGCTGCTCACCGGTGCGGGCTGGCGCGCCGTCGTCGCCCACTGGCCCTGGCCGAGCATGAGCGCCGCCGCGATCGTGCTCGTCTTCGTCGTGCTCCAGGGCATCCTCCTCCATTGGCTGCCCGGCACGATGTTCGAAGGTCCGATCACCCCCACCGGCAACCGCCCCCGCTACAAGCTCAACGGCGTCGCCGCCTGGTTCGTCACCCACGCCCTGTTCTTCGGCTGCTCCTACGGTCTTCACCTGTTCAATGCCGGGATCGTCTGGGATCACTTCGGCGAGATCCTCGCGACGCTGGTACTTTTCGCCCTGGTCTTTTGCGTCTTCCTCTATTGGAAGGGCCGCTATTGGCCCACTTCCGAGGATCGGAGCATCTCCGGCAACTTCATCTGGGACTACTACTGGGGCGTCGAGCTGCATCCAACGCTCTTTGGCGTCAACTTGAAGCAGCTGACCAATTGCCGCTTCAGCATGATGGGGTGGAGCGTGATCGTCTGCTCCTTCGCCGCCAAGCAGGCCGAGCTGGATCCAGGTGGGCACGTCAGCAACTCGATGCTGGTTTCGGTCGCGATCACCGTCACCTATCTCTTCAAGTTCTTCTGGTGGGAGAGCGGGTACTTCACCTCGCTCGACATCATGCACGACCGCTTCGGCTACTACATCTGCTGGGGGGTCGTGGCTTGGGTCCCCGCGGTCTATGCGCTCACGGCGCAGTACCTCGTGCTGCGCCCGCGCGACCTGCCCTGGCCGCTCGCCGCGGCGATTTTTCTCTTCGGCATCGGCGCGATCTACGTCAACTACGTCGCCGACGCGCAACGCCAGCGGGTGCGGGCAACGAACGGCAACACGAAGGTGTGGGGCCGCCCACCCGATCTGATCCACGCCCGCTACGCGACCGCCGACGGCACGCAGCACGAAAGCCTGCTCCTCGCTTCCGGCTGGTGGGGGGTGGCGCGCCACTTCCACTACGTGCCGGAGATCGCGCTCGCGCTCGCGTGGAGTTTGCCGGCGGGATTCACCAACTTCGTGCCCTATTTCTACGTCGTCTTCCTGACGATCCTGCTGACCGATCGCGCCACTCGCGACGATCGGCGGTGCCACAACAAATACGGCGCCTATTGGGAGAGCTACTGCGGGCGCGTCCCCTGGAAGATCATCCCGGGCGTCTATTGAGGGCGCCGCTCTGAGTGGCGCCGACCCGGGTCAGGTGCCGCAGAATGTCTTGTAGCGCGCCGTGACCTCGCGCGGCGCTGGTTCGGCGTAGCGCTCCCAGCCCGGGCGCTCGTCGAATGGGTGGGTGATCACCTCGAGCAAGCGGTCGAACGGCCCCAGGTCGCTCTGCTCGGATGCGGCGGCGAGTGCTTCTTCGACGCGCTGATTGCGCGGGATGTACAGTGGGTTGACGCGGTGCATGGCGTCCCGTCGCTCGCTCGCCGAACGCGATTCCTGCTGGGCGCGCCGCTGCCATCGCGCGAGCCACGCCGCGGGCGCTGCCGCGTCCGCGAACAGCGCCGCGAGCGGGCGCTCGTCGCCCGCCGCGGCCTCGCCGAGCCGCCGCCACGCCAGCGTGAAGTCGACCGCGTGCGTCTCCAGCAGCGCCAGCCAGTCCGCGGCGAGCGCCGCATCGCCGTCGCCGGCGGTCGCCAGGCCCAGCTTGGCGCGCGCGCCGGCGAGCCAGTGCGATGCGTACTGGCCCGGGAACGCGTCGATCACTTCGGTCGCGCGCGCGATTGCCTGCTCCGGCGAGGGCGCGTCGAAGAGCGGCAGCAGCGTCTCGGCCAGGCGCGCCAGGTTCCAGCGGGCGATGAGCGGCTGGTTCCCGTAGGCGTAGCGCCCGTGCGTGTCGATCGAGCTGAACACCGTCTCTGCCTGGTAGGCCTCCAGAAACGCGCAGGGACCGTAGTCGATCGTCTCGCCGGAGACCGTCATGTTGTCGGTGTTCATCACGCCGTGGATGAAGCCGACCAGCATCCACTGCGCGACCAGCGCCGCCTGCCGCGACGCGACGCGGCGCAGCAGGCCGAGGTAGCGGTCGGGATCGGCGGACAGGTCGGGATCGTGGCGGGCGATGACGTACTCCGCCAGCCCGCGCACGGTGTCGTGCGCGCCGCGCGCGGCGAAGAACTGGAACGTTCCCACCCGCACATGGCTCGCGGCCACGCGGGTCAGGATCGCGCCCGGCAGCTGTTGCTCGCGCCACACCACCTCGCCGCTGCGCACCGCCGCCAGCGCCCGCGTGGTCGGAATGCCGAGCGCGTGCATCGCCTCGCCGATCAGGTACTCGCGCAGCACCGGGCCGACCGCGGCCTTGCCGTCGCCGCCGCGTGAGAAGGGTGTGCGACCGGAGCCCTTGAAGGCGATGTCGCGGCGCCGGCCGTGTCGGTCGATCACCTCGCCGAGCAGCACCGCGCGCCCGTCGCCGAGCTGCGGCGAGAAGCCGCCGAACTGGTGCCCGGCGTAGGCCTGCGCGATCGGTGTCGCGCCCGCGGGCACGACGTTGCCGGCGAACACCGCGGCGGCCAGCGCCGGCTCGAGAGCGGCGACGTCCACGCCGAGCTCCGCGGCGAGCGCGTCGTTGAAGCGCAGGAACTCCGGCGCGGGCACCAGCGCAGGCGTCACCGCCGCGTAGCAACCGGTCAAGTCGCGGGCATAGGTGTTGTCGAATTGGAACAACTCAGGCGCCGCGGTGCTCATGAGCAGCGGTTCCGTGACGGAGTATGGGCGTGCACATAGCGACGATCCCACGCTCCTGGCGCTGCTGCAAGCTGGTCACGCCATCACCTCGCCCACGCACCGGCGAGAATTTCACCAACGGTGGTCGTGCGCCGGCTTGGCAGCCGGCTACGGAGCGCGGGCGAAGAACCGGCTCCCGTCGTTCTTGCGCGTGCCGGCGGCGGCGAAGGTGCTCGACCAGCAGGCGATCGGATCGCTGCTGTGCAGCTGTACGGTCACGGCCGGGGCCTCAGCGAAATACTGGCCGGCGCCCAGCGGCGACGGCAGCGGCAGACTCGTTCCCTTGCCGCGCATCAGCAGCTTGGGCGCGCTGCCGCCTTTGAGGAGGAGCTTGGTGATGCCGTCGGCCAACCCGTCGCTGCTCTTGTACAACCAACCGCGACTGCCCAGCCCCTTCCAGCTGTCGGCGGAGGGGACGGTGAGACCCATCTTCAAAACCGGCACACCACCGCTTTCATCGTAGAGGCAGAGTGCGTACGACGTACCGCCGCCGACCGGATCGCCAAAGGCGGACTGCGCCAGCGCCGTCGTGCCCCGGGTCCACTTCCACAGCAGCGTGTGCCGACCGTGGTCCGCGTCGAATTTGACCGCCAGGCCGTTGCGGGCGGCGCCGTAGCACGAGGCGAGCGGCGCGGCGGGACAGCCGGCCACAGGCGTCGCGGTCGGCGTTGGCGGCGGAGCCGCGGTGACGGTCGGCGTCGCCGAAGGCGTGGCGGTTGCCGTCGCCGTCGGGGTACGGGTCGGCGTCGCCGTATCGGAGGGGGTGCTGGTGGAGGTAGCCGTCGCCGTCGCGCTGTCGGTGGGGCTGATCGTCGGCGTCGCAGTGTCCGTGGGGCTGGCCGTCGCCGTTGCGGTGTCCGTGGGGGTGGCGGTCGGTATCGCGGTTTCGGTCGGAGTGGCCGTCGCCGTTGCGCTCGCCGTGTGTGTCGCGGTGTTGGTCGGCGTGTCGAGAGGTGTGTCGGTGGGCGTCCGCGAGTCGACGGCCGTGGCGGTAAAGGTTGGAGAAGCGGTCTCCGTCGGCGTCGCCGTGACGGTCGGCGTGGCGGTGCAGACGGCGCCGGAGCAGCCGGTGACGGGGTCGCAGCTCTGACAGGAATCGCAGGTGATCGGAGCGCTGCCGCTGCACGATCCGGCGCCGTCGCAGGCATCGACCGTCGTGCACACATCGTCGTCGGAACACGCGGTGCCGCTCGCCTCGAACTGACACGTGGCGGAGCAGCAGTCGCCATTCAGCATGTTGCCGTCGTCGCACTGCTCCCCGACATCAACGCCGCAGTTGCCACACGTCTGCCAACGGGCGATGTCCGAGGACACCCGCCCGCCCGCGCTGGTGAATCCACCGCCCGCGTAGACGTAGCCGCCGTGCACAGCCAAGGCGCGAACTGCTCCGTTGGTACCGGTACCGAGAGGAGACCAGCTGGCGCCGTTCCACTTGGCGATGCGATTGGCCGGGGTGCCGCCGGCGGTGCTGAAGTCGCCACCTGCGTACAGGTCACTGCCGTTTGTCGCCAGGGCGTAGACTGTCTCGCCTCCGATCCCGACGCCGGCGCCCAGAGCGGACCAGGCGCTGCCGTTCCACTTGGCGACGTGCTGGGCGCTCACCCCTCCTGCGGTCGTGAAAGCACCGCCGGCGAAGAGGTTGGTTCCATCGGTCGCCAGCGCATTCACGCCCGAGTTCGTGCCCGACCCAAGCGCGGACCACGCGCTGCCGTTCCACTTGGCCACGTGGTTGACGGTGACACCGCCGGCGGTCGTGAAGATGCCGCCCGCGTAGACGTCGGTGCCGATCACGGCCAGGGCGTACACGGCTTGATTCAGGCCGGTGCCGAGAGCCGACCAGCTCGTCCCGTTCCAGCGCGCGATGCGCGCCGCGCTGATCCCCCCGGCGGTGGTGAACGAGCCGCCGACGAAGAGGTTCGCCCCGCTCACCGCCAGGGCGTTGACGTCGACGTTCACGCCGCTGCTCAGCGCCGACCAGGCGCTGCCGTCCCATCGCGCGATGCGGTTCGCGCTCGTCCCGCCCGCGGAGAGGAAGTTGCCACCCGCGTAGAGGTTGGTGCCGACCAATCCGAGCGCGCGCACCGTGTCGGAGGCGCCGGTGCCGATGCCGCTGCCGAACGGCGTCCACGCACTGCCGCTGAACTTGCCGACACGATTGGCGGTGACGGTCCCGGCGCCGGTGAACTCGCCGCCGGCGTACACGTCCGCACCACTCACTGCGAACGCGTTGACGGTGTTGTTGACGCCGTACCCTTCGCCGCCGACCGTGCCCCACGCGCTGCCGTTCCAGGCCGCGATGTTGTTGGCGTTCACTCCACCCGCGTCGGTGAATGTGCCGCCGGCGTAGACCGTCGTGCCCACTACGCCGATCGCATAAACGGTGCTCGGGGGGGTGGTGGTGGTGCTGGTGCCTATGCCGCTGCCAAACCCGGACCAGGTGCTCCCGTCCCACTTGGCGATACGATTGGCGACTGCGCCCGTCGAGGTGATGAACTCGCCGCCCGCATAGAGGGCCCCGCCGGCGACGACGAGCGTGCGGACCGTGTAGTTCACGCGCGGCGCGCTCCCGACGTCGACCCAGGCACTGCCGTTCCACTTCCTGACGTAGCCGAAGAAGCCGCCGCCCGCGTACAGCTCGCCACCGAAGACGGCCAGTTCGGTGACCTCTTCCGGGAAGGTCGAGCCCAGGCCGGCGCCGAGCGCGGACCAGGCGGTGCCGTCCCACTTGGCAACCCGATTGGCGGTGACGCCGCCGGCGGCGGAGAACCTGCCGCCGACGTAGACGTCGGTTCCGATCGTGGTCACCGCGTAGACCGTATTGTTCAATCCAGTGCCCAGGGTCGACCAGCTGACGCCGTCCCACTTCGCGATCCGGTTGGCGCTGACGCCGCCGGCGGTGGTGAAGGTCCCGGACGCGTAGACGGTCGTCCCGCTGATGGCGAGCGCCTGGACGCTGCCATCCATTCCACCGCCGAGGGCCGACCAGTTGGCGCCGTCCCATTTCGCGATGCGGTTCACCGTGAGGCCGCCCGCCGTAAGGAAGCTGCCGCCGACGTACACGTCCGTGCCGCTCACCGCGATGGCGTTGACCGTCGCGGTCACGCCGCTGCCGAGGGCCGACCACGTGGTGCCGTTCCATTTGGCGATACGGTTCGCCGCCAGCCCGTCGATGGTGACGAAGTTGCCGCCGACGTACACGTCGCCCGAGGGGCTGACCGCAATCGCGAGGATGCCCAGGTCGGCGCCGCCGGGGCTGAAGAAATGCGGATCCCATCCACCGTCGGGGTCGCAGGGCTCGTCGAAGGACTCCAGGGCGGCGGCTGTGACGAAGCGCGGCTCGCCCGCGGGGCCCGCCACCATGCGATATCCGGTCGGGTCGACGCTGCCGCTGAATCCGGCGCCGGGATCGATCGCACCGTCAGCGCGAAGAATCCTTTCAATCGGCGTCTTGGCTAACGGGTCCGGTGCCGCGGCGCTTGCCTGCGGCCGCACAGTCGCCAGTAGCAGGATCAACGAGAACGTCGTCGCCAATGCGAATTTTGTCACCCACCCCCCCCGGGTTCGCGCGCAGGTCGGGGCCCATGGCCGCCGCCCACCCGCCGTTTCGGCGTAACACATTCCGCGGCGGGAATCCCGAAAATTCGACCGTCATGTGTCTACAACCACTCGACGACCCGCAGGCCTGTGATGGCTGCCCTTCCTATCCGGGCCGGGCCCAGTGGGTTTAGACTGCCCGCGTGCTCACGGGGCTCGGAATCAGTGCTGCGCGTGAACGGCGGACACCGGCGGCGCGCAGCCACCCAGCGCGCTGTCTACGGCGGCGAGTATCTCGCTGATCGCAATCGTTTGATTGCCATCGACGTTGCCGGCTGCACACATTCCGATCGGCGCCTGCTCCAGCGCAATGCTCACCAAGGTGACGAGCTCATTGATCGTGACGGCACCATCGTCGTCGCAGTCACCGACGCAGTCCGGGGGAGGTGGGGGTGTGGCGGTCGGCGTGGCCGGCGTCGTGTCAATGGGAGTGGCGGTGGCCGTCGGCGTGGCCGGATCGCCCTGGATCGAGAGGTCGGCACAGTGATGGTAGAAGCACGGCGCGCCGTGGTTGGACATGTACTCGAGGACTTGCAGGGTGCACCGGGTACAGGTGACGTCGGCCGGCAGCGTCACGGTAAACGTCCGAGGTCCCGCAAAGGGCTGCGAGTGCGGCAACATGTTGTCCGCCAGAACGGGGAAGATCGGCGGGTCCTGGATCTCGACGCTGCCACATGGATCGAAACCGACGGCGGTGATCGCAGGCGGAGGCGGGAGCTCGCTGCGGTCGTTGACGACCAGGGCGACGCGATAGTGACCGGGATGAAAGATCTTCTCGTCGATGGTCACTTCGATCGTTTGCCCCGGCCGAAATTCCGTCACCTTGCCGGTTGCCGTGCCCCCGCCTTCGTTGCCGCAGGGTCCGAGCTTTTGCGGGTCACCGTACCCGCCTTGCGACATCCACGAATCGGGCGCGACCAAGAAGAAGTGCGCGTGCGCCGGGGCCGCAACACCGACTGCAGCGAGGAGCAAGGCCGTGCCCACGACGATTCGGCCCATCTGCCCCCATACGCTCATGCATCGTCTCCAGGCACGAGCGTGCTACGAATACCTGCATAAGTCGAGGCGAGGCCGTCGAAGCACGCGATGGGCATTGAACGTTTGGCGGCCTTCCGCGCGCGATCGACAAGCGCCTGCGACCATTGCTAGTTGAGAGCGGCGTGGACGCGTCCTGGCCCAGATCCTCGGGGGAAACGTTGGATGTCTTGAAGCGCTTTGTCGCCTTGCCGGCCAAGCGGCGCGCGCTGTCGATCGAGGCGGTAATCACCCTCGGCATCGCTCGCCTCCTTGTCCTTTCCGTTCCGATGCGATGGATCGCGCGGCGACTCGAGCGACAGGCCGCCCTCCCTCACGCCCGGCCAGGGGAAGCGGGAGACATCGCCCGCGAGGTCGGCTGGGCCGTGCGCGCGGCTGCTCCCAGGACTCCCTGGAAGAGCGCCTGCCTCGCGCAGGCGCTCGCCGGCAAATGGATGCTCGGCCGGCGTGGTGTCCGCGGAACGATCCGTCTCGGCGTCGCCAAGGACGCCGACGGCAACCTCCAGGCGCACGCCTGGCTCCGCGCCGGTGACACGCTGCTGACCGGCGGCGGTCAGGTTGGCCGATTCACGCCCATCGGCGACCTCGAGTGAGCGCGCTCCGAAGCCAGGGGGGCGCGTCGCTGTCGCAGGACGAGGACGCCGGCGCCGGCGAGGAAGCGAGCCAGCAACGTCGCCGCCTCGAGATCCTCGCTGCCGAGATCGCGCGGGCAGAAGTCCGGCACCTGCGACATCCGCTCGAGCCAGGGCTCGACGTCGCGGTACAGAACCAACGGCGCGCGCCGATAGGAGAGATCCAGCTCCAAACCGTTCGCCGCTCGGGTCAACGAAACGACCCCGGTTCGCCAGGCGAAGCACGTGTCGGCATTCGCGGCATCGAGGGCACCGCGGTCAGGCACCTCGGTGTCCGGAATCGTTTCGCCAAGGGCGCCCTCGGTCAACGACGGATGAAAGCCGATCGTCAGATGCACCGAGGGGTCGCGGCCGGAGTTGCGCACTTCGTGTCGAATGCCGCGCGGCAGATAGAGCCAGTCTCCGGCTCGCAAGCGCACGGTCGTCTCGCCAGCGCTCCCCGCAGGAGTGGCGAGCCCGTTCTCCGCTGCGCAAACCTGCCACTGCTTCTCTCCTTCCAGCTGCAGCACCCACACGTCGTGCTCGTCGACGTGGCTGCCGAGGCCCTGTCCGCCGGCCGGCGTCTGATAGAGATTGACCTGTACCCGACAGCGCAGCTCGGCCTCGAGAACGCGGCTCAGGCGGAGCACGGTGTTGGAGTAGTGCTCCATGCGCCCGAAGTTCAGCGAAGCGCCGGTGTCGAGGAGCGCGCGCACGGCCGAGTGGACGACCCGCCCGGTCGAGTCCCGGTACGCGGGGTCGCTCACCCGCATGCCGTGGAAATGCATGCGGATGGCGCCCGTGATCGGCAGCGACACGAAGCGGCAGATCGCATCGATCTCCCACCCGGAGAGAAGGGCGCGGAAGCGCCCGCGTTCGCCGGCCGTCGCGACGCACCATCGCTTGGCGGCGAAGCAGCGCGCGAATTCCTTCCACTCTTCGGCGTGGATGATAGTGTCCCACTCGCTCATGCGACACCGCGCGCGCTCAACGGAGACCACCGATGCGTCCGCACCCCTCCGACGCGCGCCCTCGCCGCGGAGATACTACGACCTGGGACAGAGTGCGATGGTCCAGTGGCAGAGCGACACCGACGACGACGCGCGACGCCACTTCTACAGCCTGCAAGACCTGGAGTTGAGACTCGAGCGCGAGGCGGCGCTGCCACCCGCCCTGCTCGTCTTTCATTGTAGCCGCTGCGGATCGACGCTCCTGGCTCGTCTGCTCGAGATCGATCCAGCCAACCGCGTCATCATCGAGCCGCCCGCGGTGAGCCAGCTCCTCCACCTCGCGCGCGTGCAGCCGCCCTCGCCCGCCGTGCGCCGCGACCTGCGCGTCCTTCTTCGGTCCTATGGCCTCGAGCCCCACGGCGGCGAGAAGCGGCTGATCTTCAAGCTCAACTCCCTCGCCGTGCATTCGCTCGCCGCGCTTCGAGCCGCCCTGCCCGAGGTCGCGTTCGTCTACCTGCTGCGCGACCCCGCGGAAGTCGTCGCGTCCCTTGCCCGTGCGACGCCCGCATTTCTTCGCCCGGAGCATCGCGCCTCGTTGGCCGCAACGATCGGCCTCGATCCGAGCGCCGTGGCCGGCGACTCCGCGCAACAATGGCTGAGCCGCTACGTCGAGTGGAATCTGAGCCTGGCGTACCGGCACGCGCGCGACTTCACCCTGGCGGTGGATTATCGCGACTACGCCAGGCGCTATCTCGCGGTGGCCCGGCGGTGGTCGGATCGGCCGTTGGCGGACGATGATCCCGAGGTCGTCGAGACTCTCGCCTTCCATTCGAAGCAACCGGGCGTGCGGTTCTCATCGACCGCCGGCGCGGTCAGTGCAGGGCCGGCAATTCCGGGCGGAGCCTACTTGCGCTGGGTCCAGCGGCTCAAGGAGGAAGGGGAGCTCGGTCCGCTCCGCCGGCGAGACCGCTGAGCGGACGACTCGGCGCCCCGCTTCAGGAAATTATCGTGAAGTCGTCCTGCTCCGTCGCAGAGACGTCGAGGGGAACGAGCCGCGGTGGCGCCCAGGGTTTGCGCGCGGGAAGCGCGACGGGGATATCGTCGCCCGGAGCCTTCTCATCGTCGTGTTGCATGCGTACCCCCTCCTGCTCTGCGTTGTTGCACGGATTCGCGCCAACATACAACTCCACAACGCGCCGCCCGTGCGGGCGACAGGACAGGGCGCGACCCTACTGCCGCTCGGCGCGTTCGATCAGGCCCCGTGCCAGCAACTCGCCCAGAAATGCTTCCGCTTCCTCACGGCAACGCGCAGGGGAGGTCTCGAACTCGCGCAGCAGCGTCTCCACCAACGCGTCGACCGAACCAGTCTCATCGAGCAGATCCCAGATCCGCACGCCCACCTGGTTGACGCCGAAGTGGTTGCCCTGCGCGTCGACGAGAATCCCGGCACCGGTGAGCCGGCGCATTTCGACCGCCGCCTGGCGCCGAAAGGTCCGAGGCTCGATTGTCATCGGACGTCGGAGGTCCGCACCAGACCGTCGGCGTGCAGCTCGCGCAGGAAAGCCAGCACCTCTTGCTGGCAGATCGCTCGTTCCACCTCGAACTCGCCGACGAGCAGGTCGATCAGAGCAGCCACCGCGATCGGCCGTTCCACCAGCGCCCAGATGCGGCTCGCGACTGGGTTCATGTTGTAGTATCGGCCGTTGTCGATGCTGAGGAGGACGACCTCGCCGTCGAGATCGGCCGAGATCGGACCGGGCGTGCGCACGACGGTCGTATGCGGTGACAGGTCGAGCTGAGAAGCCATGGCGCCTGGCACGGACTGATCGCGATTCATTGCCGAGATGTCAAATACGGAGCGACTCACCCCGCGCCACCGGCGGCGGCGCACAGGTCGGCCTCGAGTCGGTCGACCAATTCGGCCAGTCGAGACAAATCTCGCGGCCTGCTGACGAAGGAGATCGGCACCTGCTGGGCGAGTTGCACGGCCGACTGGAAATGTTCCGCCTTTGAGCCGCATCCATCGAGGTAGCGAAATCTATAGGTGTGGCTTTTCAGCGCGGCGAAGCGACCGGAACCGACGACCGGCTCGAGGCGAATGTCGCCGCCCGCATCGGCGCGCAAGATGTAGATCCGGCTCACGGGCAGAGCGGAGGGGAAGAAGGACGTGTCGAGCGGCAAGGCGCGCTTCTCCATCGCCCCTCGGATGCGGGGGAGATCCGCGCCGGCGATGTTGACGGAGGCGAGCGAGTCGAGCCACAGCTTCGCCTGCGGGTAACCGGCTTGGACCTCGGGCCAACCGCCTCTGCCCGCGCGCACGACGCTCAAGTCGTCGGTGAGGATCGGATACCCCCGCTCGCGGAACGCGAGCGCCAGGGTCGACTTGCCCGAGCCGGAGGTGCCGAGAAAGACGGCGCAGCGGCCACCGACCTCGATGGCGCTGCCGTGCAGGACCAGATCGTGCCGCTGATGGAGCAGCGCGCCAAGCGCAGAGCCGAGCAGGAACAAGCGGACGTCCTCCGCGTTCGCCTGCGCCTCTGGCTCGATGACGATGCGGTCGCCGCCGGTGACGAGATACCGCGCCACGCCGTCGATGCGCAGCAGGAGCGCACCCGCGGCGGCCTGCACTCGCGCCCTCACCAGAGTGGCTTGCGGCAGGTCCGCCGGCACGGCGCCACAATCGATGCGCGCGTCGGGAGCGCCTTCGCTGTCGTCGGGAATCAGCTCGGGAAGCGGCAGGGAGGAGCGAATCCTCAGCCCGAAGGCCCGATAGTCGCGTCGGTTTCGATGCACGTCGATCCGCTCAGAGCACGCCGCGCTCATTGGAATCAAGGGGGCGGACGACCCGCGGCTTTGCACCGTTTTGCTTGCTGTCGTAGGTACGGACCCGGAGGAAGCGGGATGGAGAAGCAACGGCGATGGAGAGCGCTCTGCGGATTCGCGCTGGTCGCGCTGCTCGCGGCGGCATGCGGGGACGATGGCGACAAGCCCGCAGGGTTCCGGTTCGGCATGATCCTCGTCGGTCCGCAGAACGACCACGGCTGGTCGCAGGCCCACTACGAGGCGGGGCGGTACGTGCTGGAACAGCTCCATTTGCCGGCCGACGCGCTGATCGTGTTGGACAAGGTGAACCCGGTCGACCGCCCGCAGACCTCGATCGAGTCCGTCGTCGACGACATGGTAGCCCAGGGGGCGCAGCTCATTTTCGCCACCTCGGACGACATGAAGGACGGCATCGAGGCGGCGGCCCTGGCGCACCCGGACGTGCCGATGATCTGGTCGTCAGGTGACAGCGCCTGGGCGGAGGGCAAGGCCTATCGGGGCGACCTGACCAACCTCGGCAACATCATGGGCAGGATCGAGTACGGCAAGATGATCGCCGGATGCGCGGCGGCGCTGACGACGCAATCCGGCCAGATCGCCTACCTCGGTCCGCTGATCAACGACGAGACGCGCCGGCTGGTGAACTCGGCTTACCTCGGAGCGCGCTACTGCTACGAACACTTCCGCGATGAGGATCCCGCTCGCCTCGGCTTCGAAGTGAAGTGGATCGGCTTCTGGTTCAACATCCCCGGCGTCACGCTCGATCCGACGCAGGTCACCAATGAGCTGCTCGCAGCCGGAGCCGACGTGGTGATCTCGGGGCTCGACACGACCGAAGCTCTCGTGCGAGCCGGCGAGGTGGCGGCCGCTGGCGAGCCGGTGTGGGCCACGCCCTACAACTTCGCCGGTGGCTGTGCGGCGGCCCCGCAGGTCTGCCTGGGCGTCCCCTATTTCAATTGGGGCCCGGCGTATCTCCATACGGCGCAATCGGTGATCGACGGGCAATTCGAAGCGCAGTGGCAGTGGCTGGGGCCCGATTGGGCCGACATCAACGACCGCGACCGCAGTGCGGTGGGTTGGCTCTCGGGTGACGGACTCTCCGCCAACGCCCAGGCCGACCTCGACAGCTTCATCGCCGGCCTGGGCGCTGGGAACATCCAACTGTACGTCGGCCCGCTGCAGTGGCAGGACGGGACGACCTTCCTCGCCGATGGCGAGCACGCGACGGACTTCCAGCTCTGGTACACTGAGAAGTTGCTCGAAGGCATTGTCGGCGCCAGCGCTGCCTCCCGATAGGAAAATCCATGAATCGGCAGGCATCCACATTGCCTTGTGACAGGGAGGCGTTAGTCCGAACACTCGTTCAATGCCGCATCGACGGCCGCGACGAGCTCGTCGATCGTGATTTGGTCGCTGTTGTCGATGTCGAATGCTGCGCAGTCGTCGACCGATCGTTGGCCGAGCGCGATCGCAACACCGGCGATCAACTCATCGATCGATACGATGCCGTCGCCTCCACAGTCGCCGTCGCACGTGATGGGAGTCGGAACCGTCGGGGTCGGACTGGCGGGAAGGGTCGGCATCGCAGTGTGCGTAGCGGTCCCGCTGGGTATCGCTTCGGGTGTCGGACTCGGTGGGTTCCGCGGCGTGCCCGTTGCCGATGGTAGCAGCGCGCCCGCGGGCGTCGGCGTTGCGCTCGGAGCCGGCGTCGCGGAGACGGTCGAGGTTGCTGTAGGAACGGAGGTCGCCTCGGCAAACCGTTGCCCGAACACGCCCTCGGAGCGGCCATCCTGACCGACGTAATAGTTTCCGCTCGACCAGACGACCACGAAGCCTCCGTCCGCAGCCATTCCCAAAGCCGGGTACACCTGAGGGTACGGGGTGTAGCTGTTGACCTGGAACTCCGTACCAACCGCCCGTCCCGCGCTGTCATAGCGTTGCCCGAATACGCTATAGCCACCGAATCTGTAGTCGCCGTCCTGGCTGCCGCTCTGCCAAACCACGACGAACGCTCCGTCTGTGCCGGCAGCAATCGCCGGAAATTCTTGCAGGTCCCAGGTATAGGTGTTGATCCGAAACTCCGTACCCAGGGGGCGCCCGGCCGTGTCGTAGCGTTGCCCGGCCACGCCAACTTCGTAGCCCTTCTGGTCGCCATGCCACACCACGACGAACGCTCCGGCCACGCCGGCCGCAACTGCCGGGGAGGCCTGGAAACCCTCCGTGTGCGTGTTGACCTGGAACTCTCCACCTACCGGCTGCCCATCGCGATCGTAAAGCTGCCCGAACACGGCGCTGACGCTGCCGTCTCGGTCGACGTCATCCCACACCACCACGAAGCTCCCGTCCTCGCCGACCGCTACCGCAGGGTTGCTCTGGGAACTCCGCGTGTGCGTGTTGACCTGAAACTCCCTGCCCACGGCATGTCCCGCGCTGTCATAGCGCTGACCGAACACACCCCAACTACTCTCGTCCTGGAAATTGCTGATCCACACCACCACGACGGTCCCATCAGCGCCCGCGGCTACATTCGCAAGGCCCTGCGTCATCCGGGTGTAGGTGTTCACCTGAAACTCTGTGCCCACCACCTGCCCGACGCTGTCGTAGCGCTGCCCGAATACGCCGTAGCCACCGTTGTCTCGCTCGCTGGCCCAGACGACCACGAAGGTCCCGTCTCCACCGGCCGCCATCGCCGGGCTGCGCTGCGGGGCTTCCGTGTATGTATTGACCTGAAACTCTTCGCCCACTGCTTGCCCGGCGCTGTCGTAGCGCTGGGCGAACACACCGAAGTTCTCGCCATCGCGGGGGCTGCTCCACGCCACCAGGAACGATCCATCCGCGCCGACCGCCACCGCCGGATCGCGCTGCGACCGATGCGTGTAGGTATTGACCTGAAACTCCGTCCCCACCGGCCTGATCTCGGCAACGACGCCGAGCGGCAACAGGAGCGAAGCGGCTCCGATCACGGTGCGGATCCCCATTGTTTGCCCCTTTGCGCGGAGCGGACCGAGACCATCCGCCCGACATTGAGTGTTGATACCTAAAGGGGGCCAGGGCGGTCAAAGATATCTTGTGTCTTCGCCTCTGGAGCGCTCATGGCGGCGTTGACCAGCCACAATCCCCGAAGCGAGCCGCTTGAGCGTCGCCGGACTCACGTTGGCGACGTCGCTCCCGACGACGACGTGCATGCTGTCAACGAACGCAGCGGAACCCGGTGTCGCCGTTTCTGCGGCCGTTCGGCGCGTAGGCCTTGTCGGAGACGCGCAGCGCGATCGGGTAGTAGCTCCACGCGCCGCCGCGCATCTCGTGGCGCGTGTCGTTGCCGTCGAGGACGAACTCCCACACGTTGCCCGCCATGTCCTTGGCGCCGACGGGCGAGTCGCCGGCCGGGAACGACCCGACCGGCGCGGTCGAGATGAAGCCGTCGTCGAACTCCTTCAGGCCCCAGCGGTCGGGCTTGCTCTCGAGCAGCGTCTTGTCGGAGAGGTTCGCCTGCGGCGACGGCTTCACTGCCTCGTTGCCCCACGGGTAACGCCGCCCGTCCGTACCGCGCGCCGCGCGCTCCCATTCCACTGCCGTCGGCAGGCGTTTCTTCGCCCACTTGCAGAAGCCTCCAGCCGCCTCCCAGCTGATGCAGTTGATCGGATGCCGGTCGCGGTCCGGCTTGCCCCAGTTGCACGTCCACGCCAGGTCGGGCTCGTCCGCCGTCCCCGAGCTCGGCAGCTCGAGCCCCTGCGCGGAGCAAGCGCCCGTATCGACGCAGGCCCGGTACTGCGCGACGGTGACCTCGGTGACATCGATCTCGAACGCCGGCGTCTCGACGACACGGCCCGGCTTTTCGTCGTCCTCGCACTCCGTATCGACTGCGTCGTTACAGCCGATCAATCCCTTGCCGGCGGGCACGGCCACCATCGCCGGGCCGGCAGCAGGCGGCGGCGCCGCTACCACCTCGAACGGTGCCACGAACAGCGCCACCGTGAAGAGAAAGAAACACGCCATGAGCTCTCTCATTCTCTTGCCGCCCCCATCGCAACTACAACAGCTTCACGCGATTGCGTTTGGCCGCCGTTCGGAGCGGGCCGTCCCTGCACGCGAGCGGAAGCTTCTTTCGCAGTGCCAGCTCGAGATAGGCCGCGTCATACACGCTCAATCCGTAACGCGTCGCGAGCTCGGACAGCCTCCCAAAGGCCAGCGCCGCCATCTCGTGATCCAGGGCCACCGACAAATGCGCGAGCGCAGTCAGCGCCGCGACCCGTTCCTCCTCAGTGAGCTTCCCGCGCCGCGTGAGCACGAGCAAGGCGTTGGCGGTCTCGAGCGACCACAGCGCTGGCGCTCGCACGCCCGCCCCAGCCGCAATGGCATCGAGGAGCGCTTGTGACTGCGGCGTCGCCTGTGCGGGGTGGACCCAGGCGATGCCGATCGACGCATCGACGACAAATTCTTTCGTCACCGCCGACCTTCTTCGATGGCCGACCGAACCTCCGCGTCCGCAATCGATTCTTTCGCTTGGGTGCGGACGCGTATTCGCTCTTGGAGCTCCTTCAGCTCTGCGACCGCCTGTCGAACCGCGTTAAGCTGTCGTCCTTCTGCGGGAATCATCCTGGCAACGGGCTTGTCATGGCGGGTCACGACAACCTCCTCGCCGCCCGCCACTCGATCGAGCAGTTTGCCAAACCGATTCTTCGCCTCCAATGCCGTCACGGTGATCATCGGGCGCAGAGAATAGCTAGTCAGTGGCTGTTTTACAACGCAGGAGGAGCCGTCGGCGCTCTCTACAAAGAGCGGTGGGTAGGATACGACTCATGCCATGAGCACGACAGACTTCGATGCGGATGCGCTGCGCGCGCGCTATCGCGCCGAGCGCGACAAGCGGCTGCGCGCCGACGGCAACGAGCAGTATGTCGAGATGGCGGGAACCTTCGCGCACTATCTCGACGATCCCTACACCGCCCCGATCGAGCGAGCGCCGCTCACCGATGCGGTGGAAGTGGCGATCATCGGCGGCGGCTTTGGCGGCCTGCTGGTCGCCGCCCGCCTGCGGCTAGCCGGCATCGATGACCTGCGCTTGATCGAGAAGGGCGGCGACGTCGGCGGCACCTGGTACTGGAACCGCTACCCGGGCGCCGCCTGCGACGTCGAGTCGTACGTCTATCTGCCGCTGCTGGAAGAGGTCGGGTACGTGCCGAAGGAGAAATACTCCCGCGCCCCCGAGATCCTCGAGCACAGCCGCGCCATCGCGCGCCAGTTCGGGCTCTACGAACGCGCCTGTCTGCAGACCGAGGTGACCGGCCTGCAGTGGGACGAGGGCGAGCGCCGCTGGATCGTGTCCACCAACCGCGGCGACCGCATGCGGGCCCGCTTCGTAGTGATGGCCAATGGTCCGCTGCATCGGCCGAAGCTGCCCGGCATCCCCGGCGTCGAGTCGTTCGCCGGTCACTCCTTCCACACCAGTCGGTGGGACTATGCGTACACCGGCGGGACCAGCGAAGGTCACCTCGACCGGTTGCACGACAAGGTCGTGGGCGTCATCGGCACGGGGGCGACCGCCGTCCAGTGTGTGCCCCACCTCGGCGCCGCGGCGCGGCACCTGTATGTCTTCCAGCGCACGCCGTCGTCGATCGACGTGCGCGCCAACCGGCCCACCGATCCGAGCTGGGCGGCCGGCCTGGCGCCCGGTTGGCAGCGGCGGCGCATGGACAACTTCAACAACCTCGTGTCGGGGATCTTCGAGCCCGAGGATCTCGTCGGCGACGGCTGGACCGACATCATCGGCAAGCTGTTGCTGCGCCTGCGCGAGGCCGCGGCCGACGGCGGCGCGATGAGCGTCGCGGAGAGTCTCGAGCTGTCCGATTTCGAGAAGATGGAGCAGGTGCGCGCCCGCGTCGACGCACTGGTGGCCGACCCGACCACCGCCGCGGCGCTGAAGCCGTACTACCGATTGTTCTGCAAGCGCCCCTGCTTTCACGACGAGTACCTGCAGACCTTCAACCGCCCGAACGTGACGCTGGTCGACACCGACGGCAAAGGGGTCGAGCGCATCACGCCGGGCGGGGTCGTGGTCGCCGGGCGCGAGTACGCCCTCGACTGCCTGATCTACGCCACCGGCTTCGAGGTCGGCACCGACTACTCGCGCCGCGCCGGCTATGAGGCCCGCGGCTGCGAGGGCCTGACCCTGACCGAGAAGTGGCGCGACGGCGCGGCGACGCTGCACGGCTTCTACAGCCGCGGCTTCCCCAACTGCTTCATCGTCAGCCTCGTGCAGTCGGGCTTTTCGGTCAACTTCCCGCACATGTTGGACGAGCAGGCCAAGCACCTCGCCTACGTGCTGGGACAGGCCCGCACGCGCGGCGCGACGCGCATCGAAACCAGCCAGCAGGCGGAGGACGACTGGGTGCGCCAGATCCTCGACCTGGCGCAGATGAACGTCCAGTTCCTCGAGTCCTGCACGCCCGGCTACTACAACAACGAAGGCCGGCCGGCGGAACGCAGCGCGCGCGACGGCTTCTACGGCGGCGGCTCGCCGGCCTTCATCCGCCTGTTGGAAGACTGGCGCGCGCGCGGCGACCTGGCCGGGTTGGAGCTGTCCTGACCGTTCGTTCAAGACGCCCAATCGTTTGACCGGGGCACCAACGAAGATTGTGCCCAACGGCATGTCGAATCGCCGCAACCCCACTCGCGTTCCGACGACCCGCAATCGCGCGAAGCGTCTGGCGGCGCTCCGGACTCTGGGACTGGTTGCGGCCGGCGCCGCATTGCTCCTCTGGGTATCGCACAATCGCCCCGAAGCGCCGACGACAGTTGCCGAACCACAGGTCTCACTGCGCAACGACCTCGCCGCGACCCCTCAGAAGCCAGCGCCACGCACCGTGTCGGAGCAGCAGGCAAGAGTCGCAGCCGAGGTTCTGCGCGGCTTTCCGCTCGATCAGAAGCCGCTGGCCGAGCCGATCGCGGTGTTGGCTCTCGTCGGCGATGACGAGGCGGCGGCGTATGCCAGCCAGCTGGCACAAGTCGTCAAAGCGGGGGGATGGGCCACGACCCTGGCGACGACCAGGGCGAGCTATTCAGGTGTCATGTGCCTGGTCGACAACGCCACGCAGTTTCCCGTCCACGCCCGGGCACTGACCCTCGCATTCGAGCAGGCCGGGATCGCGTGTACCGCGGCGAATAAGGGTGCGCCGCCGTCCAATCGAATCGAGATCGTCGTCGGTCACCAGGGCATCGGCGAGCTGCCCGGCGGGCCCCGATAGGCCCGGCGGGATTTCTTCCCGTCAGCGAAGATCGCGATCGGGTTGCCGGCGGTGTGCCAGCTCACGCGCTGCCAGCGACCACGAAGGCCGTCCCGTTTTCACGACGAGGCCCAGACGCTACTTTGCCCGCACCCATGAAGCCCGGTGTCCGCGTCCTCGCCGTCCTCGCCGCCCTTCTGCTGAGTGCGTCCGCGGCCCGCGCCTGCCCCGGCGACTGCAACGGCGACAGCCGCGTCGCGGTGGCCGAGCTCGTCCTCGGTGTCCGCATTGCCCTCGGGCAGACGGCGACGGATTCCTGCGCGGCCGTCGACGGCGACCGATCGGGCGACGTGGCGGTTGTCGAGTTGGTCGCCGCCGTGCGCGCCGCGCTGGCGGGCTGTCGCCTCGCCTTCGATGCTGCACAGCGGTATGCCGCGGGCGACTCGCCGCGTTCGGTCGCGGTCGCCACTCTCGACGACGACGTCTGGCCCGACATCGCCGTCGCCAATCACATCTCCAACGACGTCTCCGTGCTGCTGAACGACGGCACCGGATCCTTTCTCCCGCAAGTCCGCCACCGCGTCGGATTGATTCCGCTCGGCATCGCGATCGCCGATTTCGACGCCGACGGCGCCGCCGACATCGCCACCGCCAACGGCGGATCGGGTGACGTCTCGATCCTGCTCGGTCGCGGTGATGGCTCTTTCGAGGACGAGCGGCGCTATCCAGCCCGCGCCGACGCGCGCACCATCCTCGCGGCGCGGATCGATGCCAATCAGACGATCGACCTGGTCATCGCCTCCCCCACCGGCACGGGAATCAATGTCCTGTTCGGCCGCGGCGATGGGACCTTCGATGCGGCCGTCATCGGCGCCGGCTTCCAGCCGTGGTGGGTAGCGCTCGGAGATGTCACCGGCGACGCGATCCCGGACCTCGTCACGGCGAACGCCGAGTCGATCGACCTGACCATTCTCGCCGGCATCGGCGGCGGCAGCTTCGTCGGCCGCAGCCGGTTGCCGTTGCGCGCAGCGGGATTCTCCGTCGCCATCGCCGACGTCGATCGCGACGGCGTCGCCGACCTTCTGACCGGCAATGGTCAAGACGCCAGCGTTTCTCTGCTACTCGGCGGCGCGGGCGGCTCCTTCGCGGCACCCGTCCGGATTGCGGTCGGAGACGGACCGTTCCCGGTGCACATCGCCGACATGAACGGCGACACGCTCCCCGACATCGTCACCGCCAACGAGTTTTCGGACGATGTCTCGATCCGTCTGGGGCGCGGCGACGGGACATTTGAAATGGATCAGCGCGTGGCGATGGGTGAGTCTCCCTACGCCGTCGCGGTCAGCGACCTGAACCGCGATGGAAGGCTCGACCTCGTCGCCGCGACCGGTGCCACCGACGACGTCGCGGTCCGCCTGCGCACCCGCGCGCCACTCAGCGCCCCCTAGGCACAACAATTTCTGTTTGGTAGGCAGATTCAAATGCAGGCATTGCTCCGCCGCGCCATGCTGGCAATCGTCCTCCTGGCCGGCGCAACTCCAGCAATCGGGGGAGTGGCGCGCTGCACCGGTGACTGCGACGACGACAAGGGTGTCGGCATCGCGGAGTTGATCACGGCGGTCAACGTCGCGCTGGGCACGCGCGACCTGCTCGACTGCGAGAACGGCGATCGCGACGGCGACGGCGCCGTCGAGATCGAAGAGCTGGTGCGCGCCGTCTCGCACGCGCTCGACGGCTGCGAAGGCGACATCGAGCCGCGATTGTTCAAGACGCGCATCGACCACCCGTTCGATTCCTATCTGGCGTTCCCCGCCACGCAGGGGGGACCGTCCTGGGTGAAGTTCACCATCCGCGTCGACCAGCCGCACGTCGTCTACTTCCAGAACAGCGTGCAGATCCCCTTTCACCAGACCTTCGTCGCCGCGGCGCTCGAACCATACATCGGCTGGACCCCGGCCGAGATCGACGCCGTCTCGCTGCATGCCGACGGCCAGGAGCTGGTCTTTGGCGCCGTGCTCTATTCGCCGACGCTGCCGCACGAGATCGCCATCCAGCTCGTGCGCCAGGACGCCTACTCGGTCGACGAAGTCGTCGCCTACTTCGCCGCCGTACGCGCCTCGATTCGAGCCGCACAAAGCGTGCCCTTCTTCTACTTCCCCACCTTCGAACAGCAGGAGAGCGCCGCCGCCAACCGCGAGGCCCTGGCCTCGGCCGGCATCCCGCTCGGCTCGACCGAGCGCTGGGTCCACGGCGACGTCTGCTACGCCTTCGGCTGGGCGCACGGCCGCGTCGTCTACGTCGCCGGCGACGACATCGCCGACGCCTACGCCGCGGGCACGCTGCGCCCCGAGGACATTCTGCTCACCGACGGCGTGCCGGCGGAAATCCCGTTCGTCGCCGGCGTGCTGTCGCTTGCCCCGTCGACACCGAGCTCGCACGTAGCGATTCTCGCCGGCGATTGGGAGATCCCCTTCGCGTTTCTGTCGCGGGAAGAATCGGTCGCGGCAGCGCAGGCTCTGATCGGTCGCGAGGTGGTGCTGCGCGCCACGACGCTGTCGCCGCACTTCTTCACCGGCGCCGACGTCGACGCAGCCGCCTGCCAGGTCCGCCTGGTCGACGTCACCGGCGCCCTCGACGACGCCGTCGTATCGCACCTGCGCGGGCTCAAACGCGCCCCCGATCTCGCCATCCGCCCGTTCGAGCTCTCGGGCAGCTACACGGCCGAGGTCGACACGGCGACACCGGACGACGTCGTGTCGATCGGCGGCAAGGCGGCGAACTACGGCTTCCTGCGCCGGGCGATTCCGCAGAGCTCGCGCATGGCGATCGCGTTCACGTTCGACCTGTGGAACGACTACCTCGACCAGACGATCGACGGCGGCGCCACGCTGCGCGCCAGGATCGCCGCGCTCCTCGCGCCCTTTCCCACCTACCCGCCAGCGGATTTCGACGCGCTCTTCAACGCGCTCGACGACGTCCGCGATCTCATCGACGACGAGGCCGATTTCACCCCGGCGCAGCGGACGATCATCCTCGCCGCGCTGCAGCGCTTCGACCCCAACCTGCCGATTCGCTTCCGCTCCTCGACCAACGTCGAGGACAGCGACGTCTTCACCGGCGCCGGTCTCTACGAGAGCGAGAGCGGCTGCCTGGCGGACGAGCTCGACGGCGACGCGGAGGGGCCGAGCCGCTGCGACGCGACGCGCCCCGGTGAGCGTGGCGTCTTCCGCGCTCTGCGCAAGGTGTTCCAGAGCTTCTACAACGACAACGCGTTTCTCGAACGGCTGCGCCACCGCGTCGACGAGACGACGGTCGGTATGGCGGTGCTCGTCCACCACACCTTCACCGACGACACCGAGCTCGCCAACGGCGTCGCGACACTGCGCGCCATGGGGCCGACCAACGCCGTCGTGACGATCGTCTCGCAGCCGGGCGCGTTCTCCGTCACCAACCCCGAGGACGACGGCCGGCCCGAGGTCGTCGAGGTCTACGCCTTCGACGACAGCCGCATCGCCGCGCTCCGGCAGGGCGCCGACCGCCTGCCCCTGGGTGCGACGGTTCTGGAGATGCCCGGCGAATACACGGCGCTGACCAACCTGCTCATCGAGGTCGGGCACGCCTTCGGCGAATTTCACGGCGAGACCTATTTCGACATCGAGTTCGAGTACAAGAAGATCGTCGGCGAAGGGTTGGACGTGAAGCAGGTGCGGCGCATCCCCGGCATCACCGCGCGCGAGACGCCGCCGGTGCTGATCCACAGCCCTCTCGAGTTGTGCACCTTCCAGGGCGAGTACAGCGACGTCTTCGCCAACTATCGCCTCAAGTCGCGCTGGCAGCCCGCCTTCACCAACGGGCCGATCGAAGCGCGAGGCGAGACGTTCTACGCCACGGCCGCGCACCAGTACGTGCTCGCCGGCGGCGTGCGCGACCTGGCTGGCGCTCCGTCGACCTGGCCCGACGCCGGCCACGAAGCATTCGATCCGGAGACGCCCGGCGTTCTCGGCTTCAGCGAATCGTGGAGCGTCGGCAGCGGCGCCGCGCGGCGCGTCATGCAGTTGAAGACCCTGGTGCCGACCAGCATCGGCCCGGCGCGCATTCCCATCGTGTTCGCGGAGGATCTCGGCTTCACGCTCGAAGCCGAGCTCGACACGCCGGTTCCCTACCTCGACTACAACGGCGAGATTGTCTTGCGCAGCGAGGAAAGCACGCGGCTGCATCCGTGCGCCGACCAGCAGCCGCTGACGGAGCAGTACCTGCTCCAGGACCGAACCTACACGGAGAACGCGGTCGTACTCGCGACGCATTTCTACTGGCCTCCGTTCCCCACCGGCGCCATCGCCGGTTACACCGCGCCAGTCGACCGCTGGGTCGAGACGACGATTGACGGCGTCAGCACCCAGCCCGTCGCATTGGACGGATACTTCTCACAGACCTATCGCCCCGAGCACCACAACTTCGATGAGAACTTCATCTTCGATCCGCATCTCGAAGAGGGTGTCGACGCCAGCACGCTGGCGGAGTGGGACAGCAAGGGGATTCAGGCTGTGGTCCGACCGGCGGGGTTCGGCAACCTGCCGCTGCGTGCGCTGACGACGGATGGTCGACTCGTCGACCTGGCCGGGCTGCTGGAGTAGCGGCTCAGCGCTTGTTCCGCTCCGCGAGTCGCGCGCGGGTCATGCGCTCGCGAAGACCGCCTTCTTTGAGGAAGGCCTGCTCGAGCTGCCGGATCTGACGATCGAGAAGGTAGTTGGTCTGGTGGATCAGGCAAATGATGATGTTGGCCACCACCTCGGGTGGGCGAGTTTCGATATAGGGCCTATAGGTCTCATAGGACCCATTTTTCTTCGACCCCAGTTTGCGGACAAACAGCGCCTCTTTGCTGTCTTTCTCCCAGAGAGGAAATCCGCGCGTGCGCAGGAAATCACGGTAATCTTCCAAGAGCTCTTCTTGGCTCGCGCGAGCCACGTTCATCAACTTGATCTCCATCTCCTTGGAGGTGCCTGACGCCATGCTGCCTTCGACGATGTTCTGCTTGCCGGACCGTGCTGCCTGCACCATCTGGTCATGTGTGCGGCTGCGCCGGTCGATGAAGTGGTCGCAGAAGAACACCGTCGCGTCGTAGACGATCAGTGCCTTCTTGTAGGACAGCAGGTCCTTGTACCCGCCGTGCTTGGGGATGAACCCGGAGCCCATCTCACTTCCCTGCCGCCTGCCGCACCGTCGCGGCATCGACAAGGTACACCCACACAATGGTGCCCGGGGGCAGGCAGGCGATCTGCTCGACTCGGGCCGTTGGGTAGATACGCTCGATGACCGTGCGCTCCTCGGCGCGGCTGGGCAGAACGATGAAGGCCGCGCCCGGCGCCGGGTCGACTGGGGCGATCGGCAGCGTGTCTGCGAGCTTGGTGGTGAGGTCGGAGAGATCCGAGTCGCTGGCGAAGAAGCGGAACAGGCCGGCCAGGGAGGAGACATCCTCGCGCTTGCGGACGAGGTAGTGGTGGTACTCGGGGTGCTCGCGGATGTAGCGCGCGGCCATCACCGCGCCTTCGGCGGCGAAGACGGTGCGGCCGTCCGGGCCGAGAGGCCGGCGCACCGCCGCCCACACCGCCGTCAGGTTGGCGGCGCTGATGGCCGCGAGCAGCGCCAGGGCGCCGGCCTGCGCCGGAAGCCGCCACCAGTGCGGTCGCCATCTGTCGGTCAGCGCCAGCATGCGGTCGAGCGCCACGCCGCTGGCGAGCATGATCGGCACCAGTGCCGCGAGAAAATGATAGTGCGTCGGCGGCCCCGGCAGCACGGCGCTGCCGAGAAAGATACAGATCGCACCCCACGCCAGGACGAGAAACGTCGCCGGCGTCCGCCACCACAACAGCAGGTACCCGAGTCCGACGCCGAACAGCACCGCACCGTCGCGCATGCAAATGGACTCGCCGGTCGAGACGCCCCAGGCACTTTCGGCGTAGAAGAGGATCGCCCCGAACGAATGCCCCAGCTGATGCGCCCAGAGCGCCGGGTCCCAGCGAATGGAGCCGTCGGGGTTGAGGAACACGACGATCTCGCTGGCGCGCTGCGCGACGATCGTATCGGCCATCGACTGCGCCTGCATCGGCAGGTAGACCATGCACCCGCCCAGCACGAGCCACAGCAGCCCACTGCGCTGCCGCCACAGCGCGCGCGGGTAGAGGACCGCGAGATAGAGCAGCAACGCGGCTCCGACCGGCACGTACGTCACCGAGGCGTAGTAGCCGAGCAGTGCCCAGCCGCTCAGCACGCCGGCCAGGCACCAATGAAATCGACAGCCGCGGCGCAAGCCGACGGCGGCGCAATAGAGCGCGAAGAGGAACGGCGGCACCGGATCGAGCACATAGGGCTGGCGCGAGTACAGCAGCAGGACGTGATTCACGCACACCAGCAGCGCCGCAATCACGGCGACGCGCGCGTTGAACAGCACCGCGCCGAGCAGATAGGTGCCCCACACCACGGCAACGCCGGACACCGCGGCCGACAGGCGCAGCACCCAGTACTCGCGGCCGAACACCTCGAACGCCGCCATCACCGGCACCAGCCACGGCCGGCCGATCGAGTAGACGCGCGAAAAGAACGGCCGCCACTCGCCACGCATGGCGCGCAGCACCTCGTGGCCGAACATGCCGTGGTCGTGGTGCACGTGGTCGGGGTAGTACCCGATCTGCCAGAAGCGCAGCACGGCCGCCGCCAGCACCAACGCCAGCGCCAGCCACAACGACCGCGAGCCACGCGCCTTCGCCGGGCGCGGCGGAAATGCCGCGGCCACCACCCAGATCTGCCCGGCCAACCACAGCGCCACGGCGATTGCCTGCTCCTGCGGCGCCAGACGCAGCACGGCGATGCACCCCGCCAGGCTCGCAACCGCCAGCGCGAGCAACACGGCGAGCCGCCAGCGATCGCCGCGCGGCGGCGGCGCCGTCCATTGACTCGCAACGAACGACGACAGCGTACCGGCCGCGCCCGCCATCGCGTTCAGGATGCGCAACGCCACCGCCGCCGCGACACAACCGGCGGCGAACTCCCATGAGCGGCGATCGAAGCCGCTGGCGGTGATCTCCTTCGCGCTGGCCCACGCGACGTACACGCCGCCGGCGAGCACCACGACGAAGAACGCCATCGCCGCCCAGCGCAACGGCCGCGCCGCTGCTGCTGAACTGGGAATGGCCGCGGGCGCGGCATCCGCCGCGGGGTGTCGCATCCCGCGGCGCCAGAGCTCGCGTGCTTCGCGCCGGCGCAACAGCACGGCGATCAGCAGCGCGGCGAGCGCGCCGAGTATCGGCACCGGCAGCGCGCGCTGCCACCACGGCACGTCCGGCGGCACCGCGGCCCGCGCGGCGGTCGCGTTGAGCCACTCGACCTCGGGTTCCCACACCAGTCCGATCAACACGGTGCCGCGCGCCGACAAGTTGGCGCAGGTGGGGCGCAGATCGGGTTCGTAGAGCTGCGCCGAACCGTCCGGGCGCGATATCCAGACGCGATAGTCCTCGGGCGACACGGCGATCAGGTCGCCGCCCGGACCAATGCGGGTGTCCTCGACGTGGCGCACGATGCTCATGACGCGCAACAGCCGATAGTCGGGCGCCAGGACGCGCAGCTGATGGTTGTCGAAATCGGTGGTGAAGATCGTGCCGTCCGCCGCCACGTCGAGCGATGAGACGGAGGTGAAGAAGCGCTTCGGATCCGTATCGATCCACTGCCCCGCCGCGTCGGCGTGTCCCGGCGGTTCGGATTGCCACACCACCGAACCGTCGGGCTTCATCTCGACGAGCTGGCCGTAGGCGGCGTTGCGCGTCAGCAGGATATTGCCGTTGGCCAGCGGCACGGCGGTGCGGACACCTGGCACGCTGCGCTGCCACTCCAGGCTCAGATCGGGAGACGTCGCGACGATCTCGTTGAGGCCGGTGACGAGCAGTCCGCCGCCCGGCCGCGGCCGCGCCCGGACCGGGAACGTCCCGATCCGCCGCCGCCACTGCACCGCCCAGGCCGCGTCGAGCTGCAGCACCTCGTGCGCATCCTGATCGACCAGCAGCAGGCCGCCGTCCGGCAGCGGCGTGACGTCGGACGGTTTGCGCAGCCCGCGCAGCTTGCGCAGCGGTGTGAAGTCGCGGTCGTACTCGACTACCAGCGACGGCCCGTCACCAATCTCTATTACGGGCACCGCCGGCGCTGCTGCCGCGGCGCGGGCGACGAGCAGGGCGATGACCACACCCCGCAGCGCCGCGCTGAGTCTGCTCACGACGCGGTCACTGGGCGCGTGCGGCGATCTCTTCTTGCGAAAGGGCTCGCCCGTAGACCTGGAAGTTGGCAATCGTCGCGCTGGCACCGGTCGGGGGCGCCTGCGGGACGTCGGAGCCGAGGTAGAGCGGCGTGCCGGGGCGAATCTGCAGCTGTCCGGAGTAGCTGTTCTGTCCGGCCATGACGTTGTCGATGTAGAAGGTCGTCAACTCGTCGCCCCACGTCGCGGTCAGCGTGTGGCGCTCGCCCGCCGCCCATTCATCGATCGGCACGCTGATGCCGGTCTCTTCTCCCGTGTTGGCGGCGAAGACGAAGCGCATGTACTTGCCGTTCTTGTAGATGCGCAGCAGGTTGTCGGGCTCGTTCGGCGTGCGGATGTTGACCAGCGAGAAGTCCCCTTCGTCGGCGCCGTTCCAGGTCGGCTGCAGGTCGAGCGAAATCGTCCCGGCGTCGCCGCGCACGTTGCCCGCGTCGGGGAACGCCAGCACCGACTGCGGCTTGAAACGCACGCCTTTGCCTTCGTCGTCGTAGGACAAGTCCTGCTCGACCAGCGGGGCCGTGCCGTCTTCGGCAACCAGGCCAGCCTTGGCATCCAGGGGCAACGACAGAACGACATCGGCTGCTGGGCCCTTGTCGTCGTCCGGGTCCTCGTCCGCCGCGCGGTCCTCGTCCGGCGGGTTGCGCTCGCTCTGCCCGCCGGAGAGGTGATCCGCAATCGCGCTGCGGCGCTCGGCCGATACCGCCGGCATACCGGGAATGTCCGCAATCGCCGCGCCCGAGACCCCGCCGCCAGACGCGCCGCGCACCGCCGAACCGATGTGGCTGCCCGCACCGCGCCGCCCGGTCGTGATCACCACGGCGCCACGGCCCGGCGGCCGCGCCCCCTCGCCCGCCGCCGATTCGCCCGCGCCGCTCGATCCCTTCCTGGCGCGCACGGCGCGGCCGGGCTCTTTGCCCGGCAACGGATGGCCGAAACGCGCGCGCTGTGCCGGCTCGTCTTCGGACACCAGCGCCGGATCGTCGCCCGGCAGCACCACAGGGCGGCTCAGCATCCGCGGGGCAACTGCCGCCAGCGCCGCCGCGGCCAGGGTCAGCACGATGATCTGTGCTCGTGACATGCGGTACCGCTCCTCACCCTCCCCTGCCTGCGAGGCTGGCCAACAAACCGCGCACTGTCAAGCTGGCCGCCGGCGAATCGCCATCTACGGTGCGGCCAGGTCGCGCCGCGCAGCGCGCACGGACTCAGCGCTGACCAGATACGTCCACAGCGTCTGCCCGTGATCGCAGAGTACCTCGTTGGACTCGGCGCCGGGGTACATCGCCTCGATCGCCCGCCGGTCCGCGGCACGGCCGGGCAGCACGATGAACGACGCACCGGCAGCCGGCTCGACCGGCTCGACCGGCAGTGCGCCGCCGAGCTCGCGGCTCAGATCCGACACGTCGGCGTCGTCGCCGAAGAATGCCAGAATCGGCGACACGGCAGTCAGCTCGTCGCGCGATCGAACCAGGTAATGGCGGTAGGCGGGGTGGGCGCCGATGAAGCGCGCCGCCATGACGTCGGCCTGGGCGCGAAATGCCGTGCGCCCGTCAGAGGCGCGCGGCCGGCTCACTGCATTCCAGGCCGAGCGGAGATCCCTCGACGCGACGAGGGCGAGCAGGCCCAATACCGCCGCCTGGGCGAGGAGGCGCACGGGCCGCGGCGTGCCATCGGCGAGCGCCAGGCCGCGGTCGAGCGCGACGGCAGCGACGAGCAGGATCGCGACAACGCCGGAGAGAAAGTGGTAGTCGCTCGGCGGCGTCGGCAGCACCGCACTGCCGAGGAAGATCGACAGCCCGATGGTTGCGAGCACGGCGCAGGTGGCCGGTGTCCGCCACGACAGCAGCAGGTACGTCAGCCCGATGCCGAACAGGCACGCGCTCACACCGATGCACACCGGCGACCGGCTGATCACCCCCCACGATCCGGTGCCCCAGTAGACAATGGCGCCGAACGAGCGCCCGAGCTGATACGCCCACAACGCCGGGTCCCAGTTGATCGAACCATCGGGATGGAGAAACACGACGATCGAGTTGGCGCGGTGCGAGATGCCCGACTCGGCGGCCAGCATCGGCAGGTAGACCACGCACGCACCGGCGACGAGCCACCCCAGCACGGCGCGGCTGCGCCACAGGCGGCGCGGGTAGCGCACTGCGACATAGAGGAGCAGCGTCGCGGCAATCGGCACGAACGTCATCGAGACGTAGTACGCCATTAGTGCCCAGCCACCGAGCACACCGGCCAGGCACCCGTGCCAGCGGCTGCCGCGGCGCAACCCCACGGCGGCGCAGTAGAGGCTGAAGAGAAACGGGGCGACCGGGTCGAGCACATAGGGCTGGCGCGAGTACAGCACCAGCACGTGATTGACCGCGACCAGCAACGCGGCGATCAGCCCGGTGCGCCCATTGAACAGCTCGCGCCCGAGCAGATAGGTGCCGCACACGACCGCGACGCCCGCCACGGCGGCGGGCAGGCGCAGCACCCAGTACTCGATGCCGAACAGCCGCAGCCCGGCCAGATACGGCAGCAGCGCCGGGCGGCCGACCGAGTGCACGCGCTCGAAGAACGACTGCCAATCGCCGCGCAGGGTCTTCAGCACTTCGTGGCCCAACAGGCCGTGGTCGTGATGAACGAAGTCGGGGAAGTAGCCGATTTGCCAGAAGCGCAACCCGGCCGCGGCGAGCAGCACCACCGCCAGCGCCGCGCGGGCGACGGGCGCCGTGCGCTCCGTCCGGGGCGCGACGGCGGGCGGCCACGCCGCGGCGAGGATCCAGATCTGCGCCATCGTCCACAGCGCCATGGCGAGCGCCTGCTGCTCGGGCCACAGGCGCAGCACGGCGATGCAGGCGGCCAGACTGACAGCCGTTGCGATGGTCAAGGAACGCGACGGCCCGGCGGCGGCGGGCGGCGGATCGCGCCACCCGGCTGGAACGAAGGACGAGAGCGTGACGGCACTGCCGACCAGCGCATTCAACCCGCGCAGCGCCACGCCGGCCACGACACAACAGGCGACAAACCACCACATCCGCTCCGCCGTCCCCAGTGCGAGCTGCGCCAGGACGATCTCGCGCCAGGCCTGATACGACGACGCGACCAGCACCGCGACACCGGCGGCAAGCGCCGCCGCGCCCCAGGCGCCCAACTGGCGATGCGCAGTCGCGACACGCGGGGTCGGCGGCCGTTGCGCTTCGCCGCGCCGATACTCGCCCCGCCGCCGCCAGACGACGAACAGCGCCAGCGCCACGGCCATGAGGGGCAGCGGCAGCGCGCGTTGGTGCCAGGCGACGACAGGCGGCGATTCGGCGCGCGCGGCGCTGGCGTTCAACACCGCCGCTTCCGGCACGACGTTCAACCCGACCCACAGCGTGCCGCGCGGCGACAGGCTGGCGACCACCGGCTGATGCTCTGGCGCGAACGAGCGCTCGCGTCCATCGGCGGTCCGCACCCAGACGCGGCCCACCTCCGGCGAGACGAAGACCTGCTCGGCGTGCGGCCCGAGGCGCGTATCGGACACGCTCAGCGGCGCCGGCACGACGGCGCGCGGCGTGTAATCGGGTGCCAGGAGGCAGAGCTGCACGCCGTCGCTGTCGGCGGTGAAGACCGTCCCGTCGGGCGCGACATCAAGGGCCCAGAGCGAGCGAAAGGTGCGCCCCGGCGCTTCGGCGACCCACTCGCCCGTGGCGCTGCGGTAGCCGAGCGGCTTCGAGCGCCAGATCACTTCACCCGCGGGCGTCAGCTCCGTCAGCCATCCCTGACCCTCGTTCGACGCCACCAGGATGTTGCCGTTCGCCAGCGGCACGGCGGCGCGGGCGTTGGCCACTGCCAGACGCCACTCGACGCTGCGGTCGGCGCGCAGCGCGATGACCGCGTCGACCAGCGTGATCAGATAGCCGCCGCCCGGCCGCGGACGCGCGCGCACCGGCATGCCGTCGATCGCCACGCTCCAGCGCAACGTGCCGTCGGCATCGACGAGCAGCACGCGCCGCGCGCCGAGATCGACCACCAGCACGCTGTCGTCGTCGAGCGCGGTGACGTCGGTCGGCCGCTGCAGACCGCTCAGGCGGCGCAGGGGGCGGAACTGTTCGTCATACTCGATGGCCAGGGACGCGCCATCGCCGACGGTGGTCGAAGAAACATCGGCAGCGGCGGCAACCGGCGCAACGAGGAGCGCCAGGGCCAGAAGCCGCGCCAGACGGGACACGCCCGGTTCGCCCTCAGTCCGGCCGGCGCGCCACAGCGATCAGCGACACGCCTTCCCAGGGCAGAATCGTATCGAGGCGGCGGAAGAGCCAGGTGAACAAGTTGACCATCTTCAGCTGGACCTTGCTGAAGTGGCGGCGCCTGAAGACGCGGCCGTTGAGGTACCAGGCCGGCGTGGTGACGCGGTTGAAATCGAAGATGCGCTCGACACCGAAGCCGCCCGACGTCAGCGCCGTCTCCAGCGTCGCGCGCGTGTAGCGGCGCTCGTGGCCGAGCACCTCGTCGAGGCTGCCGTAGAGCTCGGGGTCTTGCGGGACCAGAATGAGTGCCCGCCCGCCGGGCTCGAGCGCGTTGTACAGGTTCTGCAGCGCCCCGGCCTCGTCGGGCACGTGCTCGAGCACGTTCAGGCAGATGACGCTGTCGTATTGGCCGGTCAGCGGCGCGAAGTCGTCGGCGCGCGTCAGATCGACGCGGCGCACGTCCATGTACGGCTTGCCGTCGGAAAAATTGCGCAGATAGTCGATGTAGTACGGGTTGACGTCCGAGACCGTGTAGCGATCGCGCGGCAGCAGCGTCTGCGTCAGGCTGCCGAGCCCGGCGCCGACCTCGAGTACTCGAGCGCCGAGGTACGGCCGCAGCGCGTCGCCCATCCAGCGGTTGAACTTGGGCACGCCCGACATGTTGACCAGGATGTTCGAACCGTACTCGTCGGCGTTGTAGAGATCGTCGATCAGCCACCAGTGCAGCATGGCGCCGAAGGCCAGCAGCGCATCCTTGAAACCGATCTTCTTGCCCTCTTCGTAGGTGCGACCGGCGTACGAGATCGGCACCTCGAACATGCGCGCGCCGCGCTTGGCGAGCTTGATCGTCAGCTCGGGCTCCATGCGGAAGTCCGGGCTGCGGATCGGAATCGACTGCAGGAGGCGTGTCCGCACCGCCTTGTAGCAGGTCTCCATGTCGGTGAGGTTGACGTCGGCGATCAGGTTGCACAGGAAGGTGAGCAGGCGATTGCCGACGGCGTGGCGGAAATAGAGGACGCGCCGGTATTCCGAGGCCAGGAAGCGCGAGCCGAACACCGCGTCGGCGGAGTCGCGCACGAACGGCACCATCAGCTTGACGAGGTCCTGCGGATCGTACTCCAGGTCGGCGTCCTGGATCACCGTCACCGTGCCCTGCGCGCGCGCGATGCCGGTGCGCACGGCGGCGCCTTTGCCCTGGTTGCGCTCGTGCTCGATGTAGGTGATGCGGTCGGGATGCGCGGCGGCGAGGCCGGCGAGGATCTCGCGCGTGCCGTCCTTCGAGCCGTCGTCGACGATGATGAGATCGAGGCGGCTGATCGTCGGGCTCTCGACGGCGAGCACGCGCCGCACCGCCTCGGCGACGAGGTAGCGCTCGTTGTAGACGGGCATCACGACAGAGAGGTGCACGGACATGGCGGTCCACTTACCTGTGCGTTCAGGAGGGCGCAAGCGCCGATTGCCCCGCCCGGGTCACTTAACGTAGGCGAGCGGGCGCACTTGCCAGCCGCCGTCGAGCGCGTCGACCACCGTGGCGAGGGGCATCTGCTCGTGCGCCAGCGTGTCGGGCCACCCCTTGACCATGAACCAACCGCCGGGGTCGCCGCCCGCCGGGCGCACGCGTAGCTCGACCGGCTGACCGGGGACGAGACGACTGGCAGGAACGGACAGCAGCACGACGCCGGAGTTGCCGGCGAGCGCCATCTTCGACAGGAAGGTCATTTTGTAGCCGTTGCCTTCCCAGCTGCGCGCGCCCTGCTCGGGCCCGCTGGTGAAGGTGAGCGCCGACTCGCCGTTGACCGACAGCAGGAAGTCCGCGCGCTCGTCGGAGGTCGAAGCGGTGAAGGCGAAGATGGCGCGCTCCGCCAGCGGCGGCGGCGCTGTCTTCCAGGCGATCTGGGTCTGTGGGCCGATGCCGGCGCGCCACGACTCGGAACCGCCGCGGTAGTCGGGATAGGTCAGCTCGTGCTGGGTGAAATCGGTGGCGGCGGCGAAGCCCTCCACCAGCTGCACGGCGGTATCGCGCACCTCGGCGGGCGGCGGCTGCCATTCCGGCGGCGGCAGGCGCGCCGTGGTGATGATGTCGGCGAAGTCGTGCCCCTGGGCGTCGACCAGGCGCGGCGCGAATTCCCAGTAGGCGATGCTCTCGCAGGTGTTGATCAGCAGATAGTGCACGCCGGCCGTCAGCGTCACCGGCCGGCGCATGGTGTTGTTGGCGATGACCAGCGGCCACGGCGTCAGCAGGCGGCCGTCGAGCCAGGCGCGCAACGGGTCGCCCCACGAGCCGCCGAGCTCGAGGTAGGCCTCGCGGTCGGTCGGCACGGTCACCTGCGTCAGCGCATAGGCGCAGACCCACTCGGGGTTGCCCGGCGAGCGCGGATCGGCGGTGGCGTAGTAGCGGTTGAGGTCGACCTGAGCGGCGCCGGTCTGCGCTGGCCGCCAGCTGGTCTCCCCGAATGCGCCTTTGACCGGCGCGTTCGGCAGATGCACGGGATCGATGAAGTCCTTGCCGACGCCGGTGTTGTCGCGGTTGGGGAACGGGCCCAGTGCCAGCCAATTGCCCAGGAACTGCTTGCGCGCCCGCACGTCGGCGACGACGAACGCCACGCTGCCGCCCGGCGCGATAATCTCGCGCTTGACGGTGTAGTCGCTGAAGATGTCGACGTCGGACGGGTGCAGGCCGAACAGGAGGCGCTGGCCCATCTTGTAGCGGTGAAACTCCTCGGGCTTCACCACCAGGTAGCCGGGATCGCGCCGCTCGAGCCACTGGTGCGGGTCGACGCGGTTGTAGAACAGCGGGAAGATGTACGGCTGATTGGCGTCGGTCATGCTGAGCATCAGCACGTCGTAGTTGGCGCGCTCGCTCTCCATGTACGCGATCATGTCGCGATAACCGTACTGAAAGCCGCTCGGCGTCGGCCCCGCGTAGGCGGCGTAGTCGGTGAAGTAGGCGCGCAGATAGCGCTCCATCTGCACCCCCAGCACGACCAGGGCGGCGATCGCGGCCAGTGCCTGCGCGCGCGGCGCCAGGCGGGGCCGCGCGCGCAGCAGCCAGCCGAGGCCGCGCAAGGCGCCGGCGAAGCCGATGCCGGTCAGCAGGCAGATGGCGGGCACGCCGACGATCGAGCGCGACGCGGTCGGGATCTCGGTCATCAGGCTCGGGCCGACGGGATAGAGCACCAACCACCACAGCAGCAGCTTGCCGGGCCGGCGGCGCTCGACGGCGACCAGCACGATGCCGAGCAGGAAGAACGGCACGAAGAACGTGTACAGCTCGCCGAAGTCGCGCACGGCGTGGCGCGCGATGGGATCGCCGCGCTCGATCAGGAAGGACGGCGAGAAGAACTGGCGGTAGTTCTGCGCGAAGCGCTCGAACTGTGGGCCCCACGGCTGGGTGCGGTCGGTGAACGTCGTGCGGCGGAAGTAGACGGTGCCACTGCCCTGCTGCTGGGTGAAGAAGATGGCGGCCGGCGCCAACGTCACGACCGCCAGCGCGCCGGCGGCGAGCACTTCGCGCCAGCGCCGCACCAGGGTCGGCGCGTACAGGGCGGCGAAGCCGAGCAGGAACAGCGGCACGAACAGCGCCGCGATGGCGTACGAGTAGATGCAGAAGCTGAAGAACAGCAGCGCCGCGGCCAGGGATCGATACCCCTGGACGAAGCGCACCAGCTTCAGTGCGCCACAGACGAACAGGAACGGAAAGGCAATGAGCTCGAAGGCGATGCGGCTGAAGTGCAGGTGCCAGGGACAGACGGCGAGAAAGAGCGCCGCCCACAATCCGACCCACGGACCGTACAGCGCGCGGCCGAGGAAAAACACGGCGATCACCGTGCCGGTACCGAACAGCGCCGACGTCAGGCGGGTGCTGAACTCGTCGAGCCCGAGCAGCGTGACGGGGATGCTGGCGGCATAGATGAAGACCGGGTTCTTGTAGGCGACGCTGAACGACCAGACATAGAGCGGCAGGCGCTTGCCGTTCTCGTCGAGACCGGATTGGGCGAGTGAGAAGGCGTTGTAGCCGAGCGCGGCCTCGTCGCAGAACAAACCCGCCGGTACGTCGCGCAGCTCGTAGACGCGCAGCCCGGCTGCCAACGCCACCACCACCGCCAAAGCTGCCCACTGCCGCGCGCGATTCATCCGGTCCGTCTCGGCCGCACAGCGTAGCGATGCGCGCGCAGCAGGGCAAAGGCGGCGATGCGCCGGAGGCGCCGGGTGGTTGTGCCTGCCACTTCCGCAGTTCTGTCATTCCCGCGCAGGCGGACTCCATTTTGGGAAACGCTCAGCCCGTTGAAAGACGCTACGTCGCCCCTTCAGCCACCAACGATCACTCTGTGACCTCCTCTCCCGCATTGCTCGCGGGAGAGGATTGAGGTGAGGGTTCCGCAACCTGAACGCCCTTGCGCTCCAAGGCCGAGCGCGGGGCCTGTGGGCTCTTCATCGGCCCGGTGCCACGGTCGGGCTGCGGCCAAGAACACGATGATCAACGGCGTCCCGTAGCCCGCGCACACCGGAGTTGGGAGCAAAAAGTACCTACGTCCCGGTACCCCGGCTGCTCATGCAAACTAACGGATGGCCGCTAAGCTGCGCCCGCGCGTGATGCTACCGCGATGCTTGTCGAGCACCATCGCTCGCACGGCTGAAACCCGCGGCCGCACCTTCAGCGGCTTCTTGGGCGGCGCGCGCCGGTTGCCGAGTCACAGTGGGCGGCCGCGCCGACCAGCAAGGACGGCGAGTATATTGACAACTGAGGATGTTGCCTCCGCACACAGTGCTGCCATCCGAAAGTCGGCGGTCCGCTTATGTTGCAGCGCGAGTGCGAGGCGCACAGCGGCCTTTGCGTGAGCGCGAGCCTCCTCGTTAGAACTGCCAGCGAGTTCTGCAGAGAAGAACGCCTCAAGCATCCGCGCCGCGTCCGTCTCGCTTGGGGGCACAGCGCCCTGATGGGGGTGGCGGGCGGGTTCATACACCTCCTGAGCGACTGAGATGAGAACCTCGCGGCACAGCAAACCGACGGCCTGGTATTGCTCTTCGGATGCAGCTGTGTCGAGTCGGAGGCGGACCTCTTGCAGTTGGCGATCAACTTTCTGCCAGCCAGTAGGCTCTTCGAATACCTGGGTGCGGTGACCAATCTTCTGCGGCGCGAAGACCGGCTTCCCCGAGATCTGCTTCGCCTCGACGAGTGACCAATCGTCGGCAGCAAGTTCCCTGTTGTAGGCAGCGACGAGATCTCGGGCCGTGTCGGAATCCGGGCGAACCACTGGATGGACCGTCTCGCAAAGGAAACGCAAGAACTCGTTGTCGGGTACCTCAAGCAGGTTGAAACGCTGGTCGTAGAAGACCCAGTCCGCGTTCCAGTCAGAATTCATGATCCGATGCTTCCAAATGTCGCTCGCCGCGTTCTCGAACCGGTAGTCGGTCGAAGGCATAGAGGTCAGGTCGTAGATCCGCGCAAGGAAATCGTCCTCGCCAAGCCGACCCGCCCAGTCGGTGTCAGACGCGACGATGAAGTCGACGATCGCTCGCCGAGTGACTTCAGAGAGTTCGTTCGTCACTGGGGCCTCTTCGCGCTGCTCGCGTCGTCGATCGCACTAGTGCACCACTCCTCGTTCCTTGAACTGCTCGTACAACTGCCTGAGTGTCTCGTCGTTTCCGTCCGCCACTTGAAGAAGCAGGTCGAGTACTGCCATCCGCATTGAAAAAGTGGTCTCGAGGTTGATCTCGTCCGAAGCGGTCGAGTCGAAGTCTGGGTTGGTGGGAATCTCCACTTCGCGAATCCACCAGACGTCGATCTTGCGAACGAGGTCGGCGATGGCGCATAGCAGGTCTGGGCGGACCTCTGAGTCGATGCTACCAAGAATCTTTGGGATGTGATGAGCGACGAAGTTCCGATGCTCTCGAATCTCACGGAGTCGGTCGAGATCGCCGTCGCTGAGTGCGCCGGAGTTTCGGAACCAGATACCCGACGCAAAAAATGGCATCTGATGAAGTGACAAGACTTTTGAACGGTAGTCATCACCGAGGATCGGCCCGTTGGCGTCCCATCCGTCCGAGAAGAAGCCCTCAAGATGCTCGATCAGCGCCTGCCTCAGGAATTCGTAGGCAGTAAGGAAGATCGAGGCGCGGATGAGGTTCGTGCGAAGCTCGTCCGGATTCAGGAGCTTCGCCCATCCGCGGAATATCTTGTCGCGTTCATCGTTCATCAAAGTACCGGCGTTCCGCGGCGAAGGTAGAATCGAGCGAAGCCCCGTAGGGCGATGATCCGCTGCAAAGCCTGGTTCGGCGGCATCCGTGGCCGGCAACTAGATGTGACTGGGCACATAAAGCGGAAGTGCCTCGTTGCGGAGGCGCTCGAAGCCATCCCAAGCCAGAGCTCGATTGGGTCGGCGCGCGCGAGAGCGACTGGGACCTGGCTCCACGTCAACCAGATGACGGCCGACCAGCTCGCTGAAGTCGTCGAAGGACTCGGACTGCTTGGGCACCGGGTAACGCCCCTCCCACTTTATGCACTCGCTCAGAATCTCGAGCAATCCCGCATCGCGCTTGGAGACCGAAGCACCCGCGCTCCGCGCCAGTTCGACCAAGTTGTGATGGTGGGGCACGGTGCGCGCCTGAGAAACGAGGATCGCCTTGTAGAGGAGTTCGAGCGACATACCGCAGAGCATGCGAAACACGCCTGAGACGGCGGCCTTCATCTGGAAAGCAACCCCGAGCTCATACCGCTCGACGATTGTGGCGGAGACATCAGGATCCATGCTGTGCCAGACGGCGGCCGCAGCAGCATGAAGATCATTGGACTTGTTGAGCCAATACGTCGAGATCGTGTTTCGGCGTCTGAAAATGTCGTCCGCAACTGCCACGCTATAACTCCAACCGCTCGAGAGACGCCGTGCACGGGGTTCGGTCTGAAACCGCCTACGCTCGCGGTCAGCAGCGCACGATCCACTTCACCTTCTCAGACATCTTGAACCTCGCGCATCCCGCCTAGCGCCTGGCGTTCAGCCGCGCGGGCCGAAACGCGTCGGCTCCCGCTGGTTGTTCGGCCCCGCGGCCCGCGTCGGCTGCAGCGCCTTGTTAGACCGACATCGAAGCTCAATGGCGCGTCGCATCAGTCGGTCCTAGATACCTGATCCTCCCGTTGGCGACCATCCAAGCGCCCAAGGAAGTTCCTACTGCAAAAGGCATTCTCTCATGGAGACTCAGGAACACATGGGATTCGTTCGGTGTGGGACTGACGAGATTGGTCAGGAAGAAGGCCTTTGCATCCGGCGGCATGCCGGATCGATCGATGTGCATGCAGTCCTTTGACAGCGGGCGGTTCTCCAGGACCTGCTTGCCGTCAGATGAGACGACGATACGGAGTTGCCGACCAACCATTACGCGTCCCGGGACAGTTGTGGCTGGAAGGAGATACACGTGCCAGTCGTCAGTGGCACCGACCGAATCCTGAAATACGACGGTGTTGTATTGTTCGGCGCAGTCGAGCGATGCACTGGCAATGGCGAGTTGTCGTGCCTCGAACGCCGACAACTGAATCGGCGGTAGGGGTTCCGGAGAAGCTAAGCGTTTCGCCGATGGCGTGCCCTCGGCGGAGAAAGAAACATCGTAGAGAGCCGAGTAGGTGCCAGCAGTTTCGCCGACGAATCGAACGACAATCCCTTCGGGGCTCGGCACCGTGATCCAACCCAGGACGCCGGTCTCGTTCGATGGAGTGACGCCAATGCGTATCAGCTGGTCAGTAGCCTCCGCTGCGGCGGCATCGTGAACGAGGATCATCTGACCGAGGCGCTCGGCCTCCGCGATCTCTGGGTCCGTTCCGGGAGGCGGTCTGTGTGCAATCGGCCGGGGGCTGCACCCTGCGAGCGCGATCGCGAGCATCCCTGCGACTACTCGCTTCATTGGGTTGAGAGGTCTAACGCCTGGCGCTCAGCCGCGCGGGCCGCACCGCACCGGTTCCCTTCGATTCGCTCGGCCCCGCGGCCCGCGTCGGCTGCAGCGGCTCAGTTAGGGGCCTGATCATAGGGTCGCCTTTCGAGGTTGTAGAGCATACCGCCCGGTGGCGCGGAAGGATCTTCGATACCGCCTCGGAGCTCTACACGAACATCGAGGTCCGCGACTTTCGTCGATGGTCGCTCCAAGGCGGCCGATTGGGTTTGCAGATACTCCACACGCACCAGGTCTGACGACACCCAGCGAAGATTCGCGCCGTACGCAGAGTCGTTCCGGGTCGTTCCGTAGAGGAAGGCTGCGCGGTCTGCCCAGCGCCACGAAGCACCCACCGGAAGCACGTACACTTCGTACCCGAATGACGTGGTCGCTCCACCGTTCGTCTCGACCAGGACTGCGGCCGCCTTTCCGGACGGCGACGGAACCCTGGATACCTCGTGACTGCACGCACAGGCGCCGACTAGCAACGCCACAACCAATGTCCGAACGTCGTACATCCCCTGGGCGCCTAACGCGGGCGCTGAGCCGCGCCGTCTTTCGGCGTCGGCTCCAGCGGGTTGTTCGGCTGCGTCCTCAAGGCCCTGGCGATATCGCCAAGTGTCGTCCGTCCGACAGCGTCGAGGTAGGACGGCGGCTCCTGCGCAGAGTGCATCTCTTCAATCTCCACGCATTGCTTCCGAGCTTCCTCAACCTGCGCTGAGACGGCTCGAACGCTAGTAAAGTCGTCCCACTCGCTGGCCGTTGCCTCTCCGCGCAGGAACCGCTCGATCACGTCCGCGGCGCCTGCCGGCGTCAATTGAGACCGGCCGAAGTAGTTGAGCACGACGAAGAGGCCCAGCACTGCGACAACGAGTCCAGCGGCGATCAGCACGAACGTCATCTCTGCATTCCTCCACGAGTAGCCGAACGCCGGCGCTCAGCCGCGCGGGCCTCGCCGCGCCGCCTCCTGTTCGCCGTTCGGCTCCGTGGCCCGCGTCGGCTGCAGCGGCTTGTTAGAGAGCCGGTCAATGCATGCATCCGACATACACCCTCGCGCGCTTGGCATACGCATCGGAATACGCGCGGCGTGCAACCTCAAGCATCCGACCGGACTCGCCCGACCCAGGTACGTTACTTGCCACCATCACGAGGTAGAGGCCCTTCGAAAAGCCTGTGTAGGCACTCGACCATTCCACACTGACGTAAGCGCCGTCATCGTACCGTCCACGGGCAACGTAGCACGGGTACGGGAAGTCGCCTTTTCTGCACTCCGCTTCGGAAAAGGTCAGACCCGTCCGGTGATGGGGAGACAGTCCGCGCAGGTCGAGTCGTAGTCCGAGATTGACCGCTGCGCTCGTGGCCGCCTTGGCTGCCTCCTTGAAGCTGTGAGTCGACTTGATGACCACGAACTCCTTGTCCGCGAAGGGTTCGGCTTCGATGTTTTCCTCGGCGGTCGACGCGATTGCGGTTGAGAGAACGACAAGCAACGTGAGGGCAAAGCGACTCAAGTGCATGGCTGCTCTCTAACGACCCCAAGCTCAGCGACAGGCGGAGCGGGCGCGGCACCTGCCGGCGGGTGGAAAGGCGGTGGTGGTCTGCCGCAGGGGCCGTGACCGCGGAGCCTGTTCGCTGCAGCGCATGGTTAGGCCGCGTTCGTGACATGCTCGAAATGTAACTCTGCACAATCAAACTCAACTGGTCCTGTGTGAGCGAAGTCCATGAGAACGTGCCAACCGCCGTCCGGCAACTCCGAATACGTGATGTCCCAAGAGAGCGGGTAACCGCCAGCGCATTCCTCAAACGCCAACCCGACGCGCACATGGTGTGCGAACGTGCAAAGCAGTCGCGCCTGACGACCACCGGGAGGCAGAAGTGTGAACGCCAAGCTCATGTCGGGAAGCCAGCCCAGGCCAACCAACTGGACGTCACCGCGTGGCAGCTTCTGAACTTCCTCTTTGGCGAGTGCGTGCATGACGTGTGCAGCGGCCTAACACCAATTCGACGTCCCAAGGAAATTGGCGACCCGAGCAACGGGTGCTGGGATTGCCGGACGGTCTCGCAGCGGCGGCCGAACGCATTTCATCGTCTTCTCGATAGCTTGGGGCGCCATCGGCTCCCTTGTGCAGACGGCGATACGAAGCATTGCTTGCTGGCTAACGTTCAACCGAACCCCCGGGCCAGACCCTCAGCGGGGCTTCGCACGCTAGAACGCTTAACTGCCGCTGGCCCATTTCCGCCGGGTGGCGCCTGCCGTGGAAGAGGATGAGCCCTTCGACAAGCTTCGGACGAGCGAGGAGCGATGTGACATATGCTGCTTCAGTGCGATGGCTGTAATGCCGCGTGCCGGATCGCTTCGCGGACTTGGTCGAGCAGTCCAGGCTTGCGGGTGGCTCGTAGGTCTCTCCCGGTTCGCACACGGTCGCGGGCCCGACCGGCACTTGCACCCAAGCGGCGTATTGGCATCCATGCGGTTCGATTGGTTCCATCATGCGTCCCGCGCCACTGTGTGAGGAGTAGATAGTGGAGATGTTTGGCGGGTGTCAAACCTGACCGCGGCCGAGGTCGGTGCCCTTTCCCGCAGCCTGCGGCCCCCCTCCAGCGCGGTCTCACTTCTCCGGCGAGGTCTGACCAGCGCAGCTCGAGTTGTCTGCCGGCGCGCAACGTCGTTGCGCCGACTTCAACGGGTCTCGCGTAGATGCGGCCGGATCGAAGGGTAAGAGGCGCGATGCCCTCGGTCGCACTCCGTCGCTGGAAAACCGAAGGTGAGAGCCGGCTCGACGAGATCGCGGCTGCCCACGCCGCGGCCAGGCGGTCCAGGCGTGGGCGACGCTACGCGACACAGGAGATCAATCACGCCTATGCGGTTCTCCTGACATCGCAGTTCCAGCGCTTCTGTCGCGACCTTCACACGGAGGCGGTCGAGCACATCGTGGCCGGAGTTCAGCCGAGGGCCGTCCAATCGGTGTTGCGAACGCGGTTGCTCGAGGCCCGTAAGCTCGATCGAGGCAACCCGAACCCGTCGAACCTTGGATCGGACTTCGGACGCCTTGGCTTGAGTTCTGGGGCGCAGTCCGTAGGTCGCGCGCGCGCGTCGGACCTTGGCAGAAGCTGCTCGAGGATCTAACGACATGGCGAAACGCGATCGCCCATCAGGATTTCCGCGCGTCGACACTCAATCCGCTGCCCCCGCTCCAGCTTCGCCACATCAAACGTTGGCGTTCAGCCTGCCGCTCGCTGGCGAAAGAGTTCGACGCCGTGGTCCGCGATCAAGTCGTCGCCTTGGTCGGGAAGCGTCCGTGGTGATAGAAAGGGCTATGAGCAAGGCGACGCTGATGACGAATCCGTCGGTCCCTCCGGTTGGCACGCTCGTGACGATGCGCTACGGCGCGTCGGAACTGGTAGCGACGGTCCTTGAGGATAGAGGTCCGTTGGGTATCGGCGGCCGCCATCTGGTCCGGGTCAAGTTCCTGCTTGAGGCAACCGAGGATGCGGTCGAGACGGAGGTTCCGGTCGAAGATCTGCGCCTCATCGCGCTTCCGAACGACCCGGCCGAGAAGAGGATCGGCGTCGAAGCTGTCGGCGATTCTTGGGTTGGGACCTACACCGCGCCCGACGGTCGCGTCGCGGTCGTGACCGGAGAGATGCCGACGGAACGACAGGCGAAACGCGCGGCGCTGCGCTGGGTCCGCACGGGTCTCTCTGAGAAGGCCCAGCGCCCGTTCGTTCGCAGTCCAGAGAAAGCTTACGTCTGGAGACCCGACCCGCGCCACCCGGGCCGATACGCGGTCTTCCGTCATGGCAGACTCGGCGATGAGCTCGTCCGTGAGGCGGTATGAGCTCCGTGAGGTGGCGTCGCGAAAAGAGAGGCAACTCGTCCTTCCCCGGAACAGTAGTCTCTTTCTTCAACCTCGCCTGATCCGGCAAGGGACCGGACGCCGTAACCCATTCTTGGGTTGTTAGGGGGAGAACCGCGGCGGCCTATCCTTCGAGACCACATCGGAGCAGCGCCCGCCGTGGGATCTCCTTGACTCACCGGAGCGCATCCTTTACCCCCAGAGACGCTCGCAGCCGCCGCGGCCGCGCAGGGCCCGTGAGTCGCTTCCATGCTTGGCACCGTGCGATATCCGCCCGTCGCGCTGGCACTGACCGCGGCCGCATGTGCCGCGGCCGGCGTGGCGCAGAGCATGGCCGCGGAGCACGCGCTGTCGAGCCTCACCGGCTTCGCGCTCGCCGCGCTGTTGATCGTTCTGGTGCAGCCGACGGAACCGCCAGAAGTCGTGAGCGCGGCGGCGGACCCGGCGTATCACGTGCCGCGCGCGGTGTGGTGGCTGCTCGGGCTCGGCACGGCGCTGAGCCTGAGCGCGGCGCTCGGTGTGTACTGGCGGGCGCGCGCGCGCGTGACGCACAGCCTGTGGGACACCGGCCTGATTCTCTACGTGGCGGCAGCCTGGCGGGCGCGGCGGCGCACGCCGGGCAGGCGGGTGGACTGGGCGACGCTCGCCATCATGATCGGGCTGGCGGCCTTCGCGGCGGTCCTGTTCGGCTGGCATCTCAGCACCATGCCGCCCGAGGTGCATGGCGACGACGCCGAGGTCGGGCTCGACGCCATCCGTCTGCTCGAGCGCTTCAACCTGTTCGAAGCCGGATGGTTCGAGCTGCCGCGCTTCCACGCCCTGCCGACCGCCGTCGGCGTATATCTGTTTGGCCCCACCCGACTCGGGTTGCGCTTTCCGAGCGCAGTTCTTGGGATCGCCACCGTCCTGTTGCTCTTCGCGCTCGCGCGCCGGCTGTGGAACACCGAGGTGGCGCTGATCGCCGCCCTGCTGCTCGCCGGGCAGCGCTTCTTCATCCACTTGAGCCGCGCCGGGTATCACTACATCGACACGCCGTTCCTCAGCGTGCTGGTGCTCTATCTCTTCGTGCGCGTCTGGCAGGAGCGCCGTCTCGGCGCCGCGGTGTGGTGCGGCATCGTCCTCGGCTTCGGCGTGCAGACCTACTACGCCTCGCGCCTGGTACCGGTGCTGCTGGCGCTCACCTTCGCCGGCTGGCTGGCGCGCGAGTGGTGGCTGCGGCGCGATCTGCGCGCCGCGCTGCGCGGCCGGCTGTTGCCTTTCGCCGTCATCGCCGTCGTCGCGATCGCCACCGCGGCACCGATCGGCGCCTACTTCGCGCACCGCTGGGAGGCGTTGTGGGAGCGCACCTCCGACACCAGCATCTTCACCGACGCGGCGCGCGAGCACCTGTCGCACGGTTACGGCACCAAAGACATCGGCGCCATCCTGCTCATCCAGGCGCGCACGACGCTGTCGCTGTTCAACGCCACCGGCGACAACTCGATGCAGTACGGCTACAGCGCGCCGCTGTTCGACCCCATCAGCGCCGCGCTGTTCGTGCTCGGCACCGCGCTGGTCGTCGCCGGCGCGGCGTGGCGGCGCAACCAGATGTTGCTGCTGTGGACGGCCGTCCCGCTGGTGGCCGGCGCGATGTTCACCATCGATGCCCCGTTCTATCCGCGCATCAGCGGGCTGGTACCGTTTGCCGTGCTCATCGTCGCGCTTGCCGTGCAGCATCTGGTTTCCACCGTCCGCGCCGCCCTGCCCGGCTCGCTCGGCCAGCGCGCCGGGCTCGTGCTGGCCGCGGGCCTCGCGACGGCGATCGTCGCCATCAACGCGCAGACGTACTTCGCCGACTACGCGCCCCATCACCGCCATTCGCCCGCCCTCGAGATCGGGTTGTGGATCCGCGCCCACGGCGCGGGGCGCACCACGTACATGATCGGCGGCGCGCCGCGCTTCTTCATCCACCACGGCACGATCAGCTTCCTCAGCTACGGCTACGCCAAACGCGACGTCGAGGACCTCGAACAGTTTCTGCAGCAAGAGCGATTCGATCCCGCTACGAGCGCCTTCATCATCATGCCGGCCGGCGAGCCGCTCCTCGGGCGCCTGCAGCAAGCGGTCGGACCGCTGACGGTCGAGTCGCACTACAACATCCGCGACGAGATCGCGTTCTTCACGGCGCTGCCGCAGGCCGACGCGCGGGCTGCCCCGGGGCCGGCGGCGGGCGCGGCGCATCCGGGCCCGCCGCTACCACCCAGCTGGCGTGGCTGGCGCCGCGCGTTTACCGTGCTGACCGGTCTCGCAGGGGTCGCCGCGCTGTTCTACGGCTTGCTCGGCATGGTACGGCAGCGTCGCGGCAGGGCTAAGGGAAAGAACCCCACCCCGTACGTCGACGAGCTCAGCACGAGCCGAACCCCCGATTCCGAACTCATTGAGCGGGCGGCTCTTCGCGCGGCGGGCGTGCCGTCGCGCTGGCTGGTCGCGATGTTACTCGTCGCCATCGTCGCCGGCGGCGCCGGCATGCGGATGTATCGGCTCACCGAGTTGCCGGCCGGGTTCTACTGCGACGAAGCGGCGTTGGGCTACAACGCCTACTCCATTTTGAAAACCGGCCTCGACGAGAACGGCGAGCATTGGCCGCTGTACGTCTGGTCGTTCGACACCAGCTACAAGAACCCGGTCTTCATCTACTCGTCGATGCTGCCGCTGGCGCTGCTCGGGCCGACCGAGCTGGCCGTGCGACTGACGGCGGCGCTCTACGGCAGCGCCACGGTGTTGGCGATGTTCTTCCTCGGCCGCGCCGTGATGGGCACCTGGGTCGGCTTGTTCGCCGCCGTGCTGCTCGCCGTCTGCCCCTGGCACGTGCACTTCAGCCGCATCGGTTTCGAGCTCATCACCTTTCCCTTCTTCTTCGCGCTCGGCGTCATCGCGCTGGTGCGCTTCCTGCGCGGCGCGCGCAGTCTGACGACCGCGGCGCTGTGCCTCGGCGCCGCGCTCTACACCTACGTGCCGGCCAAGCTGTTCGTGCCGCTGTTTCTCGGCGCCTTCGCCATCGTGTACCAGGACGAGCTGCGCCGGCGCTGGCGCGAGGTGGCCGTGGCGGCGGTCTTGCTCGCCGCCCTGGCCGCCCCGCTCGTCGCCTTCGACATCGCCCACCGCGAGCGCACCAGCGCCTACTTCAGCCGCACCACGCTGCTCGAGCAGGACGAATCGCCCTGGATTCTGGCGCGCATGTTCGCCAGCAACTACGTCGCCTTCTTCTCGCCCGAGTTCCTCTTCACCAAAGGCGGCGACCGCATCGTGCGCCACAACATCGACGACCACGGCGAGCTCTATCCGATCTTCGCACCGTTGCTGTTGCTCGGCCTCGGCGTCGCGTTGGTGCGGCGCGACCGGGTGATGGGTGTGCCGCTGTTGTGGCTGGCGCTCTACCCCATCGCACCGGCGTTGATGAACGAGATCCCGAGCGCCTCGCGCGGCCTGATCGGCGCCCCCGGCTTCTGCCTGCTGGCGGCAATGGGCGGCGGCGCGTTGATGCAGATGGCGGCGCGCATCACCGCGCGCCGCCGCGTCGCACTGGGCGCGCAGCTGCTGGTGCTCGCGCTGGGGGCCGCCGTGCTGGCGCCGCAGGTGCGGCACTACTGGCACCTGTACAGCGAGGACTACCCGCTCTACTCGGCGAAGTACTACTACGGATTCCAGTTCGGCAAGCGCCAGGTCGTGCAGTACTTCATGGCCCACTACGACGACTACGACGAGATGGTGCTGAGCGCGCGCATGAGCAACCAGGCCGACGTCTTCATGCGCTTCTACGACGGCCTGGCGCGGCCACCGCGGCCCGACGCCATTCCGCGCTTCGAGCACGGCGGCAAGATGCGCGTCGGCTGGGCCGACGAGCTCGACCAGTACCGCGAGCCCCTCAATCGGCTGTTCGCCGTGCGGCCCGAAGAGGTGCCGCTGTTCGTCGAGGCGGATGTGAAGGAGCGCGTCATCGCACCCGACGGCTCGGCGGCGTTCGTCATCGTCGCCGCGCGGGCGCTGAAGCCATTCGTCCACGTCTGGCGCGTCATGGGGCTCTTCGAACCCGACCAGCAGCACGAGCCGCCGCCGTTCGACCCCGCGCATCCGCGCGGGCCGGGACCGGACGGCCGTCGCTGGCGGCTCTACCGTCACCGGCTCGCCGCCGTGGGGTTGAACGACGTCTTCACCGACAACGCCGAGCACGCCTGCGCCTGGGCCGTGAACATCGCCCACAGCGACCGCACCCGCAGCGTGCGCATCTGGGCCGGCTTCGACGACACCGGCGAGGTGTGGGTCAATGGAGCACGCGTCCCCCTCACCCGCGTCGAAACCGAAGACGCGGCGCTGGTCGACAGCGAAAACGGCACCGCCGTCCTACGAGCCGGCGCCAACGTCGTCGCCGTGCGCAGCTGCGACGACACCGCCGACTGGCGCTTCTACTTCCGCCTCGCCGACCCGCACGGTGCGGCGCTCGACGGGGTCACGTGGGAGTACCGCGACCCGGAGGACGGGTAGTCCCACGTCGCGTCTTCGCGGCTTCGCATGAACCAAAGGAGAAGAACCTCACGCGAAGGCGCGAAGCCGCGAAGGAACACCACGCGCCCATTGCGTTCCAAAACGGAACTGAGTATGGCTGCGGCAGCTGAGGACTCCAACCAGGGAGGTTGCGATGGCGAACGAGTGGCACCAGACCGCGTGCATTCTCTGCAGCATCAACTGCGGCGTCGAGATCCAGCTCGACGGGCGACGCCTGGGCCGCATTCGCGGCGACAAGGCCAACCCGCGCTCGCAGGGGTACACGTGCGAGAAGGCGCTGCGCCTCGATCAGTACCAGAACGGCCGCGACCGCCTGACCACGCCGTTGCGCCGCCGCCCTGACGGCGGCTTCGAAGCGATCGATTGGGACACCGCGATCAGCGAGATCGCCGCGCGGTTCAGGCACGTGCGCGATACCTGGGGCGGCGAGTCGATCTTCTATTACGGCGGCGGCGGCCAGGGGAACCACCTCGGCGGCGCCTACTCCGCCGCGACGCGGCGCGCCCTCGGCTCGATCTACAGCTCGAACGCGCTGGCGCAGGAGAAGACCGGCGAGTTCTGGGTCGACGGCCAGCTCTTTGGCCGGCCGCGCTGTCACACCACTGGCGATTTCGAGCATGCCGAGGTGGCCGTGTTCGTCGGCAAGAACCCCTGGCAGTCGCACGGCTTTCCGCGCGCCCGCGCCATCCTGCGCGAGATCGCCGCCGACCCGAACCGCAGCTTGATCGTCATCGACCCGCGCCGCACCGAAACGGCCGCGCTGGCCAACATCCATCTGCAGGTGCGTCCGGGCACCGATGCGTTCTGTCTCAGCGCGATGCTCGCCGTGCTGCTCGCCGAGGACCTGATCGATCACGAGTTCCTGGCCGCGCACGCGTCCAACGACGGCCCCCTCTTCGCACAGCTGCGGGCGGTACCGATCGCCGACTACTGCGCCCGCGCCGGCGTCGACGAGGAGTTGGTGCGCCGCGCCGCGCGCCGCATCGCCAGTGCCGCCGGCGCCTCGATCTTCGAAGACCTCGGCATCCAGCAGGCGCCGCACAGCACGCTCAACTCGTACCTCGAGAAGCTCATCTATTTGCTGACCGGCAACTTCGCCCGGCGCGGCGCGATGAACATCCACACCAAGATGGCCGGCCTCGGCGGCGGCAAGGAAGGCGGGCGCACCTCGCCGGTCGGCGGCCACCGCATCATCACCGGGCTCATCCCGTGCAACGTCATCCCGGACGAGATCCTCACCGATCACCCGAAGCGCTTCCGCGCCATGTTGGTCGAAAGCACCAACCCCGCCCACTCACTCGCCGACAGCCAGCGCATGCGCGAGTCGCTCGCTGCGCTCGAGCTGCTCGTCGTCATCGACGTCGCCATGACCGAGACCGCGCGCCAGGCGCACTATGTCCTGCCCGCCGCCTCCCAGTACGAAAAATGGGAAGCGACGTTCTTCACCCTCGAGTTCCCCGACAACGTCTTCCAGCTGCGCCCGCCGCTGCTCGACGCGCTACCGGGCACCCTCGCCGAGCCGGAGATCCACCGCCGTCTGGTGCGCGCCCTCGGCGCACTGACCGACGCCGACGTCGCCCCGCTGCACGCCGCCGCCGCGCAAGGCCGCCTCGCCTATGCCCAGACGTTCCTTCAGACCATGGCCGAACGCCCCGATCTCGCCGGCCTGGCCACGGTGGTGCTGTACGAAACCCTGGGCCCGACGCTCGGCGCCGGCAACGAGGCCGCCGCGGCGCTGTGGGGCGCGGCGCACACCTGCGCCATGACCTATCCCGATTCCGTCCGCCGCGCCGGCTTCTCCGGCGAGGGTCCGGAGCTCGGCGAGGCCCTGTTCGAGGCCATCTTCACGCGCCACTCGGGCGTGACGTTCACCGTCGATGAGTACGAGGAGACCTGGCGCCGCATGGCGTCGCCCGACGGCCGCGTCAACCTCGCCGTGCCCGAGCTGCTCGACGAGCTCGCCGGCCTGCGCGAGGCGCCGGCCACGACCACGGCGGAGTACCCGTTCGTGCTCTCCGCCGGCGAGCGCCGCTCCTCGACCGCCAACACCATCGTGCGCGATCCCGCCTTCCGCAAGCGGGACTCGATCGGCCTGCGCATCAACCCGGCCGACGCGCAGCACCTCGGCGTCGCCGACGGCGCGCGCGTGCGCGTGGTGACCAAGCGCGGCAGCGCCGAAGTGCCCGTCGAGCTCTCCGATACGCTGCTGCCCGGCCACGTCAGCCTGCCCAACGGGGTCGGGCTGACCTATCCCGACCCGGTCGGCGACGTGGCGATGACCGGCGTGCCGCCCAACGAGCTCACGTCATCGGGCGATCGCGACTGGCTCGCCGGAACGCCGTGGCACAAGCACGTCGCGGCACGCATCGAACCGGTCAAAGCCTGAAGCGCGGGCGCGGGCCCGCGCCCGTTACAACTGACCGGGCCGCTTGGCCTCGGGACGCGAGTAGTCGGCCATCAAGAAGGTCGGGCACGACACCGTCACCACCGCCTTACAGCGCGGGCATTTCGGCGCCATCGTGCTGTTGGCGACCCCTTGCAGGTACGACAGGCGATGATTGCAATGCGGACACGGTCCAAACCACGCTGTAGCCATGTCACCTCATCTGGTCGGGATGCGGCTCTGCAAGAAATAGAGCGCGCCGCCCGCACCGATTATTGTGTGGGTTGTTTCATTTTCAATAGTCCGCTCTATTGATTGTGAAGTCAATCGGGGTGAAAGCAAGTTTCGGTCCCGCCATCCCTCACTGGACGCGCGCAGCACAACCACATAGGTTGCCGCCACCAAAACAGGGGGGCAAGACGCGATGCAGTTCGCCATCCAGGTCGGCGGCGGCCAGGTCCGCCATGATCAGAGCGGCATCGAAGCCATCGTCGAGGAGACGCAGCTGGCCGAGTCGCTCGGCTTCGACGTGGTCTTCGTGCCCGACCACTATGTCTTTGAAGCCCTCGGCACGCTGCGCACGGAGACCCCGGCCTACGAGATGTTCTTCGTCATGGCGACGCTGGCGCAACGGACCAAAACGATCCGCATCGGCAGCCACGTGGCGTGCATGCTGTTCCGCCATCCGGCGATGACCGCGCGCCTGTTTGCCCAGATCGACGAGGCGAGCGGCGGCCGGGTGATCGCCGGGGTTGGCGCCGGCTGGACCCGCACCGAATTTGCCATGATGGGCATCGAGTTTCCCGAGGTCGGCGAGCGCCTGCGCATCATGGACGAAGCGGTCACCGTCATGCGCGGCCTGTGGGGCGAACTGCCGTTCACCTTCAGCGGGCAGTACTTTCAGGTCCGCGACGCCGTCTGCCTGCCGCGCCCGCCGCAGCGACCCGGTCCGCCGCTCATGCTCGGCGGCAGCGGCAACGGCATCCTGCGCCGCGCCGGCGAGTGGGCGGACATCATCCACATGGTGCCGGTGATCGGCAAAGCCGGCACCACCACGCTCGAGGAGCTGCGCAAGTTCGGCGACAGCGCCCTGCCCGAAAAGCTCGCCCGCGTGCGCACGGCCGCCATTGCCGCCGGGCGGACGGCGGAGAGCGTGCGCTTCGCCTCGACCATCTTCAGCTACACGATGACCGACTCGCCGGCCCAGACGCGCGAGCTGGCCGAGCAGATGGGCGGCGTCTTCGGCATGGCGCCGGAGGACTACGGGCGCAACCCCATCGGCTTGATCGGCACGCCGGAGGAGATGATCGCCGAGTTGCGGCGCCGCGAGCAGATGCACGGTCTGTCGCTGCTGGCGATCAATTTCAGCAGCCCGCAGCAGATCCGCGCTTTCGGCGAGAAGGTCCTGCCGCACGTGCGCTGATGGCCCGCTCGCGCCGCCTGCGCCGCGTTGGCATCGCCATCTTCGCCGCGCTGCTCGCTCCTGTCGTCGCAATCGCCATCGTCCTTTGGTTGACGGGCGCCGAGTACCCGCCCGCGGCGCTGCGTCCGCCGGAGATCACGGCACCGGCCGACTTCGTCCCGCCACCGGGCGCGCCGGCGCGCTCGCCGGCCGCGCGCACGGTCGTGGTCATGCTCTTCGACGGCCTGGCGCCGACGCTGCTCGAGGCGCAGGACACGCCGGCCTTCGCCCGCCTGCGCAGTGAAGGATCGTGGACGCACAACATGGTGCCGGCGTTTCCGACCATCTCGCTGATCAGCGGCTTCACCATCAGCACCGGCTGCTGGCCGGAGCATCACGGCGTGGTCACCAACCGCTTCTTCGACCCCCAGCGCGGCTTCTATGATCACTCGCGCGATGCCGACTGGGCGATTGGCTGCGAGCACTTGCACCAGGCGGCCGAGCGCCAGGGCGTTCCGACCGCGACCCTCGGCTGGTACGGCGAGGTCTCGAGCGCGCGCGGCAAGATGGCGCGCCATGTCGCGTTCGCCCCCACCTGGGCCGAGTACCCGGACGACGCCGGCCGCGCGCAGCAGGTCGTCGACCTCCTGCGCCTGCCGGTCGCCGAGCGGCCGCAACTGATCCTCGCCTACTTCAAGGGGCCGGACAGCGTCGGTCACTTCCGCGGCATGGACTCTCCCGAGGTCTACGACGCCGTCGCGGGGGCCGATCGCGCCGTCGCCACCGTGCTCGCCGCGCTGGCGCCGATCGAAGATGCGGCACTCATCGTCACCACCGACCACGGCATGGTGCCGATCACGCATCTGATCAACGTCGAGTACATCGCGCGCCAGCACGGCATCGCCGCCCGCGTTCTCGCCACCGGCACGACGGCCTTCCTGTACCTCGATGACCGCACCGAGCGCGCCGCGGCCATCCGCGCCCTGTCGCAGTACGACCAGTTCGATCTCATCCTGCCCGAGGCACAGCCGGCCTGGTCCCACCTCGGCAGCGGACCGCGCGTCGGCGATCTCATCGTCTCCGCCAAGCCGCCGTACGCGATCGAGGACCGCGGTCAACTGCCGTGGTTTCTGCGCTGGCTGGCCTGGACCGGCCCCGAGCTGCTCGACGCGAGCCGCTCACTGAAAGCCAGCCACGGCTACCCGCCGGATACCCCCGGTGTGCAAGGCGTCTTCTACGCCTGGGGCTCTGGCATCCGCCGCGCCAACCACGTCGCGCGCATCGACGCCATCGACATCCACCCAACGGTCACGCACCTGCTCGGCATCGAGCCCGGGCGACCGGTGGACGGCAAGGTGGCGGCCGATTTGTTGAGCGGCTCCTAACCCTCCGGTCCCCTCTCCCGGATGGGAGGGGGCTCGGAAGCTAGCGCGGACGCCGGCGCCCGGTACCGCGCGGGTCGTGCGCGCGACGACCGGTCTCCGGGCCTTCGGTCGTCGGCCGCGCCGCCGCCGGACCAAACTGCCGCGGCCGGCTCGACACCGCGGGTGCACCGGGACGCCCGACCCTGGCTCGCGAGCGGGCGGAGTCCTCGCGCTTCTTGCTGCGCATCGCCGCCAGGCGCTCGGCCAGGGGCACTTCGAGGCGCCCCTCCGGACGCGCGTTGTAGTCGAAGTCGGGCACGGTCACGCGCGGCAGCCGCTTGCCGACCGCGCGCTCGATGTTGCGCAGCAGGCCTTCCTCTTGCGGCGAGACGAACGTGAACGCGTCGCCGGTCAGCTCGGCGCGGCCGGTGCGGCCGACGCGGTGGATGTAGTCCTCCGGCACCATCGGCACATCGAAGTTCACCACATGCCCGAGCGCCTCGACGTCGATGCCGCGCGCGGCGATGTCGGTGGCGACCAGCACGCGGTACTTGCCGCTCTTGAAGCCGGCCAGCGCCTCGGTGCGCTGCGACTGCGAGCGGTTGCCGTGGATGCGCTCGGCCTTGATCTTGTTGCGCACCAGGTACTCGGCAACGCGGTTGGCGCGGTGCTTGGTGCGGGTGAAGACGAGCACGTCCTTCACCAGCCCGCGCTCCAGCAGCGTCAGGAACAGCGCCGCCTTGAGCTCCTGCTGCACCGGGTAGACGGCCTGCGTGATGCCGACCGCGGGACCCGACTGGCGCTCCAGGTTGATGGTCGCCGGATTGTGCAGCATCTCGCGCGTCAGCGTGGCGATTGGCGGCGGCATCGTGGCGCTGAAGAACAGCGTCTGCCGGCGGGTGGGAATATGGCGCAGGATCTTTTTGATCTCCGGCAGGAAGCCCATGTCGAGCATGCGGTCGGCTTCGTCGAGGACGAGGACCTCGAGCGCATCGAGCTTGGCGTACGCCGAGCGGAAGTGGTCGAGCAGACGGCCGGGCGTGGCGATCAGCACGTCCGTGCCGCTGCGGAAGGCGTGCTCCTGCGGGCCCATGCCGACGCCGCCGAAGATCGACGCGCCGGTAATCGGCGTGTGCACGGCCAGATCGTTCAGGTCCTCGAGGATCTGCGCCGCCAGCTCGCGCGTCGGCGTGATCACCAGCGCGCGGGTCTTGCCGCGCGGCTTATCCATCAACTTGTGCAAGATGGGCAACAGGAACGCCGCGGTCTTGCCACTGCCGGTGGCCGCGCAGGCGAGGATGTCGCGGCCTTCGAGCGCCGGGGGAATGGCGTCTAATTGGATCGGCGTCGGCCGCGCGAAGCCGAGATCCTTGAGTCCCTTGAGCAAATTGGCGTGCAGCTTCAAACTGTTGAATGGCATTTGAGTTCCTTGTCGTGAGCAAAGTAGAAGGCGGCCGGAGGGCGCCGTGAAAGATGGAGGGCCTGATTGTGACAGGAGAGCGCCCGCGAAGCGAGGAGGGTAGGAGGTCGCATGACTGATATCGCTCCGACCACCCGCCTCTACCTGGACGACGATCATCGCTGCGAGACCGAGGCGACCATCATCGGATTGCGCGACAGCGCCGTCGCCTTCGACCAGACCTGCTTCTACCCGGGCGGTGGTGGGCAGCCGCCCGACGAAGGTTCCCTCAGGCTGCGTAACGGACAGGTGTTCGAAATCATCTCCGCACATGCCGCGGACGAAGTCATCTGGCATGTCGCCGCGCTTCCGCCGCCTGGCGACATCGTCGGGCAGCTCGCGACCCTGACGCTCAATGCCGCGCGGCGCCGGGCGCTGGCGCGCTACCACACCGTGCTGCACGTCCTCAACACCCTCGCGCTGCGCGACTACGGCGGCTGGATCACCGGCGCGCAGATCGCCGTCGACTACGCGCGCATCGATTTCAAGCTCGACGGATTCTCCGCCGCGCTGTGTGCGGACCTGGAAAGCAAAGCCAACGCGGTCCTCGCCGCGAACCACACCCTGGGGTCGTACTACCTGCCGGAAGAAGAATTCCGCCGCCGCACGGATCTACTGAGAACGCTCGAGGTCTCACCGCCTGTTCGTGACGGGAAAGTGCGCGTGGTCGAGATTCGGGGATTCGACGCACAGGCCTGCGGCGGCACGCACGTCAGCTCGACCGCCGAGGTGGGCAAGCTGTCGATCTACCGCACCGAGAACAAGGGCAAGATCAACAAGCGACTCTACGTCCGGCTCGACATGGCGGGAGAAGGCGAATGACGTTACCGACCTGGATGCGACGCGCCCTCTACGCCACCGCGGTGATGAACATCGGCGCCGCCGTGGCCTTCTTCCCATCATCCACCGCCTTGCGCGCACTGGCCGGCTTCCCGGAAGGCGAGCACCCGGTCTATCTCGGCACCGTCTTCATCTTCGTGCTGCTCTTCGGGCTCGGCTACCTGTGGACCGCGATGACCGGGCGCGCCGACCGCCTCTTCATCGCGCTGTCCGCCGCCGGCAAGCTGTCCTTCTTCACGTTGCTGGTGTGGTGCTGGTCTACCGGGTCGATCGGCGCGCAAGCCGTCCTGACCGGCTCCGGCGACCTCGTCTTCGCCCTGCTCTTCTTCACCTGGCTGGCCAACGCCGCGGCCGAGCCCGCGCGCAGCAGCTGACACGCATAGGACGATATTCCCGACCGACGGGCCCCCCTGGAGGGCGCTGGTTCTGCGGCGCCGGGAGAGATGCACGGGCCAAACTACTGCGCCTGTTCGATAGGCATTGCCGGTGAAATGAGCGTTTCGGGCGCCGGCGAGACGTAATCACGCTCTTTGATCCACTAGATACGGCCTGCCGGCACGAACTCTGCTGAGCGCTCGGGCCGAATGCGGAGTGCAGGTAGCCACATCACCGATGCGCCGGCGGCCGGTACGCCGGTCGTGTCGCCGATCCACACCTACCTCGACGAGTTGCGCGCCAAGTACATGGCGTTGCGGGAGGGCGAGGTCGCCACCTACATCCCGGAGCTGGCGAAGGCGGATCCTGAATGGTTCGGGATCTGCGTCGCGACGACGGATGGGGACCTCTATGAGGTAGGCGATACCCGTCAACTCTTCACGATCCAGTCGATCTCCAAGCCCTTCGTCTACGGTCTGGCGCTCGAAGATCGCGGGCGCGAGGCGGTGCTCGCGAAAATTGGGACGGAGCCGACGGGCGATGCCTTCAACTCGATCAGTTTAGCCCCCGGTACGGGGTGCCCGCTCAACCCCATGATCAATGCCGGTGCGATCGCCGCCGCATCTCTGGTCGCCGGGCACTCGGCGGACGACAAGTACGAGCGCATGCGCACGGCATTCTCGAGCTATGCGGGACGCGCACTGACGCTCGACCGCGCCGTCTTCGAGTCCGAACGCGAGACCGGCCACCGCAACCGCGCCATCGGCCACATGCTGCGCAACTTCGACATCATCACCAGCGACCCCGAACCCGCACTGAATCTCTATTTCCAACAGTGCTCGATCGCTGTCGACTGCCGCGACCTCGCCTTGATGGCAGCGACACTCGCCAACGGTGGCGTCAATCCCTGTACCGGCGAGCGAGCGGTGCGGTTCGAGTTCGTCGACAGCATTCTGAGCGTGATGACGACCTGCGGGATGTACGACTACGCGGGCGAGTGGGTCTATTGGGTCGGCTTGCCCGCCAAGAGTGGCGTCGCCGGTGGTATCCTTGCAGTCCTGCCGGGCCAACTCGGCATCGGCGTCTTTTCCCCGCGCCTCGACCGTCGCGGCAACAGCGTTCGCGGCGTCGCCGTGTGTAGGGAGCTGTCACGGAAATTCAACCTGCACTTCCTGCGCGCATCGCGCCCGGCCCACTCGGTGATCCGCGCGCAACACACGCTGGTGGATGTCAGCTCCAAGCGACGGCGCAGCAAAGCCGAGCGGCAGGTCCTCGACTCCGTGGGCGAGCGCGTGCGCGTCTACGACCTGCAGGGCGACCTGCTCTTCGCGGCAGTCGAGAACATCGTGCGCACGCTCGTCGATGCCAGCCCTCGACTGGATTTCGCTGTCATCGATCTGAAGCGCGTCGATCGCATCGACGAATGCGCGGCCGCACTGTTCCAACAGCTCATCGTCGAGCTCGGCACCCACCAGAAACAACTGGTGCTCGTCAACGGCCAGCGCCATCCCAGATTCGTGCGGGCGATCGAAGAGGCGCTGACGACCGCCGACCAATGGGGCCGGTTGGTCGCTTTCGCCGACTTGGACGGCGCACTGGAATGGTGCGAGCAGCGCCTCATCGCCCAGACCGACCCGAGCCTCTTGGCAGATCGGCAAACGACACTTGCCGAGAACGAAGCGTGCAACGGGCTCTCACCCGAGGCCCTGGGGGTCCTGGAAGCCGCGCTGGAACGGCGGTCGTTTGATGCCGGGACTCTGGTGATTCGGAAGGGCGACCCGGCGGACGCCTTGTACCTGTTGCTGCAGGGTAAAGTCAGCGTGGTGATGTCATTGCCGAGCGGCGAGATAAAACGCCTGGCGACATTCCCCGCGGGAATGGCGTTCGGCGAACTGGCGATCATCGACCGCGGAGAACGGACGGCGGATGTACGGGTCGATACCCGGGCGGAGTGCTACGTCCTCCCCGTGGCTGCCCTGGACCGGCTCGGCGAAACGCACCCGGCCATCAAGATGAAGCTCTTGGAGAACTTACTGCAGAACGTGTCGCGCACGGTCAGCCGCCTCAACCAGGAAGTGGCGGCGCTGTCCGCATAGGAGCAACGCCGTCGGGTGACGACTGGGGGGTTCCGGCGGTGGGAGCGATCGGCAGCGGCTTGTGGACTACGGCGCCTTGGCGCGGAACTGCTCGCCGTCGTTGGCCAGCACGGTGGTGGCGGTGTAGCTCGATTGCCAGCACGTGCCGGTGTCGCTGTTGACCAGCTGCGCCGTGACCGGCAAGGGCAGCACTCCGGACAGCGGGTCGGGCAAGCTCTCGCCCTTGCCCTTCACCAGGACCTTCGCCGCGCCGTCGCCGCCGCGCAGGATGACGGTCTGGATGCCGCTCTGCACGCCGATGGGGTCCTTGAACTTGAACCCTTTGGCATTGCCCTTCCACGCCAGCGAGGCGGGGAGATGTGCGGCGCCAATCGGGCTCGGAGCGCCGGCGGCGTAGAGGCAGAGCGCGTAGTGCGTCGTGTCGGTCGGGTCGCCGAACTCGAGCGGGCTGATGGCGGGGCCCTTGTTCCATTTCCACAGCAGCTTGTCGCGCGTGCCGCCCTGCGCCTTGATCAACAGCGACGATTGCGGCGCCGCGGCACAACCGACGGCGGGCGCTGAAGGACACGCGGCGCCGGGCGCGCAGGGCGGATAGGCGCGCAGGTGGCTCTCGATGAAATCGGCCGGCACGCCGCCGCCGCGCGAGAGGCCGACCAGCCCCTCGCTGGCGTCGATGCCGAGATAGGTGATGCGGATGCGGCCGTCGAAGAAGAGCTCGATCTGGAAGCTGTTACTAGTGTTGTCCTCGAGCGTCTCGGGCACGTTCTCCCAGGTCACCGCGACACGGTCGGCGAGCTGGCGCCATGACACCGAGGCCAGAGTCGGATCGATGTCGCGGAACAGCGCCGAGATGCGCGGCTGGTCGAAGTGGTTGTTGAACGACTCGATGTACGTCGTGTCGCCGGAGTCGAATGTCAGGTAGCCGTGGCTGCCGACGTAGAAGGACCCGTACGCCTGGCCGTGCAACACCACCTGCGCGCCGCCGCCGAGGCTCACCGGCGCGAAGTCGTCCAGGCCGAGCGCGAGGTCCGTGCCGCCGGCGGGATCAGTGGGGAAGTGCGCTGCAGCGCCGCGGCACAGCGAATAGCCGCCGGAGGAGCCGTCGGGCGTGAACGTCAGCGCCTGATAGGCCAGGTCGAAGTCGAGACCGTTGAACTGCTCGGTCAGGTAGTCGCCCTGCTCCAAGGTGGTGAAGGCGTAACACGCGCCGCCGTTGTTGTCGGTCGCGGTGTTGCCGGCGACGTCGGTGGCCTGCACGGCGAAGCGGTAGTTGGTCAGCTGCAGCAGGCCCGAGAGATCGACCGCGTGCGCCGCGCTCGTCACTGGCGACGCCTGCTCGGCGGTCAGCGCCGCGCAGGTGGCGCCGTAGCGCACCAGCACAGTGGTCGCTTCGTTGGTGTCGAGCGCGACGCGCGCCGTGGTCGACGTCACCGCCTCCACCGCCACGTTCGACACCTGCGGCGGTGCGCAATCGATCGCCGCGCTGGCTTGCGGGTTGGCCGGGTTCCCCGTGCCATCGTTGGCGTCGGCATAGGTGACGGTGATCGTGGCGGCATTGGTCACACGCAGCAGCCCGTCTCCGCTGCTGCCGGTCGTCGCCGTAGCGATCGTGGCCGAGAACACGCCCGCCCCCGGCGGTACGGCGGCCAATGCGACGTTCTCGAGGTCACCGGTCGTGCTGCTGACCGGCACGATGACCGATCCAGCTCCGGCGAGATCGGTGTCGACCAGCGTGATGCGCACGCTGTCGGCGCAGGTGTAGACGGCGCGGTCGACCGCGATGGCACCGGCGTGCACGGTGGGCGAGAAGTTGTACGCCACCAGGGCGAAGTCCTGATCCGTCGCGTCGCCGTTGCCCGGCACCCCGTCGCCGGGCAGATTCGTCGCCTCGACATCGATCGTCACCAGCCCAGAGCCAGCCACCGAGCGCGCGACCAGCTCGGCGTTGTTGCGCGTATCCGGCACGCCGCCGGTCTGCGACTGGCCCAGCGTGAGGTGATTGCCGAGATACGTCGCGCCGCCGACGGCAACGCGCAGATCGAGATCGTTGACGTACGCCGCGCCGAAGGACGGGCCCGGAGCGTCGGTCCACACCAGCGCGACGCGCAATGGCCGCGCCGGGTCGGCGGCGGTGCCATAGAAGGTTACCGCTTCACCCGGCGCGCCGAGCACCGTCGCCTGGTCGTGCAGAAAGCGCGGCACGGCGCTGTCGAAGCCGAGGTTCATGTCGGCGATTCCGAAACCCTGCGCCGGGCTCGGCAGGTCGTCGTTCGCTCCCGCACCGCCGAGATGGCGGCCGCTGTGCATCACGTACGCCTTCTGCAGCGCCGGGCTGGGCGAGGCGATCCCGTAGACGCGGGCGAGGAACTCCCCGATCAGCGCGCCATAGCCGGCGATTGCCGGCGTCGAGTGGCTGGTGCCCGAGGACCATGTGTACAGCGAGCCGGCGGGAAACAACGCGTCGGTGCCGGGTGCGACGAAGTCGTTGGTCGGCGCGCCGCAGACGCCGCTGCCGGTGAAGACCGGACGCGAGGCGACGCCGCTGATGAAGGTTCCGGGCGCCACGATGTCGGGCTTGATGCGGCCGTCGGCACACGGGCCGCGGCTCGAGAACGCGGCCATGTCGCGCGCATCGTCGCCACCCAGGCCCGTTTCACCACAGCCGTCGCCGGCCAACGCCGCCGGGTCCGCCGTCTCGCTGGCCCCGACGCTGAGCACGTTCTTCGCCGTCGCCGGCGAGCCGATGCTGCCGGCGCCGGGTCCGCGGTTACCGGCCGCAAAGACAAACAGCAGCGGTTGACTGCCGGGCGTCGACGGCAGCGCGTCGCGCGTCAGCGCGTCGTACTCCTGCGAATCGGTCGTGTAGGCGCCGGCAGCGTTCGAGCCCCACGAGTTGGAGCTGATGCGCGCGCCGCGCGTGTAGTAGTCGGCGACCATGGACGCATCACCGAAACCGGGATCGAAGTCGGGCGAGAACAAGCGCACGTTGGCGAGGCGGCCATACGGCGCGATGCCGAGGCCGAAGTTGAAGCCGCCGGCGTCTTCCACCAGGGCGCCGACACCAGTGTTGTATCCGCCGGCAATCGACGCGTTGAGCGTGCCGTGTCCGTCTTCGCCGAGCAGGCTGAGCCCGAACGATCCCGGCGGCTTGACGGCGAAGGCCAGACGGCTGCCGAGCCCCGGCGTGCCCAAGCGGTAGAACTCGGTGGCGAGCGACAGCGTGGTGCCGTTGTCGACGCCGTCGTCGACGATGGCGACGATCGGGTAGTCCGCCGGGTTGGTGGACATCCCCTTGCCCGCCAGCCACGCCAGATAGCCAGGGCCGGTCGGACTCTGCCCGAGCGCGTTCAGCTGGCCGGCGAGAATCTGTCCCTGGCGCTCGCCGTTCAGCTCCGGCGCGCGGTACGGCTCGACGTTGACCACCGCGTCGATCGCCGCCAGCGCCGCGAGGTCAGCGCCGCGCACGGCGATGCGCACGTTGACGTAGCGCCCGTCGAGGACCTCCCACGGCTCGCGCAGCACGTCCGTCGCCAGCGCGGTGACGCGCGCCAGATCGGTCTCGACCCCCTCGTGGCGAAAGAGTTGGACGGTCACCGGCACTAGGGCGCTGCTGGCGGCCGCTGCGTCGAGCGCTGGCGAGAGCGCGTCCTCGGCCGTGAACTCCGCGACATACTGCACGCCCTGCCCGCCCGCGTTGCGATCGCTGAGGCCGGCGCCGCCGCCCTGGGCCCCGGTCCAGACGAGAAACGCGTTCTGCGGCACCGCCTGGACGATGCGCGCGCCCGACTCTTCAAGGGCGCGCAGGTCGGCATCGGTCGGCGGCGCGGCGAACTGCACCAGCGCCAGCGGGCGCGGCGCGGTGGTGGCGTCCTGCGCGCGCGCCTGGGTGCCGGAGCGATGCGTGTCGACGTCGCGCCGGCGCAGCGCGATGCGGTCGAAATCGGGCCGCGCCACCGCGCCGGCAATGCGCTCGGCGCGCGACGCGTCGAGCGCGAAGACGCGGTACACGCCGCGCTCCGCCACCAGGCGGCCGCCACGGCGCTCGACCCGCGCCTGCGCGGCGCGATCGTCGCGCCGCACCAGCACCTTGGTCGTCTCACCCGCTGTGGCGTCGGTCGCGCCGCCGAGCAGACAGAGCACAGCGAACGCGATGGCGGCGCGCAACACAACGGGTGCACGACAGGTCGTGTGGTGCACCGGGGAAAAAGGCATTTCCGGCAGCTAAGCAAATCGGAGGCCGCTCTGTCGAACGCGGCGCGAGCTTCCGACCAAAACAGGCTGCGTCGATCCGTCGTTCGTTTCAGTCCGGAGGGCGTGGGATTTTGGTCACCCGGTCAGGGGCTTTGCCGATCTTCTCCGAACGGGAGGGCGAGGCTCCTGCCGAGCCGTGCGCCTCAATGTGGCAGAAGGCTCCGCGGGAGCGTCGCCCTCCCAAACGGCAGGAAGTGCCGAGTAGATGCGCGCGCTAGCCGCGGCCCGCCGGTGCCAGGCGGCGGCGCGCCGCGGCCAGCTCGGCGTGGGCGCCCAACATGACCAGCACGTCGCCGGCCGCCAGCTCGAACTCGGGTGGCGGGTTGCCGATCGCATGCCCGTGGCGCACCACTGCGATGACCGTCACCCCGGTCTCATGGCGCAGATCGAGAGCGCGCAGGCTGGCGCCGATCGCCGGGCTGCCCGACAGCAGCAGATACGTCTCCGTCGTGCTGGCGGCGAGCACGGCGCTGAGATCGTCGAATCCCCCCGCCGGCAGGGCGAGGCCGCGCAGCGCGGCGTAGCGCTCGCCGCGGATGAGGTCGATTTGCAAGTCGATGACGTTGGGCGGCACCGACATGCGCTGCAGCACGCGCGCGAAGATCTCGACCGAGGTTTCGAACTCCTCCGGAATCACTTCGTCGGCGCCGAGGCGGTAGAGCTCCTCGATCTCGTTCACGTAGCGCGTGCGCACGATCAGCGCGGCGTTCGGATTGACCTCGCGCGCCACCGAGACGATGTGCCGGGTGGCGACCGGATCGGAGATGGCGACCACGATCACCGCCGCCGTGGCCGCCTGCACGTGACCGAGCACGACGGCGCGCGTCGCGTCGCCGAAGGCGATCGGCTCGCCCGCCGCGGCGGCCCGGCGCACGCTTTCGGCGTTGAGGTCGAGGATGCGATACGCCAGGCCGGTGGCGCGCAGGACGCGCGAGAGGTTCTGTCCGTTGAGCCCGTAGCCGATGATCACCACGTGCGCCGTCAGCGCGGGCCCCACCGCGGGCAGCGGCTCTTCGCGACCGCTGAACAGCCACAGCGCCAGCCGCGGCGCCGCGGCGACCAGGAACGGGCTGACCAGCATCGTCAACACCGAGACGTCGAGAAAGATCTGAAACGCCGCCGCGCTGAGCGTGCCGAGCGCCGCCGCCTCGCGCCCCAGCACGAAAGAGAACTCGCCCACTTGCGCGAGGATGATGCCGACGGCGACCGCCACCCGTGCGGCGGGCTGGAACGGCAGCACGGCCAGCCCGCCGAGGACCGCCTTTAGCGCGATGGCCCCGACCGCCAGGCCGACGAGCAGCGGCACATGGCCGAGCAGGAACGGCAGATCGAGCAGCATGCCGATGGAAATGAAGAAGACGCTGTTGAGCAGGTCGCGCACCGGCAGGATCTCGGCCACCACCTGATGGCTGTACTCCGACTCGGCGATCACCAGGCCGGCGATGAAGGCGCCTATGGCGAGCGAAACGCCGAGCTGCGCCGTCACCCAGGCGGTGCCGAAGCAGAGCAACACCACGACGCCGACCAGCAGCTCGCGGTTGCGCAGGCGCAGCACCTGGTGCAGCACCGTCGGCAGCACGAAACGGGCGCCGGTGAACACCGCGGCGATGACGAGCAGGGCCTGGCCGAGCACCAGCGCGATGCCGGCGACGCTGATCCGGTCCGGCGCGCTGAGCAGGGGCAGGAGCAGCAGCATGGGCAGGACGCTGAAGTCCTGGAACAGCAGTACACCGAGCGCGATCTGGCCGTGCGGCGAGTCGAGCTCGCCGCGGTCGTTCAGCACCTTCAACACGATGACCGTGCTCGACAGCGCGACGACGAAGCCGAGCACCACCGCCTCGGGCAGCGCGTAGCCACACAGCGTGCACAACCCGGTCACGGCCGCGATGGTCGCCAGCACCTGCACGCTGCCGGCGCCGAGCACGACGCGCCGCACGCGCGACAGCTGCTCCAACGACACGTCGAGCCCGATGGCGAACAGCAGCAGCACGACGCCGATCTCGGCCAGGGCGTCGACGGTCTCGGTCGAGCGGATCAGCCCGGTGGCCGTCGGCCCGATGAGCATGCCGGCGACCAGGAAGCCGACCAGCGCCGGCACCTTGATGCGCTGGAAGATCGCGACGATCGGCAGCGAGGCGGCGAGGAGAACGACCACGTCGCGGAGCAGCTCCGCGGTGTGCATGGCGCGTCTCTACCAGTCTCGCGGCGCGCCGCAAACCGCGCCCGCCGGCTCAGCGCGCGGCAGCGGTCTTGGCGCGCACCAGGCGCGGCATCAGCCCCTCGGCATCGGCGAGCTGGGCGATGGAGATGCCGTCGAGGTACTCGAGCAGCCGCCGCTGCGCGCCGCGCCAGACGTCGATCTGCGTGCACACCGACGCGAAGCAGCACGACCCCTGGTCGTAGACGCATTCGATCAGGCAGAGCTCGCCTTCGAAGCACTCGTACACGTGCCGCACCGTGACCTCTGCCGCCGGCCGCCGCAGGCGAAAGCCGCCGCGCGCGCCGGGAACCGACTCGAGGAACTGCGCCGCGACCAGGGCGCGCAGGATCTTGGACAGGAAATGGCGCGGAATACCCTGGCGCGCTTCGATCTCGGCCCGCGGCACGACGCGATCCGGCGCCTGCCCCGCCAGGTAGGCGAGGGCGCGGATCGCGTAGTCGACGCGGCGGCCGACGTTCATCAACGAGCTGCGGTCGGAGGTACACGAGCGCGCGGCAGGGGCGGCCCCTGCTGGCCGCGGCATGCTCGCGCACGGCCCGCTGCCCCGGACGGGCTGGATCGCATTCACCCTGTTACCGTAAGAGCATCATCACTTCGAAGTCAACGCGGGGGGTGGACGCGGGCGGCTGATTTGGCTGGCAGAGCTTGCTATGGTGCGCCTATGCGCGACCGCGGCAAGGGCACTGATCTCGACCTCATTCTTCGCACCAATCCGGACTACGTCGATCGGCTCTACCAGGAGTACGCCCGCGATCCGCAGTCGGTGGGGACGGACTGGGCGCGTTTCTTCGCCGGCTTCGAGCTCGGCGCCAACGGCCACGCCTTGACCGCGGCGCGCCCGGTCGAAGCCACCATCGGCGTCTTCGATCTGATCCACTCGTATCGCGAGCTCGGCCATCTCGTCGCCGACCTCGACCCGCTCGGCCACAATCCCACCGACCATCCCCTGTTGGCCTTGAGCGAGTTCGGTTTCGCCGACGCCGATTTAAACCGCGTGGTCGACTGCCCGAGCTTCAAAGGCCGCCAGCGCGCCTCGCTGCGCGAGCTGATCGACCTGCTGCGCGCCACCTACTGCGGCACCATCGGCGTCGAGTACATGTACATCTCGGACAAGACGCAGCGCGACTGGTTGCAGGAGCGCATGGAGCCGGCGCTCAATCGCCCGGCGCTCGGCGTCGACGACCGCAAGTACATTCTCTCGCGCTTGATCGCCGCCACCGGGTTCGAGGAGTTTCTGCACACCAAGTACGTCGGCCAGAAGCGCTTCTCGCTCGAAGGCAGCGAGTCGCTGATCCCGATGCTCGACGTCATGATCGAAGAGGCCGGCGGCGCAGGCGTCGAGGAAATCGTCATGGGCATGCCGCACCGCGGCCGCCTGAACGTGCTCGCCAACACGCTGCGCAAACCCTACGAGATGATCTTCGCCGAGTTCGAAGGCGCCTTCCTGCGCGCCGACGTGCAGGGCGACGGCGACGTCAAGTACCACCTCGGCTACGCCCGCGATCACACCACGCGCGGCGGCCGCACGGTACACATCTCACTGCTCTCCAACCCCAGCCACCTCGAGGCCGTCGACCCGGTGGTCGAGGGCATCGTGCGCGCCAAGCAGCGCTATCGCCGCGACCTCGAACGCAGTCAGGTGGTCCCGCTGCTCATCCACGGCGACGCCGCCTTCACCGGGCAGGGCATCGTCGCCGAGACGCTGTCGCTGTCCGAGCTCGGCGCCTACCGCACCGGCGGCACGATCCACATCATCGTCGACAACCAGATCGGCTTCACCACCTCGCCACGCGACTACCGCTTCACGCGCTACCCCAGCGACATCGCCAAGGTCATTCAGGCGCCGGTCTTCCACGTCAACGGCGACGACCCCGAGGCGGCGGTGCACGCGGCGCGCCTGGCGACGGCGTTTCGGCACCAGTTCAAAGTCGACGTCATCATCAACCTGATCAGCTATCGCCGCCACGGCCACAACGAGACCGACGACCCGACCTTCACGCAACCGGTGATGTACCACGAGATCGCCGCCCATCAGACGGTGCGCGATCTGTACGCCGCGCGCCTGGTGCGCGAGGGCGTGCTGACCGCCGACGACGTCGCGCGCGGCATGGCGGAGCTGCGCGAGATCTTCGACGACGCGCTCAACTACGCGCGCGACTTCCAGCCGCGCCAACAGGTGTTCGCGCTCGGCGGTGTGTGGAAGGGCATGACCTGGGCCGGCGACGATTGGAGCGCCCGAACCGCGGTACAGGCGGAGGTCCTGCACCGCATCGTCGATCGCGTGCAGCAATTACCGGCCAACTTCCAGGCCCATCCCAAGGTGCTGAAGCTGCTCGCCGAGCGCGCCGCGCAGGTGCACGGCGGCACGGGCATCGACTGGGGCTGCGGCGAGATGCTGGCCTTCGGCTCGCTGCTGCTCGAGGGCACCAACGTGCGCCTGAGCGGCCAGGACAGCGGCCGCGGTACGTTCAGCCACCGCCACGCCGTCCTGCACGGCCTCGGCACGGACGCGCGCTACGTGCCGCTCGAGCACCTCAGCGACGATCAGGGCTGGTTCCTGGTCATCGACAGCATGCTCTCCGAAGCGGCGGTCCTCGGCTTCGAATACGGCTTCAGCTCCGCCGACCCGCGCAACCTGGTGATCTGGGAGGCGCAGTTCGGCGACTTCGCCAACGGCGCCCAAATCGCCATCGACCAGTTCATCTCGTCGGCCGAGTCGAAGTGGCAGCGCATGAACGGCCTGGTCATGCTGCTGCCGCACAGCTACGAGGGCCAGGGACCCGAGCACTCCAGCGCGCGGCTCGAGCGCTACCTGCAGCTGTGCGCCGACGACAACATGCAGGTCTGCAACATGACGACACCGGCGCAGCTGTTCCACGCCCTGCGCCGCCAGATCCACCGCTCGTTCCGCAAGCCGCTGGTGGTCATGAGCCCGAAGAGCCTGCTGCGCCACAAGTTGGCCGTGTCGACCCTCAGCGACTTCACCGAGGATACGTTCCACCCGGTGTTGCCGGAGGGCGAAGCGCTCGCCGGCGACGCGGTGCGGCGCGTGCTGCTGTGCAGCGGCAAGGTCTACTACGACCTGCTCGTCGCGCGGCGCGAGCGCGAGATCGGCGACATCGCCATCGTCCGCGTCGAACAGCTCTACCCGTTTCCGGCCGCCGAGATCCGCGCCGCGCTGGCGGCGTTCCCGACGACGGCGGAGATCGAATGGGTCCAGGAAGAGCCCTGGAACATGGGCGCCTGGCACTTCATCCTGCCCCGCCTCTCCCCGATTACCGACGGCCGCATCCTGGGCTACGTCGGCCGCGACGAAGCGGCCAGCCCGGCCACCGGCTCCTACAAGCTGCACCAGAAGGAGCAGGCCGCCATCATCGACCGCGCGCTGAGGAAGTCACATGGCCGTTGACGTCGCAATCCCCGCCCTCGGTGAGTCGATCACCGAGGGCGTCATCGTTCGCTGGATCAAGGCCGACGGCGACGCCGTCGCGGTCGACGAACCGCTCTTCGAGCTCGAGACCGACAAGGCGAGCGTCGAGATCCCGGCGCCGAACGCCGGGGTGCTCTCGATCCTCACACCCGAGGGCTCCACCGTGCACGTCGGCGACGTCGTCGCGCGCGTCGCGCCCGGCGACGGAAAACGGGCGACAGCCACCCCACAGGCAGTCGCAGCGGCCGCGGCGCCCGCCGCACCACCCGCACCGGCCGCGCCGCCGGCGGCAGCGACCGAGGGGCTCAGCCCGGCCGTGCGCCGGCTGGTCGAAGAGCACGGCCTCGATCCCGCCCGCATCCAGGGCAGCGGCCGCGGCGGGCGCCTGACCAAGGGCGATGTGCTCACCCACCTGGAGAGCGCACCGCCGCCCGCGCCGGCTCCGGCGGCGCCGGCGGAGCCAACCGCGGCGCCGGTCGCCAAGGCGCCGGCGCCGACGCCCGCCCCCGGTGCCGAGGAAGAGCGCGTGCCGATGAGCCGGTTGCGCCAGCGCATCGCCGAGCGCCTACGCGAAGCACAGCGCACGGCCGCCATCCTGACGACGTTCAACGAAGTCGACATGAGCGCCATCCTGGAACTGCGCGCGCGCCACAAGGCGCGCTTCGCCGAGGTGCACGGTGTCGGGCTCGGCTTCATGTCGTTCTTCGCCCGCGCCTGCATTGCCGCGCTGCGCGACCTGCCGCTGGTCAACGCGCGCATCGACGGCACCGACATCGTCTACCACCAACACGTGCATCTCGGCGTCGCCGTCAGCACCGAACGCGGCCTCGTGGTCCCCGTGCTGCACCGCGCCGACGAGCTGTCGGTGGCCGGCATCGAGCGCGGCATCGAACGACTCGCCGGGCTGGCGCGCGACAACAAGCTCAGCATCGACGACCTGAGCGGCGGCACGTTCACCATCTCCAACGGCGGCGTCTACGGCTCGCTGCTCTCGACACCGATCCTCAACCCGCCGCAGAGCGCCATCCTCGGCATGCACAAGATCCAGAAGCGTCCGATCGCGATCGCCGATCAGATCGTCATCCGGCCGATGAT